>NZ_JBFAIV010000013.1:0-219995 GCF_040654875.1 Streptomyces sp. NPDC050610 | reverse complement strand
TGGCTGCCAGCACAGCCCGCTGACTTTCCAACCCGCTCACGCCAGACCAACGAACCACCGAGCGGAAAGCCACGAGTTAAAGATCTGCACGCCCTAAGACGTTCCGGCGCGGCATCCGCGACCGCTACGACCGGCTCGACCGGGAACGCCGCGCACTCGACGCGGAACTGCACGAGTGCCAGCAGAGGGCCGCCGCCGGTACATCGGACCGGAATGCGGCGCTGATCACCCTGCTGCCCCAGCTCGGCACCCGGCTGAGCGCCCTCCCCGAAGAAGCCCAGCGACAGCTCTACGACGCCTACCGGCTGGAAGTCCGCTACACACGCCCCCGGCGCGAGATCCAGATCCAAGTGACCATCCCGGCCGCGACCGCCACCGATCTGGCGGAGCTGACGACACGTACGGTCGCCCCGCTGGCCGCCCGTACGGGCATTGACCAGCCATGTTTGGAGCGCCCCCGGCAGGACTCGAACCTGCGGCCAAGCGCTTAGAAGGCGCCTGCTCTATCCACTGAGCTACGGGGGCCGGTGTGACGGTCTCGTACAGCTGAAGCCCCGGGCTCGGTGGTGCCGTGACCTTGCCGGGGACAAGGATAGGGCTTCGTGCACCTCGTCCCGGTTGCTTCACCTCCGTGACACGTTGTGGAGGTTCGGTGAAGCGGTCCCGATAATCGCAGGCAGGTACGAATTCTGCATCGTTTTTCACGCCTCAGGCGGCGGGTGTTGTGTACTCGTTATGCCTGAGCCCCACTCGCCACGCCTCGCGCACCGATGGCCATACGCTTCAAAAACCCAACGAAATTGGGCATTCTGCACATGTGGCGACCTTGGACGTACGGCCCCGACTGCTCGACGCGCTGTCCGCACTGCGTGACCGTGTAGACGCCGCACGCTTCCCGCTCCCCCTTCCCGGCGCCGCCCGCGCGCGCCTCAGCCGTGTCGAGCTGTTGGCGCAGCTCGACGACTACCTGGTGCCCCGGCTGCGGGCCCCCGAAGCGCCGCTGCTCGCCGTCGTCGGGGGCTCCACGGGGGCCGGGAAGTCCACTCTCGTCAACTCGCTCGTCGGGCGGCGGGTCACGGCGGCGGGAGTGTTGCGGCCGACCACGCGTACGCCCGTACTGGTGTGCCACCCCGACGACCACCACTGGTTCGCGGGGCTGCGGGTCCTGCCGCAGCTGAGCCGGGTCTGGATGCCCGCACAGGACACGGCGGCCTCCTACGCGCGCGGGGAGGGGCGGAGGCGGGAGCCGGGGCCGGAAGAGGGCGGCGAGGGTGCGTACGAGGAGGACGGCGCGCCGCCTGCCCTGCGCATCGAGGCCGATGACGCCCTGCCCCGCGGCCTCGCCCTCCTCGACGCCCCCGACATCGACTCCCTCGTCACCCGCAACCGCGAGCTCGCCGCCGAGCTGATCTGCGCCGCCGACGTCTGGGTGCTCGTCACCACCGCCTCCCGGTACGCCGACGCCGTGCCCTGGCACCTGCTGCGCACCGCCAAGGAGTACGACGTGACGCTCGTCACCGTCCTGGATCGGGTGCCCCACCAGGTCGCGGCCGACGTGTCGCGGCAGTACGCCTCGATGCTGTCCGCCGCCGGGCTCGGCTCCGTCCCCCGCTTCACCATCCCCGAACTCCCCGAGTCCGCGGGCGGCGGCAGCGGGCTCCTGCCCGCCACCGCCGTCGCCGCGCTGCGCGCCTGGCTCACCCACCGCGCCCAGGACCCCGAGGCCCGTACGGCAGCCGCGGCCCGTACCGCCGCCGGAGTCGTCGCCTCGTTGCGGTCCCGGATGCCCGCCCTCGCCGGAGCCTCAGCCGCCCAGCACGCGGCCGCCGTGCGGCTGATGCAACGCGTCGAGGGGGCGTACGAGGCGGCCGGCGAACGCGTGCGGCGGGAGATCGCGGCCGGCGAGACGCTCGCGGGCGACGCGCTGACCCACTGGCACAGCCACCCCCGGGACAGCACCCCTGGAGAGCTCCTCGCCGCTCTCACCGAGTCCCTGGCCGCGCTCCTGTGCTGTTCCACCGCCGCCGCCGACGAGCACGTGGAGGAGGCCGGAGCGCTCCCCAAGGGGGCAGCCGCGGCCTCCTCCGCGCTCGCGCCCCGCGACCCGCGCGGCGCCGCGGACCGCGTCGGCGTCGCCGTCCGGCGCTGGCGGCGGTGCGTGGAGGAGGCCGCGGAGGAAGAGGTACGAGCCGCCGAGCGGCCGGTCGCCGCCGACCCTGAACAGGTCGCCGCCCTGCTCGCCGCCGCGCTCCTGGGGGGCCGTCGTGCCCGTACGGCCGGCGAGACGCTCGCCGAGACGCTGGGCGCGCAGGGCGCCCTGCGGCTGCGCGACCGCGGCGGCGAACTGCTCGCCGACTGCCTCGCACGCGTCCTCGACACGGAACGGGACCTGCGGCTCGCGCCCCTCGACGCGCTCGCCGTCGCGCCGGAGCACCAGTCCGAGCTGATCGCCGCCCTGTCCGTACTGCAGAAGGAGAGGTGACCCCCGGTGACCGCGAACCCGCCCCGGCCCGCCGCCGATGACGACAACGGCGGCGACGGCTTCGGCCTCGCCCCTGAAGGCGACGGTTTCAGCCTTGCCCCTGGCGGCGACGGTTTCGGCCTCGCCCCTGAATCCGGCACAGCCTCCCCAGTCCCCCTCGTGCCGCCGCTCGTGATGCGTCGGGCCTCTTGGGACGACGGGCTGATCGCGCGCCGCGCACAGGGACCCGGCGCGCAGGCCCCCAGCGCTACGGGCGATGGCGCGCGGCAGCGAGCCGGGCGCGGCGCGGGGGCGGATTCCGCACCGCCGGGCGTCCAGGGCTGGGAGCACAAGGAGTACACGGCGGACTACGGGGGCCACGAGGGCTACGGGGATTACGCGGTTTATGGGGACGGGGCAGACGCGCGCGGCATCGCGCCGCACGCCTCCGGCGCACCCCGGCCGACTGCCCCCGCGTTCCCCGTCGCCAGGACCGATTTCGGTGCCCTACGGCCCCGCCTCGACGCACTGCGCGAACTCGTCGGGCTGTCCCGGACGCGACTGGACCGGCGGACCCTGGCCGAGGCCGGCCGGGTCCTGGAGGAGGCCGCCGCGCGGCAGCGGCACTCCCTGGACCACACGGTGGTGGCCCTGGCCGGAGCCACCGGCAGCGGAAAGTCGACGCTCTTCAACTGCCTCGCCGGCGCCCGGCTCTCCGAGGCGGGGGTGCGCCGGCCCACCACCTGCGCGCCCCTGGCGTGCGCCTGGACCGACCACGCGGGCGGGCTCCTGGACCGGCTCCGCATCCCGGCCGAGGCGCGGTTGCGGCCGCCGCGGCCGTACGACCCGGAGATGCGCGGGCTCGTGCTCGTCGACCTGCCCGACCACGATTCGGCCGCCTCGGACCACCGCGAACAGGTGGACCGGCTGCTGGGGCTGGTGGACGCGGTGATCTGGGTGGTCGACCCGGAGAAGTACGCGGACGCGGTGCTGCACGAGCGCTATCTGCGGCCGCTGGCCGGCTACGCCGAGGTGACGTTCGTCGTCCTCAACCAGGTGGACCGGCTGCCCGGG
The DNA here is from genome assembly GCF_040654875.1 of Streptomyces sp. NPDC050610. NCBI lineage: Bacteria > Bacillati > Actinomycetota > Actinomycetes > Kitasatosporales > Streptomycetaceae > Streptomyces > Streptomyces sp. NPDC050610. Next base: position 216,460 of record NZ_JBFAIV010000013.1, on the reverse strand, counting down.
GACGCCGCCGACCACGTGCTGGACGACCTGCGGCGGCTGCTGGACGAGGACGGGCTGGCGCTCGGCGAGCACGGCGACCCGGGCGCGGCCGTACTGGCGCTGTCCGCGCTCACGGGGGAAGGCGTCGGCGAGCTGCGCGAGCTGCTGGGGCAGTTCGCCGCCGTGCGCGGCGCCGCCGAGCGGCGGCTGGCCGCGGACGTGGACGGCGCGGCGGAGCGCCTGCGGTCCGCGTACGTCGCGCAGGGGCGTGCGGGGCTCACGGAGGCGGCGCGCGCGGAGTTCGAGGAGCGGCTGGCCGAGGCGGTGGGCGCGGCGGCGGCCGGGCAGGCCGCGGAACGGGCCTGGCTGCGCGCCGCCGGGCGGGCCTGCGGGACACCGTGGGCGCGGGCCCGCCGCCGGTACGGGCGTCGGCAGGCGGCGGCCCAGGCGGGCGCCGGGGGCTGTACGGCCGGTGGCGTCGGCGGAGTCGGCAGCGCCAGCGATGTCGGCGGTTCCGCCGAGGGCCACCGGACCGGCGGCATCGGCGGGCGCCGGCGGAATCGGTCGGGCGGCGAGCCGCGGGGCGGCCGAGTCGGCGCCGGAGGCGCGTCCCGGCCCACGGCGGGGCCGAGGACGCATGTGCCGCGCCCCGCCGGACAGCCGTCGCGCACGGCGTCGCGGCCCATGGTCGAGCAGGCCGTACGGACCTTGGTGCACGGGGCGGCCGAGGGGCTGCCCGCTCCCTGGGCACAGGCCGTGCGCGAGGCGGCCGGGCGCGGCGCCGAAGGGCTGGCGGAGGCGCTGGACGAGGTGGGAGCGGCAGGCCGTGCCAGAGGCGCTGCGGAGGCCAAGAGAGCTGAAAGCGCCAGAGGTGAGGGGAACGCCGAAGACGCTGGTGGGGTCAAGGGCGGTGCCGCCGTTCGTACGGGCCGGGGCCCGGCCGACGGCGGGGCGAGGCCGTCCGTGCGGCCGGGGTGGTGGGCTGTGGCCGCCGCTGGGCAATGGGTGCTGTTCGGCCTTCACGTGGTCGGTGCGCTCTGGCTGCTCGGGGCGGTCGTGGGCTGGATCGGCGGCGAATGGTGGGTGCCCGCAGCGGTTCTGACGGGTGGTGGACTCGGCGGGCCCGTACTGGCGGCCGGCTGCCGGGTCGCGGCGCGGGGCCCGGCACGGGGGTACGGGCTGGACGCCGAACGGCGCCTGCGGAACGCGGCCGCCGGGTGCGGACGGGCGCGGGTGCTGGAGCCGGTCGCCGCCGAGCTGCTGCGCTATCGGGAGGTGCGGGAGCAGTACGTCATCGCGGCGGGTCCGGGGACGGCTGTGGGCGGCGTGTGAGGGCTGTTCCCTCGTGTGGTCTGTGCGCCCGTTCCGCCTGCCCCACCCGTATCGCCCGTCCCGTCCGCCCTGTCCATCCCGCTCGTCTCGCCCATCCTGCCCGTCCCGTCCGTATCCCCGTGCACTAGGCACCTCTGCTGTTTTTGCGGCCCGTGACGCCTCTGTGGCCCCTGTGAGTGAGCGAGTTGTTCACAATCGGCCTCTTCGTCCACAGGCCTCAGCGGGATTTCGCGAGTGCGGGCAGCATGAATGCACGAGATACGAGGAGCCAACGGGGGCGGTCGGGATGAATGAAGCACTGGTGACGGTCGTGGGAAATGTGGCCACGGCGCCGGACTTCAAGCAGGCGGCGACGGGGGCGGCGGTGTCGCGGTTCCGGCTGGCCTCCACGGTGCGGCGCTTCGACCGGGGGCGCGGCGAGTGGGTCGACGGTTCCACGAGTTTCTACACGGTGTGGGCGTGGCGGTCGCTCGCGTCGAATGTGGTGGCATCGGTTTCGGTGGGGGAACCGGTCGTGGTCCAGGGGAAGTTGCGTATCCAGCAGGGGGATCGCGACGGCAAGCGATGGCTTTCGGCGGACATCGAGGCCGTGGCCATCGGACACGACCTCGCGCGCGGCACCTCGGCGTTCCGGCGCGTAGCACCCGCGAAACCATTGCGAGTTGAACGAAATGGTCCGCCGGGCGATACGGAACCAGCAGTTCCGAGCGCGGCCTCGGTTGCGGTCGCGGGCGGGGTCGCTGACGCCCGATCAGCGGAAATGACGGGAGCGATTCCGGGTGAGATGCCGGAAATGGCCATGCATGCGAATGGCCTCAATTGGTAGGTGGGGTCCATCGCGACGGGCGCTGAGGGTAGGTCAACATCCGTCTGAAATGGGGGATTTGCCCCGTGGATTTGTCGATAATCCCAGGTCGCAGGGGTCTTCGCTGATAACGATTCCGATTCGGATCGGTTATACGAAGGTATGAGTGGGGACCAAGGTGCGCTCTATCCCTAGGATTCCGTTTCGTACCAACGGGGGCTCCTGAGTTTTGAGTTCGCTGGCGAGGCGCAACCAATTGATCTGCGCTCGCCCGGAGGGGAAATCCATGATTTCTGTAAAAAGGCGGGTTCCCGCCCGTCTTGCTGCCGCGACCCTGGCGTCCGGCCTGGTCGCGGCGGGTGCGATGGCCGCGGCCGGTCCGGCCGTCGCGGACGAGGTGCCCCAGAACCAGGGTGGCGGTGCCACCGCCACACTCGGCGGGCTGACGACCTCCGGCAAGGCGGTCGTGCATGACAAGGGTGAGAGCTGGGGCATTGAGGCCGGCCTCTTCCGCATGAAGGTGAGCGAAGGCGGCGACTTTCAGTCGTACTGCATCGACATCCACAACCCGACACAGAGCGGAGCGCAGTACAAGGAGACCGACTGGGAGCAGTCCTCGCTCCACAACAACCAGGATGCGGGCAAGATCCTCTGGATTCTGGAGCACTCCTACCCGCACGTGAACGACCTCACCAAGCTCGCCAAGAGCTCCGGCGTGGACTCGCTCACCGAGGACCAGGCCGCCGCCGGCACCCAGGTGGCGATCTGGCGCTACTCGGACCACGTGAAGGTCGACGCGAAGGACAAGAGCGCCGAGAAGCTGGCGGACTACCTCACCAAGAACGCCGAGAAGGTCGAGGAGCCCAAGCCGTCCCTCACCCTCACGCCGAACGCGGTCTCCGGCAAGTCGGGCCAGAAGCTCGGCCCGATCACGGTGCACACCAACGCGAAGAACGTGACCGTGGCCGCGGCGGGTGACGCCGCCACCAAGGGCGTCAAGGTCGTCGACAAGACCGGCAAGCCCATCACCGGCGCCGTCAACGGCAGCCAGCTGTTCTTCGACGTGCCGGCCGGCACCGCCGACGGCTCCACGTCGCTGACCGCCACGGCCACCACCCAGGTGCCGATCGGGCGCGCCTTCACCGGCATCGGCAAGTACGCCAAGAGCCAGACCCAGATCCTGGCCGGTTCCACCGCGAGCAACGTCTCCGCCCCGGCCACCGCGAACTGGGCGAAGAAGGGCGCCATACCGGCGGTCACCGCCAAGAAGGACTGCGTCAAGGGCGGCGTGAACGTCACGGCGACCAACCAGGGCGACGAGGCGTTCACCTTCACCCTGGGCGGCAAGAAGTACACCGTGCAGCCCGGCAAGTCCGAGACCGCCTTCGTGAAGGTGGCCGAGGACCAGGCGTACAAGTTCACGATCAACGGCCCGAACGGCTTCTCCAAGACGTTCTCCGGCGTCCTGGACTGCCAGACCTCGGGCACCGGGTCGACCGGCGGCGGCAGCCACACCCCTGCCCCGTCCTCGCACCCGAGCCCGGCGTCGGCCGGCGGTTCCACCGGTTCCGGTTCCACCTCCTCCACCGGCGGCTCCAGCACCACGAGCGGCGGTGACCTCGCCGAGACCGGCAGCAGCAGTGCCACCCCGGTGATCGCGAGCGTCGCGGCCGGCCTGGTCGTGGTCGGCGGCGGAGCGGTGTTCCTGCTCCGCAAGAAGAAGGCGGGCGCGGCCGGCCAGTAAGCCGATCGTCACCCTCTGAACACGGCTGAACACCGCGGCCCCGGAGCGTCAAGGCGCTCCGGGGCCGCGGCGCCGTTACTGGTTTCCGCCCGAGGGCGGCCGTACGGCAAGATGGTGTGTATCTCTGCCCGCTCATCGATTGCCGGACGGTTTCTCTTGGCTGAGTACATCTACACGATGCGCAAGACGCGCAAGGCGCACGGCGACAAGGTCATCCTCGATGACGTGACGCTGAGCTTCCTGCCCGGTGCGAAGATCGGTGTGGTCGGCCCCAACGGCGCCGGTAAGTCCACCGTCCTCAAGATCATGGCGGGGTTGGAGCAGCCCTCCAACGGCGACGCGTTCCTCTCGCCCGGCTACACCGTGGGCATGCTCCTCCAGGAGCCGCCGCTGGACGAGTCCAAGACCGTGCTGGAGAACGTCCAGGACGGCGCGGCCGACACCATGGCCAAGCTCAGGCGGTTCAACGAGGTCGCCGAGCTGATGGCGACCGACTACTCCGACGATCTGCTCGACGAGATGGGCAAGCTCCAGGAGCAGCTCGACCACGCCAACGCCTGGGACCTCGACACCCAGCTCGAACAGGCCATGGACGCCCTCGGCTGCCCGCCCGGCGACTGGCCCGTCACCAACCTCTCCGGCGGTGAGAAGCGCCGCGTCGCGCTCTGCAAGCTGCTCCTTGAGGCGCCCGATCTGCTGCTCCTCGACGAGCCCACCAACCACCTGGACGCCGAGTCCGTGCAGTGGCTGGAGCAGCACCTCGCGAAGTACCCCGGCACCGTCGTCGCCGTCACCCACGACCGGTACTTTCTCGACCACGTCGCCGGCTGGATCCTGGAGCTCGACCGCGGCCGCGCGATCGGCTACGAGGGCAACTACTCCACGTACCTGGAGACCAAGCAGACCCGTCTGAAGGTCGAGGGCCAGAAGGACGCCAAGCGCGCCAAGCGGCTCAAGGAAGAGCTGGAGTGGGTCCGCTCCAACGCCAAGGGGCGGCAGGCCAAGTCCAAGGCGCGCCTGGCCCGCTACGAGGAGATGGCGGCCGAGGCCGACAAGATGCGGAAGCTGGACTTCGAGGAGATCCAGATTCCGCCGGGCCCGCGCCTGGGCTCCGTCGTCGTCGAGGTCAGCAACCTCTCGAAGGCGTTCGGCGACAAGGTCCTCATCGACGACCTGTCCTTCACGCTGCCGCGCAACGGCATCGTGGGCATCATCGGCCCGAACGGCGCCGGCAAGACCACGCTGTTCAAGATGCTCCAGGGCCTGGAGACCCCGGACTCCGGCACGATCAAGATCGGCGACACCGTCAAGGTCAGCTACGTCGACCAGAGCCGCGCCAACATCGACCCCAAGAAGACGCTGTGGGCCGTCGTCTCCGACGAGCTCGACTACATCAACGTCGGCCAGGTCGAGATGCCCTCCCGCGCGTACGTCAGCGCCTTCGGCTTCAAGGGTCCGGACCAGCAGAAGCCCGCGGGCGTCCTCTCCGGCGGCGAGCGCAACCGCCTCAACCTGGCGCTCACCCTCAAGGAGGGCGGCAACCTGCTGCTCCTCGACGAGCCGACGAACGACCTCGACGTCGAGACCCTCTCCTCGCTGGAGAACGCGCTGCTGGAGTTCCCCGGCGCCGCGGTGGTCATCTCCCACGACCGCTGGTTCCTCGACCGGGTCGCCACCCACATCCTCGCCTACGAGGGCGAGTCCAAGTGGTACTGGTTCGAGGGCAACTTCGAGTCGTACGAGAAGAACAAGATCGACCGGCTCGGCGCCGACGCGGCTCGCCCGCACCGCGCCACCTACAAGAAGCTGACCCGGGGCTGACCGTGGCGCGCCATCTCTACTCCTGCCCCATGCGCTGGTCCGACATGGACGCCTTCGGCCATGTGAACAACGCCGTCTTCGTCCGCTATCTGGAAGAGGCGCGGATCGACTTCATGTGGCGGCTCGCGCCGGGGGAGGGGAGCGCCTCGTTCACAGGCGGTTCCGTCGTGGCCCGGCACGAGATCAACTACCTGCGCCCGCTGGTGCACCGGCATGCCCCGGTGACCGTCGAGACGTGGGTGACGAAGATAACCGCGGCTTCCATGACCGTCGCGTACGAGGTCAAGGACGACGACGAGGTGTACGTACGGGCCTCGACCGTCGTCGTCCCCTACGACCTGGAAGCGGGCAGGCCGCGGCGGATCACCGCGGAGGAGAAGGCGTTCCTGGAGGCGTACCAGGACCAGCCGGGCGAGGCACCGGGGGAGGCCGTCGCGGCATGACGGCGCCCGAGCAGCGGCTGCGGTTCGCCGACGCCGGGGAGGCGGCCGACCTGGCCGCCTTCCTGGCCAGGCTGATCCACTACGACCGGGCGGCCGCTGTGCGCCTCCAGGCGGGCGGCGGACCGGACGGCGGGGCCCTCGCGGTCTTCGGCCGCCCGCCGTCCTTCGAGGTGCTCGCCATTCGCACGGCCCGGCTCGCGCCCGCCCCCGCGCCGGGGCCCGCGGGCGGGCCGCTGGACCGCACCGTCTCGGCGGGGCAGCTCGCGGACGCGCTGGACGCCGCCACGGCGGCGGACGGCGACGTACCCGAGGCCGCGGACGTCGACGTGCCCGAGGCCGTCACCGGCCCGCCGTGGGCCGGGGTGCTGCCGCCGCGCGGCGGCTGGCGGCGCGTCGAGGGGCTGCCGGGCACGGACGAGGTGCGGGCGGCCGTCGCCGCCGCCGTCGCCGAGTTCCGCGCGCGCGACGAGGCGCTCCCGCAGGAGCTGCGCACGCGCGCCGAGCGCGACCGCATCGGCCGCGAGATCTGGTCGCGGACCCTCGGCGGGACGGGGCTGCCGCTGCGCGCCGTGCACGCCGCGCAGTCGCTGGGCTTCCTGCGGCCCGCGGAGCCCGCGGGCGAGCCCGTACGGCCGGGGGAGCCCGAACGGCCCGCACCAGCGGGCCTGCCCACGCCCCGTACGTCCGTCAGCAGGGCCCGTAGCGGGGCGACAGCCGTCGTGGACGAGCCTCTGACGCTGTTCGCCGCGGGCGGCTGGCTGCGGCTGCGGACCCCTTACGGCTCGGTGGCGCTCCGCACGGGCGGCGCCGCGAGCGGGCTCGCGGGCCTCACCGTCACCCCCGCCTGAGACCCGGCGGGGACGGCAGGCCCGGGCAGGGACCGGAGGCCGCGTCGGCCCTTGTCAGCCCTCAGAGTTGATCATGGATGCGGCGGCGTACGTGAGGTAGTCCCACAGCTGCGTCTCATGCTCCTCGGCGAGGCCGAGCCGGTCGACGGCCGCGCGCATGTGGCCCAGCCACGCGTCATGCGCGGCGCGGTCCACGGTGAACGGCGCGTGCCGCATACGCAGCCGCGGATGGCCTCGGTTGTCGCTGTACGTGCGAGGGCCGCCCCAGTACTGCATGAGGAACAGCGCGAAGCGCTCCTCGGCCGGTCCGAGATCCTCCTCCGGGTACATCGGCCGGAGCAGCGGGTCCTCGGCGACCCCCTGGTAGAAGTAGTGCACCAGGCGCCGGAAGGTCTCCTCGCCGCCGACCTGCTCGTAGAAGGTCTGCTCCTGAAGCGTGCCGCGCGGAATCTTGTTCACCTCTTCATGGTCTCAGACGCCGCGGCCGAGGACCGGCGATCTAGGACTCCTGTGCGAAACGACGCGAGGCCGAGAGAAGCCGTGGGACGAGCGGTTCGCGTCCAGTGGTCGCGTGAGCGCGAGCCGCGTCGCACAGTGGACACATGGGCGGTACGGACCGGAGTACGGACCTGCGCGCCGGCCTCGTGCGCGAGCTGCTGGCGGGCGGCGCGCTGGCCGATCCCCGGTGGCGGGCCGCGTTCGAGGAGGTCCCGCGCCACCTGTTCGTGCCGTACTTCTACCTGGGCGTCGTCGGCGGGTACGAACGGCTGTGGGGCGAGGACCCCGATCCGTCGCGGCGGGAGCGCTGGCTCACCGAGGCCTATACGGACGCGCCGCTCGCCACCCGGCTTCGCGACGGCGAACTGGTCTCCTCCAGCAGCCAGCCCTCGCTGATGGCCCGGATGCTGGAGTACCTGGACGTACGCGACGGGCACACCGTCCTGGAGATCGGGGCGGGCACCGGCTACAACGCGGCCCTGCTCGCCCACCGGCTCGGGGACCGCAACGTCACGACCGTCGACCTCGACCCGGAGATCACCGAGACCGCCCGGAACCACCTGGCGGCGGCGGGCTGCCGCCCGGCCGTCGTCACCGGGGACGGCGCGCGCGGCTGCCCCGCGCGCGCCCCGTTCGACCGGATCATGGCCACCTGCGCCCTGACGTACGTACCGCCCGCGTGGCCGGCCCAGTGCCGCCCCGACGCCCTTGTGCTCGCCCCGCTCGCCACCGGGCTGATCGCGCTGCGCGTCCTCGACGCCGAGCACGCCGCCGGGTCCTTCCTGGCCACCCCGGCCTACTTCGTGCCGCTGCGCGGCGGCGGCGCGGCCCCGCCGGTCCGCGGGGACGGCCTGCCGCGCCGGCTGCCGCGGAACGACGATTTCCGGTTCCTGCTCGCCCTCACCGCGGGCCGGCTCGACCCCGTCGAGGCCCTGGGAGTGTGGCGGGACACCGGCGAACCGGGGCGCGAGCGCTTCGGCGTGACCGTGCGCGGCGCGCGGCAGTGGGCCTGGCTGGACGATCCGGACGGCCCGTACAACTGGCCGCTGACGCCGACCGGTTGAGGCGTGAGGGTCGCGGAACCCGGCCCCGCCGGGGCCGGGCTCTCAGCCCCGGCGCACCGTGATCGTCGTCCAGGCCCCCACGTGCACCCGGTCGCCCTCCCGGAGCTGCACCGGGACGTACGGCTTGATCGGGTCCTCGGCGCCGTTGAGGGTGGTGCCGTTCGTCGAGCCCTGGTCGACCACCGCCCAGCTGCCGTTCGACTGGTGCACGAGCATGGCGTGCTGGTGGGAGACGCCCGGGTCCTCGGGCGGCCGGGCCAGGTCGATGTCGGGGGACTCGCCGGTGCTGTGGCGGCGGCGGCCGATGGTGACCTGGTGGCCGCTGAGCGGGAGTCGCTGCTCGGGGGAGTACGCGGGCAAGTTGAGCCCGCCGGCCTCGGGGCCGCTGCGGTTCATCATCGCCATGAAGTACTCGCGGTCCGGCGCGATGACGGCGACCCAGCTGTCCGTCGCGCCGGGTGCGCCCTGCTGCTCGTACCCGCTCTGCTCGTACCCGCTCTGTTCGTGCGCGCTGTGGCCGTACGGATCGGAGCCGTACGAATCGGAGCCGTACGGGCCAGGGGCGGGCTGCGGGGCCCCAGGCTGCGCCGGTACCGGCTGACCGGACCCGTACGGGTCGGAGCCGTACGGATCGGGCCGGTACGGATCGGAGCCGGGCGGCGGCTGCGGCGGGGCGAGCGGGGCCGAGCCGCCCCGGTAGCCGCCGCTCTCCGGCGCGAAGTCCGGATCGAACGGCCGGCCGGCGGGCTGGCCGGTGGGCTGGCCAGCCGGCTGACCGGCCGGCCGGCCCGTCGGCTGTCCCGGGAACGGCTGCGGCTCGTACGGAGCCCCCGGCGGAGCCTCGTACGGCGGCCGGGGCGGGCCGGCGGCGGGGGCCTGCGCGTTCGCGTTCGGGAAGTCGTCGCCGGCGGAGGGTTGCGGGGCCTCCGGCGCCGACGCGATCGGCGGGGGCAGCACCCAGTCATCGCCACCGCCTCCGCCACCGCCTCCGCCTCCGCCGAACGCGGGGGCGGGCGGCGGACTCTGTCGCTCCGATTCGGGCTCGGGGTGCAGCGGTTCGGCCGAGCGGTTGATCTGGGAGGGGCGCGAGCCGTGGTACTCGTAACTCTGCGGCGGCTGCGTCTGGTACGGCGTCGGCGGCACCGGCGGCGGGGCCGACTGGAAGCCCGGCGTCGGCGGCGGCGCGTACGAGGCGGGCGTGTGCGAGGACGGCGTGTGCGTCAGGAAGTTGTAGCGGCACTCCTCGCAGAACGGCGCCTGCGGTTCGCGGGGCGTACCGCACCGCGGGCACAGCTCGCCCTGGCCGGCGGCGTCCGGTCCGCCCGCGGGCGGCTGACCGGGGTAGCCGTACCCGCCGCCGGGCGAGCCGTGGGAGCCGGGGGCGGACGGCGGTGTACCGGGAAGCGGCGGCTGGGAGCCCGGCGGGGGCGGGGTGCCGGGCAGGGGCGGTGGCGGCGGGGCGGCGCCTTCGGGCATCGGTGTTCCCGACATCCGGTGGCCGCACACCTCGCACCAGTCCTCGGCCGCCGACTGGTGACCGTTCGGGCAGGTCGGCATGTCGGTTGATTCCCCCTCTTGTGCCGTTTGTTGCCGTTCCGTACTGGCGGTTTCGCCGGGGAGCTCGCCGACGACCGCTACAGCGCTACTTCTTGACGCGAACCGTTTTGGTGGAGCGGGTTTCCAGCGTCATCTCCGCCTCCTCCGTGACCTTCGCCTTCAGTCGCACAGTACCCGTCGCCGCGTCGACGACGTCCACCACCTTCGCAAGCAATTTCGCCGTTCCCTCGTTCCCCGAAGCGCCCGCCAACTGTACGGCGCGGCCCAGTTTCGCCGTCGCTCCGTCGATGTCCCCGGACTTGCGCAGGTGCAGCCCCTGCTGGATGACCTGGGCCAGCTCGGCCTGGCCGGTGTAGTGCGCGACCTGCGGGTTGATCGAGGTCGAGGCGGCCAGGTCGTCCGTCCACACGGCGCGTACCAGCCCCTGCGAGAGCGGCCGCGGGCCGCCGCCGTCGGCGCCCTCGGGCAGTACCAGCGAGACGCGCGCCGCCAGCATCTCCTGGCCGACGCCGGCGTCCGGCACCCGCACGCAGACGTGGTAGTCGCGGGACTCGTCGCCCCACGAACCCGTCGGGTAGTCGCCCGAGCGCGGGCCCGACTCCGTACGCCGCCCCGTCAGCTCCTCGACGGTGGGCGCGACTTGCTTGACGAAGACGATCTCGGCGCCCTGCGGCGTCCACAGCCGGAGGTTGACGTCCCCGACCTCCTTGCCCATCGCCGCCTCCATCATCCGCGTGAAGTCCGCGGCGAGTTCGGCGGGATCGGCGACGATGTCGGCGGAGCCGAGCAGCGCCGAGGCTATCCCCGTGACCTCCTTGACCTCCCAGTCCGTGCCGACGCCACGCGCGTCGCAGGTGAACCGCCCCGCGCACGCGTCCAGGGAGTTGCGCAGGTCCTCCGGCGACTCGTGCTCGTTGCGGCCGTCGGTGAGCAGGATGCCGTGCCGGATCGCGACGTCGGCGGAGCCCAGCAGCCGGTCCGCGAGCCGCAGCCAGGTGCCGATCGCGGTGCCGCCGCCCGCGCTGAGCTTGCGCAGCGCGTCCTTGGCCTGCGCCCGGGTCGCCGCGCTCGCCACCGCGAGCCGGCCGCCGCCCGGGTAGACCTCCTTCGCCTGGTGCGTACCAGCGACGACGGCGAAGGCGACGCCGTCGCGCACTGTCCCCACCGCGGCGGCCGTCGCGTCGCGCGCGTTGCGCATCTTGGCGGGCGGGTAGTCCATCGAACCGGAGCAGTCGACCATGATCACGACGGCCGCGTCCGGGGACCGGTCCGCCGCCCCGTCGCCCGTTCCCGAGCCCGTTCCCGAGGCTGTCCCCGTCCGCGGAGAAGGCACCATCCCGCCGGTGGTGCCGCCGCCCGTGGCGGTGACCGTGACGATCGCGTTCACCTCGCGGCCGCCCTCGGGGAGGTACTCGTTCTGATAGACCTCGACCGAGAACTGCGGCACGTTCGATTTGGAGAAGGTGGCCATCTGATCCGCTCCTCGGCTCTCCACCTGCGTAGACACAGAAAGTAGGCGAGCGGACGGACGCGTCGCGTCGTCCCCCCGGACGCCGGCGCGTACTTCCCCCCGTCAGCCCTCGGATTCAGGGCTCAGGCGGATCCTGCCCCCTGCGGCGGCCCGGGGAACGGCAGGATCGCCACTGTTACGTTGTCGTGGCCCCCGCCGTCCAAGGCGTGGCCCACCAGGAACCGCGCGCTGTGCAGCGGCCGGGCGCGGGCGTCCAGCGGCACCGCGGCGGCCATCTGCTCGGCGGACTCGGCGTAGTTCCACAGCCCGTCGGTGCACACCACCACTACACCCGGCCGGTCCGGGGTGAAGGAAGCCGTGTGCGGCTCCAGTTCGTACGCGTCCGCCCCCAGCCAGCCCGTGATGGCGTGCGCCCGGTCGTCCGCGTACGCCTCGGCCTGCGACATCAGCCCGTTCGCCACCATCTGCTCGGCCCAGGAGTCGTCCTCGGTGAGCCGGGCCGCACGGGTGGCGCGGTCGTCGGGCACCCAGTACACGCGGCTGTCGCCGATCCAGCCGACGGTCAGCACCCCGGCCCCGACCACCGCGCTCACGATGGTGCAGGCCGGGGCGTTCTGGTGGCGGTGCTCGTCGTGCTCGCGCGGCTGGTTCACCGGCTCGGCGAGGGCCCCCACCGACTCGGCGGCGGCGAGCAGCGCGTCGTGCATGGCCTGCTGCGGGTGGGCGCCCAGCGGCAGCGCCTCGGTCAGCGCGGCGCGCGCGGCGACGGAGGCCGCCGCCGACGCCTCGTCGGGCCGGGTCGCCGAGGACACGCCGTCGCAGACGACCGCCACCACGGCCGGGGCGCCGTCCGCGAGGGTCGCCGCGGACAGCGCGAACGCGTCCTCGTTGCGGTGGTGCCGCAGCCCCCGGTCGCTGACCGCGGCGACATCCGCCAGTTCCTCTTCCATGTGGTCCCGTTCGCGCGGCTGGGAGTGCCCGCAGCGCTCGCAGTAACCGTCCTCGCCGATCACCCCGGCGCGGCACGCGCCGCACCGGCGCCCACGCGGAACGCCGACCATGACGCCTTCCCTCGGGTCGCTCATGCCGCCGCCGGCCGGTCCGGCCGCGGCGGCTTGTCCGTGCGGCCGGCCGGTGCCGGCGTCGCCGTTCGCCGCGGCGGGGCCGATCTCGGCGCCGCCCCCCGGGGCCGCGCTCGCGTCGGCCGCGGGCGCCGCCAGCGGATAGTCCTCCGAGGCCCGCGCGGAAGGGGCCCCCGCGGACGGAGCCTGCGCGTACACATCCTGCCCGTACGAGCCTTGCCCGTACGCATCCTGCCCGTACGAGCCCTGTCCGTACGGGCCCGGGCCCTGGCCGCCGTGGGCGGCGCCGTTCGACGGGGCGGCCGGGGGCGCTCCGGCCGCCGGAGCGCCGGCCGACAGGTCGGCACCGCACCCGCCGCAGAAATTGTCACCCGCCTCCAACGGTTCCGCGCACTGCGGGCACACCGCCAGCTGCGGGAGTTGCGGCATCTGCGACATCGATCACACCCATGTCCTTGGGCGGAAGCGGTTGGCCCGTTCCACCAGTTCGATCCTCTCCTCGCCGCGCTGGGCGAGGCGCGCGAGCACTCGGTACGAGCGTTCCAGCCCGAACCGTAGCCCGCGCTCGTCCACACCGCAGCCGAGCAGCGTCGGCGCGCCGCGTTCGGCGGGCGGCGCGCCCGGCCGGCCGGACAGCACCCAGTCCAGCGCGCTGCCCAGCACCTCGGTGGAGAGCTGCTCCCGGCGGACCGCGTCCAGCCCGAACTCCCGCAGCCGCTCGACCTGCCCCGCCGCGGCGCTCAGATCCTCCAGCAGCGGGTCCCGCGCCGCGCGCTGCCGCAGCCGGGCCCGTACGGCCGCGACGCGCGCCGCCGTGTAGTGGATCGACGACTCCGGTACGGACTCCAGCGCGCGCACCGCGCCCGTCCGGTCCCCGGCGCCGAGCCGGACGCGGGCCAGGCCGAACGCGGCGCTGACATAGCTCGGGTCGGCCGCCCACACCAGGTGGTAGTACTCGGCCGCGTTGTCGAGCTGCCCCAGCAACTCGGCGCAGACCCCGAGCGCGAGCTTCGGCGCGGGCTCGCCCGGGAACGCGTCGTAGACGGCGTCGAAGGAGAGCGCCGCCGTCCCGTTGTCGCCGACGGACATCGCGAGCAGCCCGCGGTACCAGATGATCCGCCAGTCGTCCGGGTGGGCCGCCTCCAGCTCGGCCAGCGCCTCGGCCGCCTCCCGCACCTCGCCGAGCTCCAGCCGCGCCCGTACGCGCCGCAGCCGCAGCTCCGGGGAGTCGCCGGGGGCGGCCTGGAGCGCCGCGTGCAGCTCGGCGGGGTGCGAGGCGAGCAGCCCGGCGAGGAACCCCGCGTTCGGATCGCCCGGCGCGACGTGCGGCACGGGGAGGGCGAGCGCCGTGGCGCGCGCGTCGATCCGCGCGACGGCCGGCGCACCCGAGGACGACGGCTCCGGCGCCGCCCCGGCCTCCGGGATCGTCACGGACGTCGCGTGCGAGGCGGCCGGGGCGCCCGGATGCGCGCCGGCCGGCGGCAGCTGGGCCGGCAGCAGCGGCGGCGCGGCCACCGCCACCGCCTTGCGCCCCGCCCGGGCGCCCGGCCGCGAACCCAGCACGGAGACGTCGCCGCCCTGCTCGGCGAACAACCGCGTGTCCACGACCCGCAGTTCCGGCCCGAACAGCGTGGACAGCGCGGGCCGCGGCTGCCCCGTCTGGAGGGCCACGACCTCGCGCAGCACCCCCGTCAGCTGGTCCGCCATCTCCTCGGCCGAGGCGAACCGCCGCGCCGGATCGGGGTCGGTGGCCCGTACGAGCAGCCGGTAGAAGGACTCGTACCGGGAGAAGACCTCGATGTGCTCGGGGTCGGGCAGCACGTCCAGGAAGACGCTGGTGTAGCCCTGGAAGTCGAAGGTGAGGACGGCCAGCGTGCGCGCGACCGTGTACAGGTCGGAGGCGACGGACGGGCCGGTCTCCGCGACCTCCGGGGCCTGGTAGCCGACCGTGCCGTAGATCGCGCTGTCCTGGTCGTCCATCCGCCGGACCGCGCCCATGTCGATGAGCTTGAGCTGGTCGTCCTGCTGGATGGCGTTGTCGACCTTGAAGTCGCAGTACAGGAGGTTGCGGCTGTGCAGGTGCCCCAGCGCCTCCAGCGCCTCGATGCCGTACGCGCACGCCTGCCCGACCGGCAGCGGGTCGCGCCGGCCGTCCGCCGCGCGCCGCTCGTTGGCGATCTCCTTGAGCGACTTGCCGCCCACGTACTCCATGACGATGTAGCCGTCGAGGGAGCCGGTGCGCTGGTCGAGGTGTTCCACGAAGTTGTAGATGCGGACGATGTTGGAGTGCTCGATCTCCGCGAGGAAGCGCCGCTCGGAGAGGGCAACGGCCAGCGCGTCCTCGTCACCGGTGTCGAGCAGGCCCTTGAGCACCACCCAGCGGTCGGACACCGCGCGGTCGATCGCCAGGTAGATCCAGCCGAGGCCGCCGTGCGCCAGGCACCCCGCCACCTCGTACTGGCCGTGCACGATGTCGCCCGGCCGCAGCTTCGGTACGAAGGAGTACGGATGCCCGCACTTGGTGCAGAACCCCTCCGTACGGCCCGGCCGCTCGCCCCGCGAACGCCCCACGGGCGCGCCGCAGTCGCTCTTGCTGCAGAACCGCTTGCGCTCCGGCACCTCCGGCCTCTCCAGCACCGCGGACCGCGGGTCGGGGCGCGGCACCGCCGGCATGGTCACCAGGCCCGCGCCCAGCTTGTTGCGGCCGGACGCGGAGGACGCCGACTGCGAGCTGCGCACCGACACCGAGCGGGCGGTGGCCGTCCCCGACAGGGAGCGCGAGAGCCGCCCGGAGACCGAGCGGCGGGAGGTCGAGGACCTGGACGTTCCGGAGGACCGGGAGTCCGATCCCGAGCCGGAGCCCGAGCCGGATCCGCTCCCGGAGCCGCCTGACCCGCCTGATCTGCCGGAGCCGCCCGATCCGCTGGACCTGCCGGATCTGCGGCCCGCCGCGACGCCGGTGGCCGGTGAGCCCACCATGCCGTCGGGCGAGACGACGGGCGCGAGCCCGCAGGTGTCGCAGTACATCTCGCCGCCGCCGACATCCTCGTACGAGCCCTCGCAGCCCGGCCGCTGACAGGCGCTCATATCCGCCCTCCGCCCCGCTCGCCCGCCGCCGCGCTCATCCGCGCGCCGAGTCCCCTCACGACGGCTCCCCCCTGTGGTCGGCGTGGCCCGGCTGCTGCGGCACCAGCACTTCCGCCGTGGCCCGCTGATAGCGGAGCACGGCCTGTTCCGCCGCCAGCAGATCACACGGCGCGCTCCACAGCATCCGGCGGGCCGCGTCATAGCGCTCCACGAGCAGCGGGTCCTCCGCCATCCCGTGCCGCGCGGCCTTCGCCTTGTACGCGTCGAGCCGGCCGCGCAGCTCGGCCCGTACGGCCAGCGGCGCGGTGACGGCCGTCAGCGACTCGCGGGCCCGCAGCAACTCGTCCTCGGCCCGCCGCTCCAGCGTGTCCAGCAGCGGCGAGAGCCGGTGCCACTGGGCGCGCCTGCGGTAGTCGGCCGCCGCCGCGAGCTGCTCGTGCAGCGCCGTGGACGGCCCCGTCACCGCGGGCACCACGGACGCGGCGATCTTCGCGAGGACCTCGCCGCGCGCCTGCCGCGCCTCGGTCAGGGTGCGGTCCGCGCGGGAGAGCACGTCGCGCAGGCGCATCAGCCGCTGCTCGGAGTCCTGCCGCACCGCCAGCACGGCCTCGATCTCGCGCCGGACGTCCTCCAGGGCGCGGGCCGCCCGGTCGTAGCGCTCGGTGTCGGGCCGGCCGCCGCCGGGCGCGGCGCTCGGGGACGCGCCGGACCAGAAGGAGAGCGGATCGGAGATCACCTCGGCGCGCAGCGCGGTCAGTTCGCGGGTGATCCGCTCCAGGTCGTCGCCGGCCGGGTGCTCGCCGGGGCGTACGCCCACGGAGTGGGCCAGCGAGCGGGTGCGCCCCAGCTCGGCGGAGAGCAGGTCTATCCGGGCGGGCAGCGCGGACCACACGGCGTCGGCGGTGACGACGACGTCGAGGGCCCGGGCGTACCAGCCGTTCATCCGGGCGACGAGCTCCTGGAGGCTCAACCGCTCGCTGAGCAGCGCCGAACCGGTCGGGGCGCCGGTGTCCGGCAGCGTGACGCACGCGCCCCGCAGCAGTTCGGTGAGGTCGGCCAGCTCGCTCTGGGTGGGCCAGCGGCGGCGGGCGCGCAGCTCGCGGGCCCCGGTCAGGGCCGCGGTGTACGCGTCGAAGTAGGTCCACAGGAGGTTGATGAGCGGCTCCGTGGCCTCCCACCGGCTCTTGGTGCCGCCGGTCAGCTCCGCGCCTTCGAGCAGTCTGCGGCCGGCGTGGTCCTGGAGCGCGAGCAGGGAGGTTTCGACGGCCTCGTGTTCGGCGCCGAGCCTGGCCAGCGCGCGGTCCGCCTCCTCACGGCTCAGGGCCGGCCCGGTAGGTCCCGAGACCGCCATCGATCACCTCTCCTGTCCGCGGCGGGTGCCGCGCGTCGCCGGTTCATTCCCGTTGGGCTGCTGAGTCAGGTGTTGTTCGCGTGTCCGTTTCTGCTGTGCCCGATCCTTGCCGTGTCCAGTCCTCGTGGCTGTGGGGTACCGGTGGAGCCGGTCCTCGCGGCCTCGCGACCGTGTGGCACTCGTGGTGGTGTCTAGTCCTTGTAGAGGGGCTTGGGCGGCGCCGGGTTCTTGATTCCGGTGAGGCTCTTCGCGAGCCACTTCCGGTACGCCAGCATCCACTGGCTGCCCTCGCCCCCGCGCCGGTAGTCGTCCAGCACCTTGTTGACCCGGCGGACCAGATCCTCGTCCCCGAGGTTCATCGCCACCCCGTACGGCTCCGTGGTGAACGGCTTGCCGACCAGTTTCACCGACGGGTCCTGCGCCGCCTGGCCCGCGGCCAGCGCGTTGTCGGTGACCACCGCGTCGACCTGGCCCAACTGGAGCCGCACCAGGCAGTCGAGCTGGTTCGGCACGGTGCGGACCTCCGCGCCGTGCGCCTCGTTCTTGAGCTCCGACTCGCCGGTGGACCCCTTGGCCGTGCACACCCGCTTCCCCTTCAGCGTGTCGTCGAAGGCGGTGATCGTCGATCCGTCGGGCACCAGCACCTGCTGGCCGGCCTCGAAGTAGGCGGTGGAGAAGGCGACCTGCTTGATGCGCTCGCAGTTGACCGTCATGGTGCGGGCGACGAGGTCCACCTTCTTGTCGCGCAGCACGTCGATGCGCTTGTTGGTGGGGATGGCGAGCCAGGTGACCTTCTCCGGGTCGCCGAGTATGTCCTTGGCGATGGCCCGTACGAGCTCGATGTCGAAGCCGCTGAGGCGGCCGGTCGCCGGGTCGCGGTACCCCCAGCGGTAGCTGTTCTGGTCCACGCCGGCGATCAGTCGGCCGCGGTCCTTGATCCGCTGCACGGCCGGACCGGCGCCGTCCGACGGGCTGAGGCTCGCCTCGGGGTGCTCGCACGGCGCCGGGGCGTCGGCGGCGGCTCCGACCGCATGGGCCCCGGTTGTACGCGCCTGGGCCCGCTGCCCGTTCGCCGCGTCCCCCGGGGCGCCGCTCAGGACGGAGGCCGTGAGCGCGGCGGCCACCGCCAGGGCGCCCGCGGCGAGCACGGCCGCCCGGCGGGCACGGCCGGAGCCCGTACCGGCTGTACGGGGCCGACCCGGAACGCACGACGGCTTCCTCCGCGTCGTCGGCGGGCCGCCGGGCCCCTCTTCGCCTGCCGCACCCGCTCGCATGCCCACGCCCCCTGTCACCGGTACTCCGAGAGCCTGCGGCCGATGCCGAGGACCGTGCCGGCCGCGCCGAGCACGGCCAGTACGACGGCGCCGGCCGCCATCCACTCCAGCGCCCCGCGCCCGTCGCCGGCCGCGCGGTCGAACTCGTCCTGCTCGTGCCGGACGGCGGCCGCCAACTCGTCGTCCACCCGGTCGAAGGACTCGCCCGTGCTGTCCTTCGCGCCGATCACCTTGGGCAGCGCGTGGTCGTAGTCCCCGCTGTCGTCCTTCGCGCGGGCGTCCGCGTGCCGCCGCTGCCACTCCCGTACACCGTCGAGGGCCCGGGCCACCGGGGCGCTGCCCTTCGGGTCGTCGGCCAGGTCCTTGGCGCGGTCGAGGAGGCTGTCCGCGGCCGCCGCGCCCTCGGCGCCGGAGCCGACGAGCCTGCGCATGCCCGCCTTGTAGCTGACCTCGTACGCGTCGTCGCCGCCCGGGGTGAGCACGGCCCCGCGGGCCACCAGGGTCAGGTTCTCGTCGCCGCGGGCCTGGAGCGTGCCGATCCGCGCCTCGTTGAGCACGTGGAGCGACTGCGCGCCGTGCGTGGAGGACTCGTTGAGCCCCGAGCGGGCCAGGGAGTGGCCGACCACCAGCCACAGCAGCACCACCGTGGACGCGGCGGTCGCGGCCAGCAGCCCCCGGTTGAACACCCGGTTCGTACGGCGGTAGTTGCGGCGCTGCGCCCAGCCGAGCGCGCCCAGGGCGAGCAGGCCGACGCCGGTCGCCGCCCACGGCCAGGACTTGGCGTCCCCGTAGTCGGAGTCCAGCCGGGCGGTCTCCGTCTCGTACAGCTTGGAGGCGGCGGGCAGCAGTTCGCCGCGCATCGTCTCGCTCGCGTACCGCAGATAGGCGCCGCCGAGCGGCAGGCCCTGCCGGTTGTTGGCCCGGGCGGACTCTATGTATCCCGTGTAGAAGGGGAGCTGACGGTTCAGCTTGGTGATCTGGTCGCGCGCGGCCCGCGAGCCGGAAGTGTTCGCCCCGGCCTTCACCAGCAGGTCGGAGGCGTGGCCGATGTCGCGCTCGTACCGGCGGCGGACCTCGCGCGGCTCCTGGCCGCCCGCGAGGAACCCGCCGGCCGCCGTGGCGTCGGCGTCCGCCAGCGAGCGGTAGATGTCCGCCGCGTTCGCGCTGAGCGGCTGGCTGCGGTCCTTCACGGAGCCCGCGGCGGTCGCCCGCTCGGTGACCTGCCAGGCCGTCACCGCGCCGAACGCGAGGACGAGCACGGCCAGTACGGCCCCGATGACGCGCAGCCGGCCCGGCTCGGTCGTCGCCGCCGTACGCACCCGGTCGAGCCCCTCGCTCCATGCCTTGCGCCGGGGCGCGTTCTCCGAAGAAGCCGGAGAGGCAGGGGAGGCCGGGGCGAGCGGGCCCGTGCGCGGGCCCGGCGGCCCGGCAGGCGCCGTGCGCTCAGCCGTCGGCGCGGACGGCCGCGCGCTCCCGGTCGGCGGGTTTGACACAAGACCTCCCCCTCGGTCACTGGCGGCCGGCGCCGCCCCGCCCGGCGGGACGGGCGACGAAGTACCCGGCCAGTCAGTATGGCCACAGCCACTGACAACCACACGGGTATTGGCTGGATCTTGTTCTGATCGCGATCCTCGGGAGCGGCGCGATGTCCGCGCTCTTCCCCTCTCTCCACGCCCGACGGGCTTGTTCGGTTCCCGTGCGATGCGCGGGACGGCAGCGGCCGTTCGGGGGACGGGACCGCCCTCGCGGGCGGCGCCGGGCCCCGCCTCCCCCACGGAGACGGGGCCCGGACGACCCGCGCGGCGACGGCCGCCGCGCCCATGCCCCCATAGCGCGCACCGCGCCCATGCCCCCATAGCGCGCACCGCGTCCGTGACCCGCGGTGCGTCCGCTACATGTAGTGCGCCCGCAGCCGGTCGTAGGCGTCGGCCGGGGCCGCCGCGTGGTCCAGGCCGAGGAGGGCCGCGCCCAGCACCGGCGGGGCGGTGACGACCACCGGCGCGGCCTTCGGCGCGCTCTCGGCCAGCAGCTCCACCACCCGGTCGTGCAGCAGCGGGTGGCGGGCCGCGAGCACCCCCCCGCCGAGGACGACGGGCGCGTTCACGTCGAGCAGGTCCAGCCGGGTCAGCGCGACCGTGGCCATCGTGACCACCTCGTCCGCCTGCCGGGCGATGATCGCGCGCGCGATCGGGTCGCCCGCCGCGGCCACCGCGAACAGCACGGGGTTGATCTCGTGCCGCCGGGCGTGCGTGACCGGCCCGAGGTGGATCGCCTCGATCAGCTCCAGCATCGTCGTCAGGCCGTAGTGCGCGGGCAGCGCCCGTGCCAGCTCGGTGTCCTCGCCGCGCCCGTCCTCGGCGCGCGCCGCCCACCACAGGGCCTCGTCGGCGAGGTGCCCGCCGCCGCCCCAGTCGCCGGATATCCGGCCGATGGCGGGGAAGCGGGCGCTGCGGCCGCCGGGCGCCAGCCCCGCGCAGTTGATGCCCGCGCCGCAGACGACGGCGACGCCGGTCGGCTCGGTCTCGTCCGGCAGGCCGGATCTCAGCAGGGCGAAGGTGTCGTTGGCGACGGTGACCGTACGGGCCCAGCCGTACGAGACGATCTCCGCCTCCAACCGCGCCTCCTCCACCGGCAGGTCCGCGTTGGCCAGGCAGGCGGAGACATGCTCCACGAGGAGCGGTCCGCCCTTTCCGGCGCGCGCCTGCCGCGCGGCGTGCGCGACGAGCGGCGCCAGGCCCGCGACCGCGCGCTCGGCGCCGATCGTCGGCGGCTGGAAGCCGCCGCCGCGGGCCGTGCCGAGCACGCCGCCGTCGGCCGCGATCAGCGCGACGTCGGTCTTGCTGTTGCCCGCGTCGATGGCGAGCGTTGCCCCGGGGTGGAGCGCCCGGGGTGACTGGGCGTCGGTCAGGCCCACGTGAGGTGCTCCCGGTTGTGCGCGATGAGGTCGTCCGTCAGCTTCCGCGCGTACTCGATCTGGCCGACGAGCGGGTGCGCCAGCAGCGCGTCGAACACGCGGCCCTCGCCGCCCTTGAGGGCGGCGTCCAGCGCCAGGTGCTCGTACGCCGTGACGTTCGCGATCAGCCCCGAGTACAGCGGTTCCAGCGCCCGTACCGGCAGCGGGTGCGTGCCGCGGGCGTCGACCGTGGCCGGGACCTCGATGACGGCGTCGTCGGGGAGGAACGGCAGGGTGCCGTTGTTCAGGGTGTTCACGACCTGCACGTCGCCGGTGTCGCGCAGCAGCGAGGAGGTCAGCGCGACGGCCGCCTCCGAGTAGAACGCGCCGCCGCGCTTGCCGAGCAGCGCCGGCTTCTCGTCCAGCGCCGGGTCGCCGTACATCTCCAGGAGCTGCTTCTCCATCTCGGCCACCTGGGCGGCGCGCGACGGCTGGGTCTTCAGCTCCCGTACGACCTCGTCGTGCTGGTAGAAGTACCGCAGGTAGTACGAGGGGACGACGCCGAGCCGGTCCACCAGGGAGCGCGGCATGTGCAGGTCCGCCGCGATGGCGTCGCCGTGCTCGGAGATCAGCTTCGGCAGCACGTCCTCGCCGCCGACGCGCACGCCCCGCTCCCACGTGAGGTGGTTGAGGCCCACGTGGTCGAGGGCGACCTCCTCCGGCGTGACGTCGAGCAGCTTGGCGAACTTCCGCTGGAAGCCGATGGCCACGTTGCACAGGCCGACGGCCTTGTGCCCGGCGGTCAGGAGCGCGCGGGTGACGATGCCGACCGGGTTGGTGAAGTCGATGATCCACGCGTCCGGGTTGCGGCGCCGGACCCGCTCGGCGATGTCGAGGACCACCGGGACCGTGCGCAGCGCCTTGGCGAGGCCGCCCGCGCCGGTGGTCTCCTGGCCGACGCAGCCGCACTCCAGCGGCCAGGTCTCGTCCTTGTTCCGGGCCGCCTGGCCGCCGACGCGCAGCTGGAGCAGGACGGCGTCCGCGCCGTCCACGCCGGCGTCGACGTCATCGGTCCAGGAGATGCGGCCGGGGTGGCCCTGCTTGGCGAAGATGCGCCGCGCCAGCCCGCCCACCAGCTCCAGCCGGTCGGCGGCCGGGTCGATGAGGACGAGCTCTTCCAACGGCAGCACGTCGCGCAGCCGCGCGAATCCGTCGATGAGTTCGGGGGTGTAGGTCGAGCCTCCGCCGACCACTGCGAGCTTCACGAAAAATCAGCCCTTTACTCCGGTGAGAGTGACGCCTTCGACGAAGGCCTTTTGTGCGAAGAAGAAAACAATGATGACAGGGGCCATGACGAGAATCGTCGCGGCCATGGTCATGTTCCAGTTGACGCTGTGCGCGCTCTTGAACGATTCGAGCCCGTAACTCAGCGTCCACGCGGCCGGGTTCTGGGCCGCGTAGATCTGCGGTCCGAAGTAGTCGTTCCAGCAGTAGAAGAACTGGAAGAGCGCGACGGCCGCGATGCCGGGCTTGGCCATCGGGACCACGATCTTCAGCAGCGTGCGCATTTCGCCGCAGCCGTCGACCTTCGCCGACTCGATGTATTCCTTGGGAATCGTCAGCAGGAACTGGCGCAGCAGGAAGATGGAGTACGCGTCGCCGAACGCCATCGGGATGATCAGCGGCCACAGCGAGCCGGACAGATGCAGCTGCTGGGCCCACACCAGGTACATCGGGATCACGATGACCTGCGGCGGCAGCATCATCGTGGAGATCACCAGCAGCATCGCGGTCCGGCGGCCCCGGAAACGGAACTTGGCGAGCGCGTACGCCACGGGTATCGACGAGCACACGGTGAACAGCGTGCCCAGCCCCGCGTACATCAGCGAATTTTTCCACCAGTCCAGGAAACCGGGGGTGTTGATGACGTCGGCGTAGTTGGACCAGTTCCATTCGTGCGGCCACAGGTCGCCGCTCATCGCCTGGCTGTCGCTCATCACGGAGGTCAGGAAGACGAAGACGAACGGCAGGACGAAGAAGAGCGCGGCGGCGATGGCGACCGCGTGCACCGCGATCCAGTGCAGGGCCCGCTTGCGGCGGACGGGGGCCGGCAGGCGCGCCGGGGCGCCCCGGGAAGGGGCCGGCGCGGGCTGCGGGGCGGTCAGGGTGGTCGAGGTCACGGGATCAGTCCTCCGCCGTCAGCAGGCCGGCGCGCTTGCGCATCAGCAGCGAGGTCACGGCCATGGCGATGACGAAGAGTACGAGCGAGAGCACGCACGCCGCGCCGGTGTTGAAGTTCTGGAAGCCGAGCTGGTAGACGAGCTGCGGCACGGTGAGCGTCGAGTGGTCGGGGTAGCCGGGCTGGATGACCGTGCCGGGGCCGATGGTGACGCCGGAGGCGAGCTTCCCGGCGACCAGCGCCTGCGTGTAGTACTGCATGGTCTGCACGACGCCGGTGACCACCGCGAACATCACGATCGGGGTGATCGACGGCCAGGTCACATAGCGGAACTTGGAGAACGCGCCCGCGCCGTCCAACTCTGCGGCCTCGTACTGCTCCTTGGGCACGTCCAGCAGCGCGGCCATGAAGATGACCATCAGGTCGCCGATGCCCCACAGGGAGAGCATCACCAGCGAGGGCTTGGCCCAGGCCGCGTCGTTGAACCAGTTCGGCGCGTCGATGCCGATCGCCGAGAGCGCCTCGTTGACCGGGCCCGTACCAGGGTTCAGCAGGAAGACGAAGGCGACGGTCGCGGCGACGGGCGGCGCGAGATAGGGAATGTAGAAGGCGGTCCGGAAGAACCCGACACCGGATTTGATCTTAGTGATGAGCAGGCCGATGCCGAGGCCGAAGACGACGCGCAGCGCGACCATCACGACGACCAGCCACAGCGTGTTCCACAGCGCCGGGCCGAACAGCGGCATCTGCGTCAGCACGTACTTCCAGTTGCGCAGGCCCACGAAGTCCGGGGCCTTGATCTGGTTGTAGTGCATGAACGAGAAATAGACGGTGGCGAGGAGCGGATAACCGAAGAAGACGGAGAAACCGACCAGCCAGGGGGAGAGGAACCCGATGGTGCGCAGTCGCTCGCGGGTGTGCTTGCGGCGCAGCTCGGGCGCCTTGTCCATCCGGACCCGCTTCTTGAGCGCGGGCGACTCGGTGACAGCTGGGGATATGGCCATGGCGGTACTCCGTCAGTTCTCTGACTGGACGTTGTCGGCGTCGATCTGTTTGTCGAGGTCGCGCAGGCCCTTGTCCAGGTCCGGGACCTTTCCGGCCTCCGCGTTGTAGGAGAAGTCCTGGAGTGTGGTGACGTACTGCCCGCCGTTGTTGGAGGGCGGTACGGTCTGGCTGTTCGGGTTCTGCGCGATGTCCAGGAACGTACGGAAGGCGGGGTCCGCGTCCAGCTTCGGCGACTTCAGCGCCGCGAAGGTGGACGGCACGTTGTGAATGGCGTTCGCGAAGGCGACGACCTGATCGGTGTCGGCCGTCAGGAACTTCACCAGTTCCCACGCCGCGTTCTGGTGCTTGCTGCTGTGCGAGATGCCCGCCACGGTGCCGGTCAGATATCCGCGCCCGTATTTGTCCGCCTGATCGTCCGGTACGGGCATGGGCGCGGTGCCCCAGGCGAACTTGGCCTTGTCCTCCTTAAGCTTCAGCCCGCGCCATTCGCCGTCCATGATCATGGCCAGCTTGCCGGTGTTGAAGGCGTTCTGTGAGGACATCTCGTCGCCGAAGCCGGTCCGGTACTTCTCCAGCGCGTCATAGCCGCCGAGAGCCTTGACCATGTCCAGCTGGGTGGTGAAGAACTGCTTCGAGACGGGGTCCTTCGACAGGGCGGCCTTGCCGTCCTTGTCGAAGTACTTGGGGGCCCATTGGGCGAAGGGGCGGTCCGGGCTGTTCTGGTAGAGCCGGAAGTCGGGCATATAGCCGAGTTGCTTGTACGAGCCGCCCTTGGCCCGCTCCGTCAGCTTCACCGCGTCCTCTTTGAGCTCGGACATGGTGTGCGGCGGCCGGGAGATGCCGGCCTTCTCGAAAGCGTCCTTGTTGTAGTAGAGGCCGAAGGAATCCGCGAGCAGCGGCAGCGCGCACTGCTTTCCCTCGTACCGCGTGTAGTCCAGCAAGGTGCTGGGGAAGACCTTCGCCTTCTCCATGCCCGACTTCTTCATGAACGGGTCCAGATCCACCCACATGCCCGACGAGCAGTACTGCCCCACATTGTTGGTGGTGAACGACGACACGACGTCCGGCGCGTCGTCGCCCCCCGCCCGCAGCGCCTGGTTGATGGACTCGTCGGTGACGTTGCCCGTCGACTGCACATGGATGTTGGGGTGCGACTTCTCGAAGCGCTTGATCGACGCGTTGATGGCGCTGACCTCGTTCTTGTCCGACCAGCCGTGCCAGAACCTCAGCGTGACGGGCTTGGTCGGGTCGTCCGTGTCACTTCCGGTACTCGGATTGGCGCAGCCCGCGAGGAGCAGGCCGGCGGTGGCGAGGACCGAGCCGAGGACGGCCGGCGCGCGGCGACTTCGCGTACGCGGCATGGCGGAACTTCCTTTGTGGCGGGGACTTGTGGCGGGTACTTATGGCGGGGCCTATGACGGGAATGGGGAGGGAGTGGCGGAACTGCTCGTGCGGCGGCGGACCGTCGCGGCCGTCACGGGGCCCGGTGGGGGTCAGGCCGTGTCGAAAACCGTGTTGCGCGCCTCGGCGAGCGCGGTCTGCAGCGCGCCGATGAGAATGGGGGAGCCGTCCACGGCGGTCATCCGCAACTGCGGTTCGGGCAGGGCGATTCCGGTCAGTTCGGCCGCCACCAGCTCGCGCAGCCGCTCGCCGCAGGTCTGCGGCAGTGCCCCGGCCAGGACCACCAGCTCCGGGTCGACGACGGCCACCACGGCGGCGATGCCCACCGCGATGCGCCGCGCCAGCTCCGTGAGGACCTCGTCGCCCGCGCCGGGGGTGGTGAGCGCGGCCTCCAGGGCGTCGGCGGCGGTGTCGGCCTCGATGCCGTGCTCCCGGGCGAGGGCGAGCACGGCGGGCGAGCCCACGAGGCTCTGGAACCCGCCGCCGGCGTCCGGCCGGGCCGCCGTGACGGGCCCGCCGCGCGCCAACGGGGCGCCCGGCAGCGGCATATAGCCGATCTCGCCGGCCCCGCCGGTCGCCCCGCGCAGCAGCGTGCCGCCGAGCACGATGGCGGCGCCGACGCCCTCGTCGGCCCAGATCAGCACGTAGTCGTCGAAGTCCTGGGCCGCGCCGTCGTGCTGCTCGGCGATGGCCGCGAGGTTCACGTCGTTCTCGATGACGATGGGCGTGCCGATCACCTTGGCCAGCTCGTCGCGGATGGTCCGCGAGTGCCAGCCCGGCAGGTGCGGCGCGTACCGCAGGGCGCCGGTCTGCGGGTCGAGCGCGCCGGGCGTCCCGATGACGGTCCGGTGCAGCGCGTCGAGCCCGAGCCCGGCGTCGGCCAGCGCGTGCCCCACGACCTCGGCCACCAGCTCGGCGGTCCGTTCCCGCCCGGTCGCCGGGGCGTCCCGCGCCTCCGCCCGGTGCTCGCCGACGACATGCCCCGTGATGTCGGCGACGACGGCCGTGATCCCGTCGGGGTCCACCGCGAGGGCCGCGACGTACGCCGCCGTCGGATTGACCTCGTACAGCTGCGCGTTCGGTCCGGGCCGCCCGGTGACGTTCCCGGTGGACCGGACCAGCTGAGCGGCTTCGAGCCGGCTGAGCAGCTGCGACGCCGTGGGCTTGGACAGCCCGGTCAGCTCGCCGAGCCGGGTGCGGGTCAACGGGCCGTGGGCGATGAGCAGATCGAGCGCGGCGCGGTCGTTCATGGCCCGCAGCACGCGCGGGGTCCCGGGGGTCCCGGCCATGGTGGTGCACCCGCCCTTCGACATCGCCTTCGACTGTCTGTTAGGAAACTTTCCTATCGGTGAACAGGACGTTAAAGCCGACGTCAGTGGGGCGTCAATGGTCCGAACACGCTGCTTGTCAAAGTGTTATCAACGCAGGACCGGCCCCCGGACGGTCGCCCGGGGGCCGGTGGCGGAGGCCGTACGCGTCTACACCCCCGTGACCCCGTCGATGCGCTCCCGGATCAGATCCGCGTGCCCGTTGTGGCGCGCGTACTCCTCGATCATGTGCACCAGAACCCACCGCAGTGAGATCGTCGATTCCCCGAGGATCTTGGCGAACTGCTCGGTGAGCTCCCCGGAGTCGTCCAACGAGCCCTCGGCGGCCGCCTCGCGCGACCGCTGGACCTCCGCCCGCCAGTCGGCCAGCGCCGCGTCGATGCCGCGCTCCGGGACGAGCGTGAACCCGTCGCCGATCGCCTCGTCGTACGACGCCTCCCGCCCGGCCAGCACCTCCTGGAACCACCGCCGCTCGACCACGGTCATGTGCTGCACCAGCCCGAGCAACGTCATGGCCGACGGCTCCACCGCCGCCAGCCGCGCCTGACGGTCGTCCAGCCCCGCGCACTTCATCGCCAGCGTCTCGCGCTGGAATTCCAGCCAGCTCTCCAGCATGGCGCGTTCACCGGCGTGCGCGGGCGGTATGGACCGCCCCATGTGTGTAGTCGACATACGCGCCACCTTCGCACGCCCGTACGGCCGTTCGACAGACTTGTGGAGGGCTCTCACTTCCCCAGCGCAGGCGGCGCCGGCGGCTGTTGCGGTATCGGGGCCGTCGCCATGGACTGGGGCGATGTCGGGTTGCCGAGGGCCGACGGGGCGGCCACCGCCGCCGACGGGTCGGGGGCGGGGTCGTCGGCGGCGGTCGCGGCCGGGGCGCCGGTGCGGATGCCCTCGGCGTCGAGGGCCTGCTTGATGCGCCAGCGCAGCTCGCGCTCGACGCCCGCCGCCTTGCCCGGCATCGTCTTGGCCTGGACGCGGACGACGACCGAGTCGAGGGTGACCGAGTCCAGCCCCATCACCTCGACCGCCTCCCACAGCGACTCGTCCCACGGCGCTTCCTTCGCCATGTCCTCGCCCGCCGCGGCGATGACCGTACGGGCCCGGTCGAGGTCCTCGTCGTAGCGGAGGGTGACATCGACCTCCGCGGTGGACCAGCCCTGGCTGAGGTTGCCGATGCGCTTGACCTCGCCGTTGCGCACGTACCAGATGGCGCCGTTCGGGCCGCGCAGCTTGGTGACGCGCAGTCCGACCTCGATGACCGTGCCGGTGGCGACGCCCGCGTCGATCTCGTCGCCGACGCCGTACTGGTCCTCAAGGATCATGAACACGCCGGAGAGGAAGTCCGTGACCAGGTTGCGGGCGCCGAAGCCGATGGCCACGCCCGCCACGCCCGCGCTGGCCAGCAGCGGGGCCAGGTTGATCTGGAGCACGGAGAGGACCGTCAGGGCCGCCGTCCCCATGATCACGAAGGACGCGACGCTGCGCAGCACCGAACCTATGGCCTCGGAGCGCTGCCGCCGCCGCTCGGCGTTGACGAGCAGGCCGCCCAGCGCCGTGCCGTCCACGGCCTGGGCCGTGCGGTTCATGCGCGCTATCAGCTTGGTGATGCCGCGCCGGATCAGCGACCGGAGCACCACCGCGATCACGATGATCAGGATGATGCGCAGGCCGTTGCCGAGCCAGGTGGACCAGTTCTCCTCCACCCAGCCGGCGGCGTTGTTCGCCGTCTGCGTCGCCTCGTCGAGGGAGGTGACGCGGTGCGGGGTGGTGTCGGCGGCCAGGACAGCGGACCAGGACACAGCAGGGACCCTTCGTGTCGGACATGCCCGCCGGAGCACGGCGCGGACAGCCAACCAGAGTAACGGGAGGGCAACGGTGCCCCGTTGCTGTGTTCGATTGATCACCGGTCTTGACCGGGGCGTGAGCGGGGGATGAAAGAGGTGTGCTGCAAAACACCTGTGGCCCGTTACCTGGTGATGGTGGCGCTCCGACCAGGGAGCGGGGGACACTTGGTGGAGATCGTCCCGGCGCGAGCCACGCGCCGCCGGCGTACAAGGAGGCACCCGTGCCGCATGTCCTGGTCCTCAACGCGTCGTACGAGCCGCTCGGCGTCGTACCGCTCCGCCGCGCGCTCGTACTCGTCCTCAATGAGAAGGCCATCTGCCTTGAGGACTCCGGCGCCTTTATGCACAGCGCGACCCATGTCATACCCGCCCCGAGCGTCGTGCGGCTGAAGCGGTTCGTACGGGTGCCCTTTCGCGGCCCCGTCCCGCTCACCCGCCGCGCCCTGTTCGCCCGGGACGGCGGCCGGTGCGCCTACTGCGGTGGCGTCGCAACCAGCGTCGACCACGTCATCCCGCGCAGCCGCGGCGGACCCCACGCCTGGGAGAACGTGGTCGCCGCCTGCCGCCGCTGCAACCACGTCAAGGCCGACCGGCACGTCGCCGAGCTCGGCTGGCGGCTGCGCCACCAGCCCGCGCCGCCATCCGGGCTGGCCTGGCGCATCATCGGGACCGGGCATAGGGACCCGCGCTGGCTGCCTTACTTGCAGGCATACGGCGCGGAGGACGCCATGGCCCGGATCGACGGCATTTCCGCCTGAGACCGGGCCATCGTCGTGCGGTGGCGTGTCGCGCAGCTTCGCGCGGCGCCGCCGGGAAGCGCGGGATACGGCCGTACGGGTGTCCGTACGGCCGTACGGACACCGGCCCTCCCGTACGAGCCGACGCCCCGGACGCGGCTGAACCGGGTGTCCGCCGCCTCCGTGCGCACCCCCTCCAGGAGCCCCGAACCGTCCCACGCGCCACCGCAAAAAAGCCGCCGAGATGTCCACTTGGTCCGCATTCTCTTCTTCCGGCAGGGCATACGGCCGTGAAATCGCCTGCCGGGAACGTAATGTGACCTGGAGCACGTTCCCCAATTCGAGACGTCTGCCCTCGCCGCGAGTGGGTAGGGCAAATGTGTCCCACTGCCATCACCTCCAGGAGGCCCGTGTGGCCGCGTCCGCTCAACTCCTGCTCTCCGCTGTTTCCAGCACCTCCGGCATTCCGGGGTTCTCCAAACCCGACCTGCCCCCGCAGGAGCCCGACCTCTTCGACGGCGTCTCGGGCCCCGACTCCGGTCTGGACGGCTCCGGCGCGTTCGTCGAGCCGCCGCTGACCTGCGAGCCGCCGCTCGCCGACGCCACCCCGCTCACCAGCGAGTCCCCGAACGCCGCCGAACCACCGCTCACCAGCGAGCCCACCACCGCCGGTCTCGGCGCGGAGTACGTGGAGGTCTGAGTGGCCAGAGCGCGGCTCGCCGAGCTGCACGGCGTCGCCACGTCCTACGAACCCTCACCGGGCCGCAGCGTCCGGGTGTCCGAGGACACCGTCGTCGAGGTGCTCGCCGCGCTCGGAGTCGACGCCTCCACGCCCCGGTCCGTACGGGCCGCCCTGGACGACCACGCGCTGGCGGAGCGCAGCCGGCTGCTGCCCGCCACGGTGGTGCTGCGCGCCCCCGTCGAGACCGCGCACGGCCCCACCGCCGCCGACGGCGCGCAAGGGGCCGCCGCCCGCCCCCGGCGCACGCCGCCGCTGCCGGTCCTGCCCGACGGCACCGCGCTGAGCGTCGAGACGGAGAGCGGCGAGCGCCTCCCCTGGGACGGCGCCGCGTTCTTCCACGGCGACGGAGGAGCAGGACAGGGCGCCGCCGACGCGGGCGGGCTGCCGCTCGGCAGCCACGTGCTGCGGGCGCACGCCCCCGACGGCCGGTCCGCCCGCGCCACGCTCATCGTCACGCCCGACCGGATGCCCGAGCCCGCCGGCCGCAGCCACGGCTTCCTCGTGCAGCTGTACTCCCTCCTCTCCGCGCGCTCCTGGGGCATGGGCGACCTCGGCGACCTCGCCGAGCTGGCGTCCTGGTCCGGACGGTCCTTCGGCTGCGGCTTCGTGCAGGTCAACCCGTTGCACGCGGCCGTGCCCGGCGCCCCCACCGACCCCTCGCCCTACCGCCCCTCCTCGCGCCGCTTCCCGGACCCGGTGTACCTGCGCGTCGAGCAGGTGCCGGAGTACGCCCACCTCGCCGGGCAGGCGCGCGAGGACGCCGCGGCGCTCCTCGCCCGCGCCGCGGTGCTGCGCTCCGCCGTGCTCGACGGCAGCGGGCTGATCGACCGCGACGCGGTGTGGGCGCTCAAGCGCGAGGCCCTGGAGCTCATACGGGCCGTGCCGCTCTCGCCCGGCCGCCGCGCCGCGTACTGCGACTTCCTCGCCGAGCAGGGCCGCGCCCTGGACGACCACGCCACGTGGTGCGCGCTGACCGAGGTGTACGGCTCCGACTGGCACGCCTGGCCGGCGGGGCTCAAGGACCCGCGCTCGACCCGTACCGCCCGCGCCCGCGGCGAACTGCTCGACCGCGTGGACTTCTACTGCCGGCTGGCCTGGCTCACCGATCAGCAGCTCGCCGCCGCCCAGCGCTCCGCGCGCGACGCCGGGATGCCGGTCGGGCTCGTCCACGACCTGGCGGTCGGCGTCCACCCGGGCGGCGCGGACGCCTGGGCGCAGCAGGACGCGTTCGCCTCCGGCATGTCGATCGGCGCGCCCCCGGACGCCTTCAGCCCCCGCGGCCAGGACTGGGGCCTCCCGCCGTGGCGCCCGGACGCCCTGGACGCCGCCGGCTACGCCCCCTACCGGGGGCTGCTGCGCGGCATGCTGCGGCACGCGGGCGCGCTGCGCATCGACCACGTGATGGGGCTCTTCCGACTCTGGTGGGTCCCCGCGGGCCGCCGGCCGACCGAGGGCGCGTACGTGCGCTACGACGCGGAGGCGATGCTGGGCGTCCTCGCCCTGGAGGCGCACCGCGCGGGCGCGGTCGTCATAGGCGAGGACCTGGGCACGGTGGAGCCGGGCGTGCGCCGGGCCCTGGCGGAGCGGGGCGCGCTGGGCACGTCGGTGCTGTGGTTCGAGCGCGATTATGCGTCGGAGGCCGAGGCCGAGGCCGAGGTCGAGTCCGGGGCCGAGTCGGAGTCCGGGGCCGAGTCCGATGGAGAGCCGGCGGCGGAGGCGGTTCCCGTGGCTCCCGGCCGGCCCCGGCCGCTGCTCCCCGAGGCGTGGCGCGCGGGCTGCCTCGCCACGGCCACCACGCACGACCTGCCGAGCACGGCGGCCCGCCTTACCGGCGAACACGTCGAACTCCGGCACCGGCTCGGACTGTTGGCGCGGCCCCTCGCGCAGGAGCGGGGCCAGGACGCGATCGAGGTCGCGGAGTGGATGGCGCTGCTCGGGCAGTTGGGGCTGCTGCCGGAGGGGCCGGGGAACGAGGAGGCGGCGATCAAGGCCGTGCACCGCTTCCTGCTGCGCACACCGGCCCGGATGGTCGGGGTGTGGCTGCCGGACGCCGTGGGCGACCGCCGCCCGCAGAACCTGCCGGGGACGTGGCGGCAGTACCCCAACTGGCGGCTGCCGATCGCGGACGCGCGCGGCCGGCCCGTCTCCTTCGAGGAACTGGCGGCGTCGCCGCGGCTGCACGCGCTCATGAGCGAACTCCGGGGGCCATCGCGGCACGCGCGCCGGTAGCGGGAGCCGGGCGCCGGTAGCGGGGACCGGGTACCGGCGCTCGTCGCGGGGGCCGGGCGCGTAGGCGGGCAGCGGCGCACCGACCGGGGGCGGAAGCGCGTACCGGCGTGCGTACCGGCCGCGGGGCGCCCCTCCCGCGCCCGAATCCGGTCATCTCGCGCCGGGGCACGGTGGCGGGACCGTGGGCCGGCGCGGCCATTCCCGGCCATACGCCATCTCGGCCATCCATAAGCCACCCCGGGCGCGCGGAGCGTTCGCACGTCCGATACGTTGACTCCGTGAGCAACAAGGTCAACAAGAACGCCCTGCGCGCCGGCACGATCACCGCCGGCGTGACACTGGTGCTGCTGATGTCGTCCCCCGCGTTCGCGCTCACCCGCGACGATGGCGACGACCCGGGTCCGGGCCTCAGCGTCATTCAGACGCTCGGCCTCTATGTCGCCGCGCCGATCGTCCTCTTCCTGGTCATCACCGGCCTGGTCATGGTGGGCTCCAAGAAGTCGGACTGGCACTACAGCAAGAAGTGACGCCGACGGCCGCACGGCCGTCCCGCGCCTTCGCCGTGGCCTGATGCGTGCCGCGCATCCCTCTTCAGGGGTGCGCGGTTTTTTTCTTTGCGCCTTTGCTCCCTTTGTGTCCTGCGCGTCGACGGAACCGGTCCGAGGCGCCCCGCAGTTGGCCGATTCCCCGGCCCTGCTCCGGAACGGCCCCCTCCGAATCAGCGGAGGGGGCCCTTGCTGTTTATGGCCGGCTTAACCTACGGTGGCGTAACCTACGGAACCGTAAGTATCGATCATACGATCGTTCCCAGACGTCCCCTGGAGCCCGCTGTGACCATCGCCCCCTCCCGCCACCACGGCCAGGCCGCGTGGAGTGACAGCCAGCTGCTGTACGCGCTGGAAGAAGTCGTCGAGACCGAGCTCAACCGCCACCTCGGCGTCGCGAAGGACTGGATGCCGCACGAGTACGTGCCGTGGAGCGACGCCCGTGATTTCGACGGCGTCATGGGCGGCGAGGCGTGGTCCCGCGAGCAGTCCAAGGTCACCGACGTCGGCCGCACCGCCCTCGTCGTCAACCTCCTCACCGAGGACAACCTCCCCAGCTACCACCACGAGATCGCCACCCTCTTCGGGCGCGACGGCGCGTGGGGCACCTGGGTGCACCGCTGGACGGCAGAGGAGGGCCGGCACGGCATCGTCATGCGCGACTACCTGCTCGCCTCGCGCGCCGTCGACCCGGTCGCGCTGGAGAACTTCCGCATGCAGCACATGTCCGAAGGCTTCGAGTCCGACAACCGCCACAGCATGCTGCACTCGGTCGCCTACGTCGCCTTCCAGGAACTGGCCACCCGCATCTCGCACCGCAACACCGGACACCACTCCGGCGACCCGGTCTGCGACCGCATGCTGTCCCGGATCGCCACCGACGAGAACCTGCACATGGTCTTCTACCGCAACCTGCTCGGAAAGGCGTTCGAGCTGGCCCCCGACCAGACCATGAGCGCTGTACGGGACGTGGTCGTCGACTTCCGCATGCCCGGCCACGGCATCCCCGGCTTCGAACGGGCCGCCGCCCAGATGGCGATCGGCGGCATCTACAACCTCCGCATCCACCACGACGACGTGCTCCAGCCCGTCCTGCGCTACCTCAAGGTCCTGGAGATCAGCGGCCTCGGCCCGGAGGGGCTGAAGGCGCAGGAGGAACTGGGCCTGTACATGGGCGGCCTCGACGACCAGGCCGTCAAGTTCGACGAACGCCGCGCCGCCCTGCTGGCCCGTCGCCAGGCGCGCGCCGAGCGCGCCTGAGAAAGCCGAGCGGGAGCCGGCCGGGTCAGCAGCCGGGGCCGGGCGGCGGGGCGGCTGCCAGGGCGAGCGCGGCGGCCCGCAGCTCGGCCGCCCACGCCTGAGCAACCATCCGGGCTCCCGCGGCCGTGCACAACGGAATCCTCGGCCACCCATGCGGAAGGGCCCCGCCGCGCGTTTCCGCGCCGCGGGGCCCTGTCCGTACGGCCGGCAGCCGGGTGCGTCAGCGCCCGGCGTCCGCCGCCTGGGCCTTCAGCGCGCGCTCGATGCCCGCACGCGACTCCGTGACCAGGCGGCGCAGCGCCGCGCTCGGCTCGGCCGAGGCGAGCCAGGCGTCCGTGGCGTCCAGGGTGGCCTGGGAGACCTGGAGGCCCGGGTAGAGGCCGACCGCGATCTGCTGCGCCATCTCGTGGCTGCGGCTGTCCCAGGCGTCCTTCACCGCGGCGAAGTACTTCTCGGTGTACGGGGCCAGCAGCTCGCGCTGGTCGGTCTGGAGGAAGCCGCCGATGACAGCCTCCTGCACGGAGTTGGGCAGCTTGTCCGACTCGACGACCGACGCCCACGCCTCGGCCTTCGCCTCGGCGGTGGGCCGGGCGGCGCGGGCCGTGGCGGCGTGCAGTTCGCCGGCCGAGGTGCGGTCGCGCTCCAGCTCGGCCGCGATGGCCTGCTCGTCGGCGCGGCCGGTGGCGGCGAGCCGCCACAGCAGGGCCCAGCGCAGCTCCGCGTCGACGGTCAGCCCCTCGACGGTCTCGGTGCCCGCCAGCACCCCGGCGATCAGGTCGAGCTGCTCGTCCGTACGGGCCGCCGCGGCGAACGCCCGCGCCCACGCGAGCTGGTGGTCGCTGCCGGGGGCCGCGGCCCGCAGCTGCTCCAGCGCGGCGTCGGTCCACTTGGCGAGGCCCTCCGCGCGCCAGTCGGGGGCGGCGAACAGGTCGAGCGCCAGCTTGACCTGGCGGTGCAGCGACTGCACCACGCCGATGTCCGTCTCCTTGGCGATGTTGGACAGCACCAGATCGAGGTAGTCGCGGGTGGCCAGCTCGCCGTCGCGCGTCATGTCCCAGGCCGAGGCCCAGGACAGGGCGCGCGGCAGGGACTCGGTGAAGTCGCCCAGGTGCCGGGTGACGGCCGCGAGCGACTCGGTGTCCAGGCGGACCTTCGCGTAGCTGAGGTCGTCGTCGTTGAGCAGCACGACGGCGGGGCGCTTCTTGCCGACGAGGGCTTCCACCGCGGTCAGTTCGCCGTCCACGTCCAGCTCGACCCGGTCCGTACGGACGAGCTTGCCGTCCTGGAGGTCGTAGCAGCCGATGGCGATGCGGTGCGGGCGGAGCGTCGAGACGCCCTTGGCGCCGGCCGGCAGCGCCGGGGCCTCCTGCTTGACGGCGAAGGAGGTGATGGTGCCGGCGATGTCGACGTCGATCACGGGGCGCAGGATGTTGATGCCCGCGGTCTCCAGCCACGCCTTCGACCAGGTCTTCAGGTCGCGCCCGGAGGTCTCCTCCAGCGCGCCGAGCAGGTCGGCGAGGCGGGTGTTGCCGAAGGCGTGCCGCTTGAAGTACGCCTGCACGCCGCGGAAGAACTCGTCCATGCCGACATAGGCGACGAG
Source organism: Streptomyces sp. NPDC050610 (assembly GCF_040654875.1). NCBI lineage: Bacteria > Bacillati > Actinomycetota > Actinomycetes > Kitasatosporales > Streptomycetaceae > Streptomyces > Streptomyces sp. NPDC050610. The sequence continues at coordinate 180,338 of NZ_JBFAIV010000013.1, read as the reverse complement.
CTGCTTGAGCACGGACGCGCCCTTGGCGTACGTGATGCCGTCGAAGTTGACCAGGACGTCGTCCAGGTCGCGGATCTCCGCCATGATCGGGTGCGTGGAGGGCAGCTGGTCCTGCCGGTACGCCCAGGTCTTCTCGGAGTTGGCGAAGGTCGTCCACGAGTGCGGCCAGCGGCTGCCCGGCGCGTACGCCTGGCAGGCGACGGAGGTGTAGGTGGCGAACGACTCGTTCAGCCACAGGTCGTTCCACCACTCCATGGTCACCAGGTCGCCGAACCACATGTGGGCCAGCTCGTGGAGGATGGTCTCGGCCCGCCGCTCGTACGCCGCGTCGGTGGTGCGGGAGCGGAAGACGTACTGGTCGCGGATGGTCACCGCGCCCGCGTTCTCCATCGCGCCCGCGTTGAACTCCGGCACGAAGAGCTGGTCGTACTTGGCGAAGGGGTAGGCGTAGTCGAACTTCTCCTGGAACCAGTCGAAGCCCTGCCGCGTCACCTCGAAGATCGCGTCCGCGTCGAGGTGCTCGGCGAGCGAGGGGCGGCAGTAGATGCCCAGCGGCACGCTGCGGCCGTTCCCCTCCCAGCTGCTGTGCACCGAGTGGTACGGGCCGACGATCAGCGCCGTGATGTACGAGGAGATGCGCGGCGTCGGCTCGAAGCTCCAGACGTTGCCGGCGGGCTCGGGCGTGGGGGAGTTCGAGATCACGGTCCAGCCCTCGGGGGCCGTCACGGTGAACCGGAACGTCGCCTTCAGATCGGGCTGCTCGAACGACGCGAACACCCGGCGCGCGTCCGGCACCTCGAACTGCGTGTAGAGGTACGCCTGCTGGTCCACGGGGTCCACGAAGCGGTGCAGGCCCTCACCGGTGTTCGTGTACGCGCAGTCCGCGACGACCTTAAGCTCGTTGCGCCCCGCCAGCAGGCCCGGCAGCGCGATCCGCGAGTCCGCGAAGACCTCGGCGGCGTCCAGCGCGGTCCCGTTGAGCACGACCTCGCGCACGGCCGGCGCCACCAGGTCGATGAACGACTCCGCGCCCGCCTCGGCGGCGTCGAAGCGCACGACGGTCTGCGACCGGTAGGTGCCGCCCTCCTGCGCGCCGGAGAGATCGAGGTCGATCTCGTACGAGTCGACAGTGAGCAGGCGCGCCCGCCGCTGCGCCTCTTCGCGGGTCAGGTTCGTACCAGGCACCGGGGCATCTCCTTGTGTCGCGACTATTCCGGCCATCCTTCCACGAGTCCGGTTACGTGCGTACGGAGCACTTCCAATCGCCGTCCGCGCCGACGCGCGGCAGGCCGGAGCCGGACAGCGGGACGCTCGGCTCCACCGTGCCGATCTCGTCGACCGGCAGGCCGATGCCGCCCTCGTCCCAGGTGGCGCCGGTCTCGCGGTGGTATCAGACGGTGACGACGTCGTGACCGCGGCGGGCGAAGTCCAGGAGGCCCGCCGGGCCGTCGTAGACGAGCAGGCCGGGGCCGCGGCCCTCGACGGTCCCGGTGAGGCGGCGGGCGTGCGAGAGCGGCAGTACGCGCGGCGTCCACCGCCCGTCGTAGCCTTCCGCCTTCAAGGTCAGGGGGCAGTGGCCACGGTGCGCCCGCGCGTGCCCGGAGGCGCGCCTGTTCCGAGGCGAAAACGGTGGTGGGCCGCCTCCAGGGCGGCCCACCACCGTTCGGCATCGGCTCAGCCGCGCAGCTCCGCCGCGACCAGCTCCGCGATCTGGACGGCGTTCAGGGCCGCGCCCTTGCGGAGGTTGTCGTTGGAGAGGAACAGCGCCAGGCTGTTCGGGGCGGTCTCGTCGACGCGGATACGGCCCACGTAGCTGGCGTCGCGGCCGGCGGCCTCCAGCGGGGTGGGGATCTCGGACAGCTCGACGCCGGGGGCCTCGCCCAGCAGCTCGTACGCGCGCCCGACGGTGAGCGGGCGCTCGAAGCGGGCGTTGACCTGGATCGAGTGGCCGGTGAAGACGGGCACCCGGACGCAGGTGCCGGAGACCTTGAGGCCGGGGATCTCCAGGATCTTGCGGGACTCGTTGCGGAGCTTCTGCTCCTCGTCGGTCTCGAAGCTGCCGTCGTCGACGATGGCGCCGGCCAGCGGCAGCACGTTGAAGGCGATGGGACGCTTGTAGACGCCCGGCTCGGGGAACTCGACGGCCGAGCCGTCGTGGGTCAGCTCGGTGGCGCCGTCGGCGGCCTTGCGGACCTGCCCGTCCAACTCCTCGACCCCGGCGAGCCCGGACCCGGACACGGCCTGGTAGGTGGTGGCGACCAGCGCGGTCAGCCCCGCCTCGGCGTGCAGCGGGCGCAGCACGGGCATGGCGGCCATCGTGGTGCAGTTCGGGTTGGCGATGATGCCCTTGGGGCGGTCCGCCACGGCGTGCGGGTTGACCTCGGAGACGACGAGCGGCACCTCGGGGTCGAGCCGCCAGGCCGACGAGTTGTCGATCACGACGGGCCCCTGGGCCGCGACCTTCTCCGCGAGCGCGCGGGAAGTGGCGCCGCCGGCCGAGAACAGCACGATGTCCAGGCCGGAGTAGTCCGCGGTGGCGGCGTCCTCGACGGCGATCTCCGTCCCGCCCCACGGCAGCATGCGGCCGGCGGACCGCGCGGAGGCGAAGAGCCGCAGCTCCTCGACGGGGAAGTCGCGCTCGGCGAGCACCTTGCGCATGACCCCGCCGACCTGACCGGTGGCTCCGACGATTCCGATCCTCACGCTGACTCCTTCGCACGAACTGATGCGGTCTGGCTCTGACCTGGACGACGCTGGCCTGGACAAGCCGCCCCATCATGCGTCGGGGTGCGGTCGCTTTGTCCAATCTGTTGAAGAGGAGGGAGGGGTTCGGGTGACGCGGATCACGTATGACTGTCGGCCGGCCAGTGCTGAACGCGGACCACGAAGACCGTGGCGAGGCGACGATGCTCCTGGTACCAGAGGATGAGGCGGCCCTCTGCGTGGTCCAGCAGACGCGATACGCCGGATTCATGGATCGGCGGATCGCCGAAGTGTCTGACGGACGCGGCGTCGGCCAGCCTGCCGGCCAGGTACTCCACCTCGCTCTGGACACCAGGGTCCAGGCCACCGACCACCTGCTCCGCGTCCGGCAGGTATTCCCATGCCCACTCGGTCACCCGGAGACCTCGCTCGCGGCCTCGCCCAAGAGCGCGGCCAGCTCCGCGGAGCTCGCACGGGCTTCCTCACGGTCGGTGGCCCGGCCGACGGCCCGTTCCAGCTCGTCGAGTCTGGCCGCGCGGGACGGATATCGGCGCAGTGCCACGAACATGCCCCAGCGGTACAGGAAGGTATGCATGGGGACGGTGCAGTCGGTCTGCACGGCCTCCTGCCAGGCCGCGTGGAATTCCTGCTCGAAACGGACGGCCGCTGTGAGGTCCACTTTGGTGACGGCCACCCGCAGTGCCGCCTCGGTGAGCGGTGGCATGGGGAACAGGGGCTCGTCGGGTCGCTGAGGGTGTGCGGGCTGCGCGCTCACAAAGCTGTGTCCCTTCAGTAGTCCTGGTGCGCACCAGTCTGCCTTAGGGACGGCGACGGCATCCGTAAAAACTGGGGCGGGCGCCCCGAACGAGCGCCCGCCCCGGCCTCACTCGGTACGTCAGCCCACCACCTTCTCGATCTTCACCGCGCCGCTCCCGGCGACCGTGCCCGAGCCGTTCAGGAGCTGGACCTCGCCGAAGAGGGCGCGGCCGGCGGGCGGGGCGGTCGCCGCGATGACCTCGGCGCTCACCTCGGCCTTGGCGCCGGACGCCAGGTGGACCGGCTTGGACTCGTCCGTGCGCAGCTCGCCCAGCGACGGGGCGAAGTAGACGTCGCGGTAGTCGTACGCGGTGGAGCCGCCCGGCACCGAGTAGCCGGTGACCTCGACGGTGTACTCGCCCGCGGCCGGCTTCGACAGGGAGACGGACTCCTCCGAGTCGCCCTTCGTCGAGGACGCCACGACCTTGCCGTCCTTGTAGACGCTCAGGTCGAGGTCGGCCTTGGCGTCGGAGACACGGCCGATCGACGCGTCGAGGCGGGTGACCCCCGCGCCCAGGGTGACCTTGGTGGTCCGCGTCTCGCCCTGCTTGATCGTCGGCCGGTCGGACACCGACGAGCCGAGCTGTCCGCCGCGCAGCTTGCCGTCGATGGCGGCGAAGCCGTTGGACGCGGTCCAGGAGACGGGGGTCGGCGTGCCGGCCTTGGCCTCGGGGATCGTGCGCTCGGCCGGGTCGAAGGTGACGCCGAGGGCGGTGGCCGTCAGGGTGAAGGGGTTGTCGAGGAGCGGCGAGGTGCGCCGGGCCTCGACCTCGAACTCCCAGACGCCGGGCAGTGGGTCCGGGTAGGAACGCAGCTCCGGGCGGCAGGTGTTGGCCGGGTTGGGGTAGTTGGGGTAGCAGTTCGGCGTGGAGGTGGGGTCGGCCGGGACGCCGTACGGGCTGATGGCTATCCACCGGGTCTGGCTGCCGGACCGCAGGCCGCTCATCGCGACCTCCAGCGACTTGGCGCCCTTCGGCACGTCCACGAAGTACGACGTGGTGGCGTTGCGCTGGACGGAGCCGGACTCCTTGACCGCGTACGACGGCTTCGCGAGGGGCTCCGCGGCTACGACCGTCGTCAGGATCTGCTTGTCGACGGGCCAGGTGCGGTCGTCGTTCACGGTCAGGATCGCGCTGTGCACACCGGCGGTACGGGCCTTGGCGCGCACCTTGACGGTGACCGGCCGGTTCAGCGGCAGCTTGACCTCGTCGTCGCCGACGATGCGGAACGTGCCGTCGTTGTTCTTCCACTCCAGTTCGTGCCAGATGGGGCGGTCGGGTCCGGTGGTGCGGGTGATGCTGATGTCGTACGTCCGGTTCTCACCCGTCTTCAGGCCGCCCTCGCGGTCGTAGAGGCCGGTGCCGAACCCCGGCGTCTTGAGCGAACCGGCCAGCGAGGTCTTCACCGGCGCCTTCACGGTGTACTCCTGGACGCTCACGCCGTCCCGGATCGCCTCCCACGCCTCGTTCACGTCGATGAGGCCGGCTCCCTGCGCGTACGCCTGGACGCCCTTGATCTTCTTGGCGGTCGAGGTCAGCGCCGTGCGCAGCTCGGCCGGCGGCAGCACGTGGTGGCGCTCCTTGGCGGCGGAGATCAGCAGCGCCGCCGCGCCCGTCGCCTGCGGGGACGCCATCGAGGTGCCCTGGAGCATCGCGTAGCCGGGCGGCAGCTGGTAGCCGGCCTCGGCGACCGGCGCCCCCGGCTCCCAGGTCGGCACGGTGTTGACGGACGCGCCCGGCGCGGTGAGGGTCGGCGTGAAGCCGCCGTCCTCGCGCGGGCCGCGGGAGGAGAACGGCATCATCGCGTTCTTCGTCTCCACCACGGAGCCGTAGTCGGCGGCCCAGGTGGCCTTCGACACGGACGCGCCGACGCTGATCACCTTGTCCGCGACCGCCGGGTCGCCGATGGTGTTGACGCCGGGCCCGTCATTGCCCGCCGAGAGGACGAGCTGGACGCCGTAGGTGTCGATGAGCCGGGTGTACAGCTCGGCGCGGGCGTTGTTGCCGTCGTTGAGCGGCGGCAGCCCGCCGATCGACATGTTGACGATGTCGACGCCCCGGTTCACGACGAGGTCGATCATGCCCTCGGTGAGCGCGACGGTGGTGCAGCCGCCGCTCCAGGTGCAGGCGCGCGAGGAGACGAGCTTCGCGCCGGGGGCCGCGCCGTTCATCCGGCCGCCGAACAGCCCGTTCGCCGCGGTGATGCCCGCGACGTGCGTACCGTGCTCGGACTCGACCACGCCGATATTGACGAAGTCGGCCTTCTTCCCCGTCCAGTCCCCGCCGTACGGGTCCATCGGCACGTCCTTGCGGATCTCCACGACGAAGGGGATGCGCTCGGCGATCGGGGTGGCCGGGTCGTCCTTGCCGAAGTAGCCGACCTGGTGGTCCTCCTTGTACGGCCGCATCTCCTCGTCGTCGCCGAAGTCGCCGTCGTCGTCCAGGTCCACGCGGACGGTGCCCTTGGCCGGGTCGTAGAGCACGGCCCAGGAGTCGGTGGTGTCGCCGTCCCGGTTCAGGTCGCCCTTCATGTCGCCGCCGGCCGTCGCGCTCTCCCGGAAGAGGCTGACCTTGTACGAGCCCTCGGGCGCCCGGTACGTACGGCCGTTGAAGGAGAAGGCGGGGCCCTTGACGGCCGTCGTCATGGGCCGCCAGGTGCCGTCCTGGTCCACTATCGGGTCGGTGGCCGTCACCCAGTCGGTGATCTTGCGCTCGCCCGTGGTGGTCTTCGCGAGCGCCGGGTGGCCGAGGTCGACGCCCGAGTCGAGGATGCCGATGGTCACGCCCCGGCCGTCGGCCTTGGGGTGATCCCGCACGAAGTCCACGGCGCCCGTCTCGTGGGCGGGCTGGTACGGGTTCTTGGCCGGGGTGTGCTTGCCGGGCGCCGGGTACGCGGCCTTGCCGGTCCGCGCCGCCTGCACGCCCTTCGCGGCGTCGCCGCGCGGCGACGGGTCCGGGAGCTTGATCTCCTGCTTGAGGTCGATGCCGTGCACCGAGTCGAGCTTCTGCGCCTTGGCGATGACGGCGTCCGCCTGGGACGTCGGCACGGTGGCCCGTACGTAGCCGAGCTTGTCGTACGTACGCCCCACCGAGCCGCCCTTGACCGCGTCCAACTCCCCGGCGACCTGCGCGGTCCGGCCGGGGGCGGTGGCGATCATCAGCGTGACGTTCTTGTCGCCGTCCGCCTTGGCGTCGGCGAGCAGCTGGGCGTCGTGCGGGCCGAGCTTGGCCGCCGCGGCGGTCTTGGCGGGGCCGGGGTCGGGGCTCGCGCCCGGACCGTGGCCCGCGGCCAGCGCGGGGATCGGCGCGGCGAGCGCGGCCACCAGGCCCGCGGCGACCGCTATTCGGGCCGTGCGTCTCGCGCCGCCGGCGGACGGGGCTTGAGGATCAGAGGTCATCGCGTCCTTCTTCGGTCTTCGGTGCTGAAGGTCCGGAATCCGAAAATCGACACCGGATGACCGATCACCTTCACGCAAGTGATGGCTGTTTGGGGAGGGTTGTCGGTGCCCAAAGTAATGATGGCGTAAATCCGCCATGTGCCACAGGTGAGGAAACGGCAATAAAGCCGTCAAGCGGTCAGCGTCCGTGCGTGGTTGACCGCCCGCGAAGGCCGCTCCTACTGTCGTCGGCAGCGGGCGGCCGGGAGCGGCCCGGTCCCCGGCGGGAGGGGAACCCCATGGTCTCGGCCAAGCTGCGCACCGGGCACGTCGGCCTCAACGTCACCGACATCGACCGCTCGATCGCCTTCTACACCCGGGTGTTCGGCTTCGAGGTGCTCCGCGAGGGCGCGGCCGACGCGGGGGAGGGCCGCCGCTTCGCGTTCCTCGGCCGCGACGGGGAACTCGCGGTCACCCTCTGGCAGCAGGCGAGCGGCCCGTACGACGGCGACCGCTCCGGCCTCCACCACCTCGCCTTCGAGGTCGACCGGATCCAGGACGTACGGGCGGCCGAGGCCGTACTGCGCTCCATCGGCGCGGACTTCCACTACGAGGGCATCGTGCCGCACGGCCAGGGCACGCCCTCCGGCGGCGTCTTCTTCCACGACCCGGACGGCACCCGGCTGGAACTCTTCGCCCCGTCCGGCGCGGAGGGGCTGGCCGCGCCGGTCAACGAGGCGCCCACGTGCGGGTTCTTCTGAGCGGCTCGCGGGCGGCCGGCTGACACCGTCTGCCTGTTGCCTGTTGCCTGTTGCCTGTTGCCTGTTGCCTGTTGCCTGTTGCCTGTTGCCTATTGCCTGCTGCGTGCGCTGCCCGCTGTGCACGCCGCGCCCGGCTGACCCGCTGCCCGCCGTGCACCCCGCGCCCGGCCGCTGTCGCCGTCCGCCGTCCGCCGTCCGCCGGGCGCGCGGACCGCCCGCCGTCCGCCCCTCGTACGCCCGGCGTGTTCCCACGTCCGGTGAACTCCGCGTGAGCGCCGGCGCTCCATTCGGCGAGCCCCGCATGGCGATTCGCAACAGCCAAGATCGATGTGAAGCGATCGGCGGCGGCCGTTGCCACCGCGTTAACGCTCAGGTCACTCCCGATGCCAACGATCCTCTGTGACAGGTCGGCCACGGCCGTCGGCCACATTCGCGTTCGCACTCGGGGAGACAGGCATGTCACGCAGGTCCCGTATCCGCTCCGCAGCCGCCGCCCTCGACCGCCGCACCTTCCTCACCGCCACGGGCGCCGTCGGCGCCGCCACCGGCCTCGGCCTCGCCTTCGGGCCGGGCGGGGGCTCCGCGACCGCCTCCCCGCCCGCCGCCCCCGGCGCGGCCGAGAGCCTCGGGGCGGCCGCCCGCGCCGTCCCCGCCGTACCCGCGGCGGCTTCGAAAGCCGGCACCACCCTCGCCTCCGTGGCCGCCCCGCGCGGCGCCGGCCCCTTCCGGCGGCTCGGCGACGGCCCCGGCTGGCCCCGGCAGACCCGCACCGACCTGGCCGCCGCCAAGAAGGGCCGCGCCGACCGCCGCACCACCGTCGCCTCCTTCGTGCAGTTCACCGACCTCCACCTCACCGACGTGCAGCACCCGCTGCGCTACGAGTTCTTCCGGGCCGGCAACACCGGCTCCTGGCGGCCCCACGAGGCGCTCACCATGCCCGGCGTCGTCTCCCTCATCGAGCGCGTCAACGCGCTGCGCACCGGCCCCGCCACCGGAACCCCGCTCTCCTTCGTGATGACCACCGGGGACAACGGCGACAACAACTCCAAGGCCGAACTGGACTGGTTCCTCACCGCCATGGCCGGCGGCCGGATCACCCCCAACACCGGCCACCCGAGCCACTACGAAGGCGTGCAGAACAGCGGGCTCAAGCTCTTCTGGAACCCCGAGAGCACCCTGCGCGACGCCGACAAACAGCAGGGCTTCCCGCACCTGCCGGGCTATCTCGCCGCCGCCACCCGCACCGTCAACAGCCCCGGCCTCGCCGTCCCCTGGTACTCCACCTACGGCAACCACGACGGGCTCTCCGGCGGCTGCTACCCGGGCGTCGGCAGCTTCATCGCGGACGTCGCCACCGGCGACCGCAAGCTCCAGTCCATCGGCGCCGCCGAGGCCAAGCGCATCCTCGACGGCGAGGCGGGCGGCGTGGACCCCAAGGGCAAGCACATCGAGGAGCTGCTGCGCGCCCACCGCAAGGACATGCGCACCATCACCCCCGACCCGCGCCGCGCCCCCACCACCACGCGTGACTATCTGGCCGCGCACCTCGACCCGGCGCACACCGGCGCGGGCCCCGTCGGCCACGGCTACGGCAAGGCCAACCTCGACGCGGGCACCCTCTACTACTCCTTCAAGATCTCCGACCGCGTCATCGGCATCAGCCTCGACTCGACCGACCCGGGCGGCCACTACCAGGGCTCGCTGGGCACCGCCCAGCTCCGCTGGCTGGAGCGGACCCTGAACGAGCACAAGGACCAGTACGCGCTCGTCTTCAGCCACCACCCCAGCTGGAGCATGAACAACACGACGCCCGACCCGGCCCGCCCGGGCGAGGCCCGGCACGAGGGCGACGAGCTGATCGCCGTGCTCCGCCGCCACCGCAACGTGCTCGCCTGGATCAACGGCCACAGCCACAAGAACAAGATCGCGCCGCGCGGCACCTTCTGGGAGATCTCCACCGCCTCGCACGTCGACTACCCCCAACTGGCCCGCGTCATCGAGGTGACGGACAACCACGACGGCACCGTCTCGCTCTTCACCACCCTCATCGAGTCGGCCGCCCCGCACCGCACCGACTTCCACGACCTCTCCCAGACGGGCCTGGCCGCCCTCTACCGCGAACTGGCCTTCAACGCCCCGGGCGCGAGCACCGGCCTCGCCGGGACCCTGGGGGACCGCAACACCGAACTGCTGCTGCCCCGGCGCTGATCCGCCGCCCCGCGCCGGTACGCGCGTACGCCCTGTGGCTCGAACTCACCGGAGGGACAGGGGCGAAGCAACGGTGCGGGCCGTGCCGGAGTCCTCTCGGTTGCATGTCCGCAACCGTTGGAGGAACGCAGTGAACACGCGCACGGTAAGAAACGGACTGATAGGCACGGCGGTGAGCGCCGCCCTGACCGTGGCGGCGCTCGCCGCCCCCGCACAGGCGGAGACCGGCCGGGGACACGGCCACACCGCCACGCAGCAGGCCATGGACGCCCAGGTGGCGGCCGGAGCGCCGGGCTCCCTGGGGCAGGCACGGGACGGGAACGGGACCTGGAACGGCTCCGCGGGCGTCGCCGACCTGAGAACGGAGCGCCCCCGCAAGGCCGCCGACCGCTTCCGGGTCGGCAGCGTCACCAAGGCGTTCGTCTCCACCGTCCTGCTGCAACTGGAGTCGGAGGGGAAGCTGAGCCTCGACGACACCGTCGAGCACTGGCTGCCCGGCGCGGTCCAGGGCCACGGCAACGACGGCTCCAAGATCAAGATCCGTCAGCTCCTCAACCACACCAGCGGGCTCTTCAACTACACCGAGGACCCCGTCATACTCCACAACCTCTCCGACGGGTTCTTCGAGCACCGCTACGACACGTACACCCCCGAGCGGCTGGTGCGCGTCGCCGTGTCGCACAAGCCGGAGTTCGAGCCCGGCACGAGCTGGAAATACTCCAACACCAACTACATCCTCGCCGGGATGATCGTGGACAAGGCGGCCGGCCACTCGTACGCCGACGAGATCGAGCGGCGGATCATCGAGCCGCTCGGCCTGCACAGCACCACGCTGCCCGGCACGTCGGCCCGGATGCCGAGCCCGCACGGACGCGCGTACAGCCCGCTCACCGCCGAACCGAACGCCAAGATCCACGACGTCACCGAGCTGAACCCCTCGTGGGGCGGCGCGGCCGGCGAGATCATCTCGACGACGGGCGACCTCAACCGCTTCTACCGGGCGCTGCTCGGCGGCGACCTCCTGCCGGCGGCACAGCAGAAGGAGCTGCTGACCACCGTGGCCGTCGACCCCGCCAACACCGTCTTCCGCTACGGCCTCGGCGTCGCCTGGGCGAAGCTGCCGTGCGGCAAGGAGATCTGGATGCACGACGGCGGCATCCACGGCTCGCTCTCCCTGGCGACCTCCACCCCGGACGGCCGCCACACCGCCGCCTTCAACCTCAACGGGGACTGGGCGGGCGAGTGGGGCCCCGTGATGGAGGCCGAGTACTGCGGCAAGGCCCCCGCGACGGGCGCCCGTTCACCGCTGGACAAGGCGCTCACCGCACTGCGCTGACCGCTCCCGCTCGCACCGGGAACTGACCCTCACCTCGGCAGGACCACCACATAGGCGGCCGGGTCGCGGTCGTCCGCCGCCATCAGGGCGGTACGGACCACCGCGGCCTGTTCCGCCGCCGCCTCCCGCAGCTTCCTGGGCGACAGGTGGACGACCGTGATACCGAGCCGCTCCAGGAGCTCCCGCCTGCGGGCGCGGTCGCGGAGCACGGCGTCCGCGTCCGCGTCGGCGCACGGCGAGCGCACATCGATCTCCACCGCCACGGCCTGCTCGGGCCAGTACGCGTCCACGCCGCCCAGCGCCGGGCCGCCGGCCGCCCGCAGTTCGACGTTCCACAGCGGCTCGGGCAGCCGGTGCCCGCGCACCGTGGCGTACAGCGCGGTTTCCGCGATGGCCCGCCCCTCCGCGACCAGCCTGTCGACGGCGTCCACGACGTGCGGCCGGGTCAGCAGCCGGGCCCGGCCCAGCTCCCGCACCGCCGCGCCCGCCTCGCAGTGCCCGGCGCGCACCGCCTCCGTCAGCAGCCGCAGCACGGCGACCGGCTCGCAGAGCCGCGCCACGGCGTCGGCGAGGGCGCGCTCCACCGGAGCCACCGGCACCCCGGTGACCTCCTGCGGCTCCGGCAGCTCGACCGCCCGGACGACCTCCACGAAGCCGGTGGAGCGCAGCCTGCGGGTGCGCGGCACGAGGACGCTGATCCGGTCCAGGGAGAGCAGCGGGGGAGCGGCGGAGAACCGGCGCAGGGCGAGCGCCGCGAGCCCGGTGACCATCGCCTCGCCGTACGGGCCCGACCCGGCCGCCGGGCCCTCGCGCCGGGACTGCGACGGCACGCCCTGCGGGCGGTACGCGGTGTACAGCAGCGCGGCGTGCAGCCGTTCCTCGCTGGTGGGCGGCCCGGGGTGGAGCAGGAAGACCCCCGGCAGCAGCTGCTGCCAGGGGCCGCCGGGGCGGCAGCGGCCGGCGGCGTCGGCGCCGCCGACGCCGTACTCGCGCAGCTGCCGGGTGGTCAGCACCCGCCGCGGCGCCTCGTCGAGGGGGAGCGGATGGCGCGCGGAGAGCGGGGAGTCGTGGTCCATGCCCCGGCAATTCCCGCGCGCCGTCCGTCTCCTAACCGCTGTTACACGCTCGTCGGCGAATCAGGACAAGGCAGCCCTAAAGTACGGGCGTTCGACTGCCGAAAACGCCCCGGCGCGGGCCCGCACGGACGGCCTCGTACCGTACGGGCGTCCGTTCGGGCGTCCTGCGGGCTCGTCGTCCGCGCGAGTTCGGCCCGTACGGGCTCGTCCGCACCGGCCCGTACGGACGGAGGCCGGTCGCCCCGCGCCCGTATGGGGCGCCCGGCTCAGCGGTTCCCGGCCCCCGTGTCGCACTCCTGCGCGCGCAGCGCCCGCGCCAGGTCGTCGCGCTCCTCCAGGACCAGGCGGCGCAGGGCCGCAGGGGTGCCGCCGCCGGCGGGGTGCTCCGCCAGCCAGGCGTCGGCCGCGGCGAGCGTCGCCGGGTCGTCCTGGAGCGACGGGAACAGCCCGCGGACGATCGCCATGCCGATCTCGATGGACCGCTCCCGCCAGACGCGGTCGATCGCCGCGAAGTACTTCGGCGCGTACGGCGCGAGGATCTCGCGCTGACCGGACTGGTCGAAGCCGGAGATGGTGGCCTCGACCAGCGCGTTGGACAGCGCGTCGGACTCCACGACCGTCGCCCACGCCTGGTCCTTGACCGCCGCCGAGGGGCGCGCGGCCAGGCAGCGCACCTGGTGCCGCTTGCCGGAGGCGGTGTCGTCGCGGGCCAGCTCGGCCGCGATCAGCGCCTCGTCGGCCGCGCCGCGCGCGGCGAGCGGCTCCAGCAGCGTCCAGCGCAGCTCCTGGTCCACGTCGAGCCCGTCGATCTTCGCGGTCCCCTCCAGCAGACCGCGCAGCAGCTGAAGGTCCGCGTCCTCGCCCGCGACCTGCGCGAAGAACCGCGCCCACGCGAGCTGGTGGCCGCTGCCCGGCTCGGCGAGCCGCAGCTCGCTGAGCGCCGCCTCGGCCAGCAGCCGGCCGCCCTCGGCGCGCCACTCGGGCGCGGCGTAGTGGGTCAGCGCGGTCTTCGCCCAGGCGTGCAGCATCTGGAGCACGCCGATGTCGGACTCGGCCCCGCCGAACCGCCGCACCAGGTCGAGGAAGTCGCGGGCGGGCATCAGCCCGTCGCGGGTCAGGTTCCACAGCGCGGACCAGCACAGCGCGCGGGCGAGAGGGTCGGCCAGCTCGTCGAGGTGCGCCCGCAGGGTGGCCAGCGACCCCTCGTCGAAGCGGACCTTGCAGTACGTCAGGTCGTCGTCGTTGACCAGGATCAGCTCGGGGCGCTCGGCCCCGGCCAGCTCCGCGACGACCGTGCGGGGGCCGGCGACGTCCACCTCGGCGCGGGCGTAGCGCACCAGCGTGCCGTCGGCGTTCTCCCGGCGGTAGAGGCCGACGGCGACGCGGTGCGGGCGCAGCTCGGGGTGGGACTCGGCGGCCTCCTGGAGCACGGCGAGCTCGGTGACGCGCCCGGCGGCGTCGTAGGTGGCCTGCGGGGTGAGCGAGTTGACGCCCGCGGTCTGCAGCCAGGAGCGCGCCCAGCCGGCCATGTCGCGGCCGGAGGTCTCGGCCAGCACGGAGAGCAGGTCGTCCAGGGTGGTGTTGCCGTACGCGTGGCGCTTGAAGTAGCGCCGGGCGCCTTCGAGGAACGCGTCGCGCCCCACGTACGCCACGAGCTGCTTGAGCACGGACGCGCCCTTGGCGTAGGTGATGCCGTCGAAGTTGAGCTTGGCGTCCTGGAGGTCGTCGATGTCGGCGGTGACCGGGTGCGTGGAGGGCAGCTGGTCGGCGCGGTACGCCCAGGACTTGCGGCGGTTGGCGAAGGTGATCCAGCCGTCCTTGAAGCGGGTCGCCTCGACCAGCGCGAACGCCCCCATGAAGTCGGCGAACGACTCCTTGAGCCACAGGTCGTCCCACCACCGCATGGTCACCAGGTCGCCGAACCACATGTGCGCCATCTCGTGCAGGATGACGTTGGCCCGGCCCTCGTACGACGCCTGCGTCACCTTGCCGCGGAAGACGAACTCCTCGCGGAAGGTCACACAGCCCGGGTTCTCCATCGCCCCGATGTTGTACTCCGGCACGAACGCCTGGTCGTACTTGCCGAACGGGTACGGGTAGTCGAAGTTGTCGTGGAAGAAGTCCAGGCCCTGCTTGGTGACCGTGAAGATGTCGTCCGCGTCGAAGTGCCTGGCCAGCCCCTTGCGGCAGAGCGCGCCCAGCGGGATCTCCAGCGTGGTGCCGTCGTCGAGGGCGCGGCTGTAGTGGTCGCGGACGTAGTGGTACGGGCCGGCGACGACGGCGGTGATGTACGTGGAGATCGGCTGGGTACGGGCGAAGCGCCAGGTGGCGGCGGCCGTGCCGTCCGCCGCGGCCTCGGCGGGCACGGGCTCGCCGTCCTGCGCGCCGTTGCTCAGCACCGTCCACTCGGCCGGGGCGGTCACCTCGAAGGTGAACGGGGCCTTGAGGTCGGGCTGCTCGAAGCAGGCGAAGACGCGCCGGGAGTCGGCGGGCTCGTACTGCGTGTAGAGGTAGACCTCGCCGTCCTCGGGGTCGGTGAAGCGGTGCATGCCCTCGCCGGTCCGGCTGTACGCGCACTCCGCGTCCACCACCAGGACGTTCTTCGCGGCCAGCCCCTCCAGCGCGACGCGCGAGCCGTCGAAGACGGCGGCCGGGTCCAGCTCCGTGCCGTTCAGCTCGACCCTGGTCACGGCGGGCGCGAGGAGGTCCACGAAGGTCGCGGCGCCGGGCTCGGCGCAGTCGAAGCGGATGGTGGCGGTGGAGCGGAAGACGCGTGGCGCGCCCGGCCCGGCGCCGCCGCCCGGCCCGACGGCGGACCGCAGGTCGAGCGCCACGTCGTAGCCCTCCACGGTCAGCAGGCGGGCCCGCTCGCGGGCCTCGTCACGGGTCAGGTTCTCACCGGGCACGACGTGTCTCCCTCTGCTGCGTCTTCTGTGTCTTCTGTGTGTCGTATGTCGAACACTTGGAATCATGGCACGGTGTCCGATTGTTGAATCGCTGACCGAGGTCCCTTGGCGCCGGGCGGCGCCACGACGAGGAGAGAACCCGTGTCCGAGACCGTAAAGACTCCTGCCGATTTCTGGTTCGACCCGCTCTGCCCCTGGGCCTGGATGACCTCCCGCTGGATGCTCGAAGTGGAGAAGGTCCGTCCGGTCGAGGTCCGCTGGCATGTGATGAGCCTGTCGGTGCTCAACGAGAACCGGCTCGACGAGCTGCCCGAGAAGTACGCCGAGCTCACCAAGACGGGCTGGGGCCCGGTGCGGGTCTGCGTCGCGGCCGCCCAGCGGTTCGGCGACGAGGTGCTGGCCCCGCTGTACACCGCGCTCGGCACCCGCATCCACCTCCAGAAGATGGGGCGCGGCCGCGACATGATCCTGGCGGCGCTCCAGGACGCCGGGCTGCCGGCGGAGCTGGCCGACGCCATGGACTCCGACGCGTACGACGACGCGGTGCGCGCCTCGCACAATGAGGGCATCGACCTGGTCGGCCAGGACGTGGGCACGCCGGTGATCGCCGTGCCGGGCGCCGACGGCGGGCAGGTCGCCTTCTTCGGCCCGGTCGTCACCCCGGCCCCCAAGGGCGAGGAGGCGGCGAAACTGTGGGACGGCACCCTGCTGGTCGCGTCCGTCCCCGGCTTCTACGAGCTCAAGAGGACGCGGACCCAGGACCCGATCTTCGACTGAGTCAGCGGTCGGCGATCAGCGATCAGCGATCAGTGGTCAGCGATCAGCGCTCAGCGGTCAGCGGAAGGAGTCGGGGAGGGTGAAACCCTCTCCGAACCTGAAGTAGTGCTGGACGCGCCGGCAGCGTCCGTTGTCGCAGCGCCGGTAGTTCCCGGCCTCGGCGCGCCCTACCTGTGCGAGGACGTAGTCGTACTCGCCGTCCGTGAGCTTGCGGAAGTTCTGCATGCGGTCGCCGCAGTTCTTGCAGCGCTTGGAAGAGTCGGCCATGGCTTTACCGTCGGCCGGAACCGGGCATACCGAAAGGCCCCCGCGAGTCATGTCCTCGCGGGGGCCTTTCCTCTATCCGCCTGCCGAGCGAAGGTTGAGAAGACGATCACGAGGCAGGACGTTCTCCGCTACGGCGCCATTCGCCTGGCGCCAGTCGTCACGGGGCCAGCAGCAGGTTGTTGGCCCGCTCCTTGGCGGCGGTGTAGCGCTTGGCCACGTCCTGCCAGTTGACGACCTGCCACATGGCCTCGATGAAGTCCACCTTCTGGTTCTTGTACTGAAGGTAGAAGGCGTGCTCCCAGGCGTCGAAGACCAGGATCGGGACCGAGCCCTGGCCGACGTTGCCCTGGTGGTCGTAGATCTGCTCGACGATGAGGCGGCCGGTGACCGGCTCGTAGGCGAGGACGCCCCAGCCCGAGCCCTGCGTGGTGGCCGACGCCTTGGTCAGCTGGGCCTTGAACTTGGCGAAGGAGCCGAAGGACTCCGCGATGGCGTCCGCGAGGCCGCCCACGCCGTCCTTGTCCAGCGGCTCGCCGCCGCCGTCACCGGTCATGTTGTGCCAGTAGATGGAGTGCAGGATGTGGCCGGAGAGGTGGAAGGCCAGGTTCTTCTCCAGGCCGTTGATCGACCCCCACTGGTCCTTGTCCCGGGCCTCAGCGAGCTGCTCCAGGGTGTCGTTCGCACCCTTGACATACGCCGCGTGGTGCTTGTCGTGGTGCAGTTCGATGATCTCGGGGCTGATGACCGGAGCCAGCGCCGAGTAGTCATACGGGAGTTCAGGAAGTGTGTAGATGGCCATGCCGAGCCCTCTCCGACTGCGTGTTGCAATTAACTTGCAGGTAGACGCTACCAGCAGGAGCAATCCAAACGCGGGAAAGGGTGGCGGCCTCCGACAAAAGACCGAGGCGGGGTAGGTCCCGGAGATCAGGACCTGCCCCGCCCCGGCCGGGAGCGTGCGTGCCGTCAGTTCTTGGCGGCTACCGACCGCTGCCGTACGTACCCGACGAGTGCCAGTACGACCGTCAGCCCGGCGGTGAAGTACAGCTGCAGCCGGGTGTCCTCCTCGCGCAGCATCAGCGCCAGCACGCCGAGGATGGCGAGCAGTGCGACCCAGGTCAGATACGGGAAGAGCCACATCCGCACGACCAGCCGCTCGGGCGCCTCGCGCTGGAGCCGGCTCCGCGACAGCAGCTGGGTGGCGGCGATGAACGCCCACACCACCAGCACGGCGGCGCCGGTCATGTACAGCAGCCACTTGAAGACGGTGTCCGGCCACCAGTAGCTGAGCAGGACCGCGAAGAAGCCGAAGGCGGAGGAGGCGAGCACGGTCAGCCGGGGGACGCCGCCGAAGGTCCTGCCGAGGAACTTGGGCCCCTGGCCGCGGGCCACCAGCGAGTACGACATCCGGGACGCGCCGTAGATATTGGCGTTCATCGCGGAGAGCAGGGCGATCAGCACGATGACGTTCATGATCTGGCCGGCCGCCGGAATGTCCAGGTGGTTCAGGACCGCGACGTACGGGCCGTCCTTGACCACGGACTTGTCGTCCCACGGGATCAGCGTGACGACCACGAGCATCGAACCGACGTAGAAGAGGGCGATGCGCCACATCGCCGTACGGACCGCCTTGGCGACGCCGCGCACCGGGTGCTCCGACTCGGCCGCCGCGATCGTCACCGTCTCCAGGCCGCCGTAGGCGAACACGGACGCCAGCAGGCCGATGATCAGGCCGTTCAGGCCGTTCGGCAGGAAGCCGCCCGCGCCGGTGAGGTTGTCGCCGCCCGGCGAGCTGGTGCCCGGCAGCAGTCCGAGGACGGCGAGCACGCCCAGCACCAGGAAGATCCCGATCGCGCCGACCTTCAGCGTCGCGAACCAGAACTCGAACTCGCCGAAGTTGCCCACGGCCGCGAGGTTCGTACCGCAGAAGAGGACCATGAACAGCAGGACCCACATCCAGGAGGACGTGGCGGGGAACCACGAGACCATGATGGCCGCCGCGCCGATCGCCTCGACCGCGATGCCCACGCACAGCTCGACCCAGAACATCCACCCGGCGGTGAACCCCGCCCACGGGCCTATCGCGCGCTCCGCGTGCACGGAGAAGGTGCCCGAGGCCGGGTTGGCCGCCGACATCTCGCCGAGCATCCGCATCACGAGCATCACCAGCAGGCCGGAGACCGCGTACGCGAGCACGATCCCCGGTCCGGCCTTGGCGATGCCCGCGCCCGACCCCACGAAGAGGCCCGCGCCGATCACGCCGCCCAGCGCGATCATCGACAGGTGGCGCTGTTTGAGTCCGTTCGACAGTGATGCGTCGCCGGGCGCCGGCGGGGCGCTCATCGCGTCAGAGACCTCGCGCTCGTGCGCGGAGGACGCAGGTGTCCGAGTCATGGTCGTGGCTGTCCTCAGGCGTGAGATCGATGAAGTGGGCATCAGTGTGGGGCGCGTGTTCGCTCAGGACAACAGGCGTGACAGAGGTGTTCGATATTCAGTCCTGTTCGTGACTGTGCGTACCTGACTGATCGTCAGAAATGTTCCTGTGCGCCATCGTGCGCCGCGCGTTACCGGACTCCGTACGTCCGAATCCCGCGCTGCGGGGGCGGCCGTGTACGTCCGTGAATCGCGTCGCGGAGCGGCTGCGCGCGTACGTGAATCGGGCTACGGGGGTGGGCTGCGTATGTCCGTGAATCGGGCTGCGGGGTGGGCTGCGTACGTCCGTGGATCGCGCCGCGGGGCGGCTGCGTACGCCGGTTTTCCGCGCTTGCGGAGGGAGCCGCGTACGTCCGTGAATCGCGCCGCCGGGACCCGCGCTACCGCGCCGCGTGCTGCCGCCACTCCCTGAGCAGGGCCACCACCAGCACCACGCCCGTCGCGCCCGCCGACCACAGCAGCTGCGGCCGCGCCGAGGCGTCGAACAGCATCAGCACCAGCACCGTCGCCATCGCGGCCAGCGCCGCCCACGTCAGCCACGGGAACCCCCACATCCGCAGCGTCAGCCGCTCCGGGTGTTCGCGCTCCAGCTGCCGCCGCAGCCGCAACTGCGAGGCGGCGATCAGCCCCCAGACGAAGAGCAGCACCGCGCCCACCGCGTTCAGCAGGTACTGGAAGATCGAGTCCGGCCACTTCAGGTTCAGCAGCACGGAGACGAAGCCGAAGGCGACCGACGCGAGCACCGCCCGCCGCGGCACCCCGCCGCCGGCCACCGTCAGCAGCGAGCGCGGCGCCTCGCCGCGCTCCGCCAGCGAGAAGACCATCCGGGACGAGCCGTAGAGGTTGGCGTTGAGCGCGGACAGCAGCGCCACGAACACCACGATGTTCATGATCTGCCCGGCGGCCGGCACCCCGATCGAGTCCAGCACCGCCACGTACGGACTCTTCCCCGGCCGCATCGAGGACCAGGGCAGCAGGGCGACGATGACGAGCATCGAGCCGACGTAGAAGAAGAGGATGCGCCACACGGCGCTGCGCACCGCGCGGCCCACCGCGCGCCCCGGGTCGTCCGACTCGGCGGCCGCGATCGTGACGACCTCCAGACCGCCGAAGGCGAAGACCACGGCGAGCACGCCGGAGACCACGCCGCTCCAGCCGTTCGGCAGGAACCCGCCCTGCCCGGTGAGGTTGGTGAGCCCCACGGCGTGGGTGTCGGGCAGCACGCCGAAGATCGCCAGCAGGCTCAGCGCCAGGAACAGGATGATCGCCGTGACCTTGAGCGTCGCGAACCAGAACTCGAACTCGCCGAAGTTGCGCACCGACGCGAGGTTGGCGCCGGTGAACACCACCATGAACAGCAGCACCCATGCCCACTGCGGCACCGAGGGCACCCAGCCGTTGGCGATCTGCGCCGCGCCCGTCGCCTCCACCGCCAACACGACGACCAGCAGGAACCAGTACAGCCAGCCCACCGAGAAGCCGGCCCACCGCCCCAGCGCCCGCTCCGCGTGCACCGAGAACGCGCCGGAGGCGGGCATCGCCGCGGACATCTCGCCGAGCATCCGCATCACCAGCATCGCGAGCGCGCCCGCGATCAGATACGACACGACGATGCCGGGCCCCGCGACGGCGATGCCCGCCCCCGAGCCCACGAACAGCCCGGCGCCGATCACGCCGCCCAGGCCGAGCATCGTCATATGGCGCTGCTTCAGCCCGGTGGCGAGGGACTTTCTCGGACCGTCGGCACGGGACTCGACGGCAGGGGATGCGTCCTGCATAACGCTCGTGACTCCCGAGGCGATGTGTGGTCAAAGGGACCTAAGTGTCTCCGCGCCCGGGCGCGCGGCGCAAACCCCCGGCGCCGCGTGACAAGCCTCACCCACCGTGCGGGAACCCGCGAAACCCCAGGCAGGCCGGGAAATCACGGCCCCGATCGGAACTCTCCAAGACCGGCCGCGCGGCTTTGTCACCGCCATACGGTGATCACGGAGAGCCCCTCCGCTAACGTCGCATTGTCCTCAACCGCCCTTGACCCCGCGGAGTACCGATGGCCACCGCCGCCGCCACAGCTTCCCGGACCGGTACGGTCCTCGCCGATTTGCTCCCCGCCTCCACCGACGCCCGGGCCCGCGTCCGCGACGCCGCCCTCGTGCTCGGCGGCGCCGCCCTCACCGGCATCGCCGCCCAGATAGCCGTGCCGATTCCCGGCTCCCCGGTCCCGGTCACCGGCCAGACCTTCGCCGCCCTGCTGGTCGGCACCGCCCTCGGCGCCCGCCGCGGCTTCCTCTCCCTCGCGCTGTACGCCCTGGTCGGCATGGCCGGCATGCCCTGGTTCGCGAACGGCGCCGCGGGCGCGGGCGGCGCGACCTTCGGGTACGTGCTGGGCATGCTGCTCGCCGCGACCGTCGTCGGCTCCCTGGCCCGCCGCGGCGCCGACCGCTCCCCGCTGCGCACCGCGGGCACCATGGCGCTCGGCTCCGCGCTGATCTACGGGATCGGCGTCCCCTACCTCGCGCTGAGCACGCACATCTCGCTCTCCGCGGCCGTCGCCGCCGGTCTGACCCCGTTCCTCATCGGCGACGCGCTCAAGGCCGCGCTCGCGATGGGCGCGCTGCCCGCCGCCTGGAAGCTGCTCGGCCGCCACGGCTGATCTGACCGCGCGAGGCGCGTGCACGTACGGGCCGGGGCCCGCGTCCGAGGGATCGGACGCGGGCCCCGGCGTCGGTCACGGGCCCGGTCACGGGCCTGGCGCGCTCCGGCTTCCGCGCGGCGTGTGCCGGGCCCGTACGCTCCGGCCGTACGTACGCTCCGTCCGTCCGGCCGTTAGCTCCGTCCGTACGCTCCGGCCGCCGCTAGCTCCGGCCGTTACCTCCGTCCGGAGCGCCGCGCCCGCTGCCCGTTCGGCGCGCCGTGCTCAGTGGCGGCCGTGCTTGCGGGTCGTGAACCAGATCCCCGCCGCGCCCGTGGCCAGCAGCACCACGGCGATCCCGCCGGTCAGCGGGAGGGCCGACGGCGTGCCCGTACTGGGCAGATCGCTCTGGGCGGGGCCGGGGCTCTTCTCCGCCGCGCCGGCCGGCACGTTCCGGGTGCCGAGCAGCAACGGGGTGTCGGGCGCGTCGGAACTGGTGTCGGTGGTGCCGAACTGGACCGGGCCCTGCTGCCACAGCAGCGTCTTGGTGTCGCCCAGGGTGACCGGGAGGCAGATCTGCCCGGCCTTTTTCAGATCGAAGCTCGCGTCGACCGGGTAGCTGCGGCTCTTTCCCGCGGCCAGTTCATCGATGGCGCAGGCGAATCCGCTGTTCGAACCCGGTGGCAATTGTGCGGTCGGGATGGCGGTGCAGCCCTTGACGGCGTTGACGCGCATCCCCTGGAACCCGACCACGCTGAGCCGGATCGCTCCGGTGTCCTTGGCTCCTTTATTAGTGACCTTCGCGGACAGGGCGGTTTTCCCGGATTTCCTGTCCACGGAGATCTTGGCCGGCAGCTCCGTGGTGATCTCATAGCCCGCCGGGGCGCTCGCCCCCGGACTGCCTCCCTCGCTGCTGCCGGGCGACGGCTCGGCGGCCAGCGCCTCGAAGGGCAGCAGCAGCATCGCACCGGCGACCGCCACCACCCACAAGGATCGACGCTGATTACTTCGTCGCATTTTCGTTCCCCCCTATCTGTAGTCTCTACAGAAGTATTTGAATAGGTACCACAAGATTGCGTTCGCGAGGGGTACGGGAAGTTATTTCCGTAATGGGGGCGGGCCTGGTGGGAAACGAGGGCGGCGAGGTGCAGGGGCGATTGGTCGTCGATCGCTACCGGCTGCTGGAATTGATCGGGCGGGGCGGAATGGGGCGCGTGTGGCGCGCCCGGGACGAAGTGCTCGGCCGGCCGGTGGCCGCCAAGGAGATACGGATCGGCGAACTCGTCGGCGAGGACAGCTCCGTACAGCGCGAACGCAGCCTGCGCGAGGCGCGGGCCACGGCCCGTATCGACCACCCCAACGTCGTGCGGGTCTACGACGTGGTGGAGGAGGACGACCGGCTCTGGATCGTGATGGAGCTGGTGGACGCCCGGTCGCTGGAGCAGGTGCTGACGCGGGACGGCCCGGTGCCGCCGCGCGAGGCCGCCCGGATCGGGCTCGGCCTGGCCCGCGCGCTGCGCTCGGTGCACGCCGTCGGCGTGCTGCACCGCGACATCAAACCGGGCAATGTCCTGCTCACGGCGGGCGGCCGGATCGTCCTCACAGACTTCGGCATCGCCGCGATGCAGGACGCGGCGGCGCTGACAATGGCCGGCACGCTGGTCGGCTCCCCGGAGTACATGGCTCCGGAGCGGATCGAGGGCCGGGAGCAGGGGCCGCCCTCGGACCTGTGGTCGCTCGGCGCCACGCTGTGCGCCGCGGTCGGCGGCCGGTCGCCGTTCACCCGGGCGACGACCCTCGCCACGCTGCACGCCGTGCTGTATGAGGAGCCGGAGCTCCCGGACGCGTCGGGCCCGCTGCGGGGGACGCTGACGGAGCTGCTGAGGAAGGAGCCGGGGCGGCGGCCGACGCTCGACGAGACGGAGGGGGCGCTGGCCCTCCTGGCCGAGCCGGAGCCGCGACCGCATCCGCCGACGGTCCTGGCCGAGCAGCCGCCGCCCGTACGGCCCGCGGCACCGCCCCAGCAGCCCATGCCGCCCCAGTGGCAGCAGCAGCCCGCCCCGCCCCACGACCCCACCGTGGCCGACGCGCCGGTGCGCGACGCCGTGCCGCCGGGCCGCGTGCGCCGGAGGACGGCGGTGCTGGCGGCCGCCGCGGTGGTGGCGGTCTCGGGGGTGGCGGCCGGGGTGGTCTTCGCCCTGCAAGGGCCGGACACCGGCGGCGCCGAGTCCGCCGCGTCGTCCGGGCCCGGGCCTGCCGGCTCCTCGGCCGCGCGGAGCGGCGCGGCCTCCCCGAAGGAGAAGCCGCCGAGCGCCTCGGCGGGCGGTTCACGGGCGGCGGACACCGCCGCTGCGCAGCGGGAGGAGGACGGCTTCAGCTGGGCCCCGCCCGCCGGGTGGAACCGCACGCAGCGCAACCCGGGCGATATTAGCTACAGCCCCAAGGACGGCACCATCGAGCTGTCGGCCTCCCAGGGCCGTACGACGGAGGACCTGCTGACGCACTGGCAGCGCTTCGAGCGCGATTACCAAGGCCGGCCGGGCTACCGCAAGACGCGGCTGGAACGCACCACGTTCTCCGGCAACCCGGCCGTGATCTGGGAGTACGCCTTCCTCCAGGGCGGTCAGCCGGGCCACGGCCAACAGCTCGGCTTCACGCACGGCGGCCGTACGTACCAGCTCAGCGTCTGGTACCTCGACCCCGTGCGCTCCACCGCCCTGGACGTCTACTCGCGCGTCAAGGAGTCGTTCCGCACCCGGTGACGGCGGCGGTCCAGGAGCAGGCCGACGACCAGCACCAGCGCGCCCACGACCACGGACATGATCATCTGCTTGCGGCCCGTGTCGTCGTAGAACATGTAGCCCACCACGAAGATGATCAGCGCGATGGTCGCGTAGGTCAGATACGGGAAGAGCCACATCTTGACCGTGTGCCGCTCGGGCATCTCGCGCTCGATGACCCGGCGCATCCGCAGCTGCGAGAAGCAGATGACGAGCCAGACGAAGAGGGCGACCGCGCCGGACGAGTTGAGCAGGAAGTTGAAGACCGTGTCCGGCGAGGTGTAGTTGAAGATGACGGCGACGAAGCCGAAGGCCACCGAGGACCAGATCGCGACGGCGGGCACGCCGCGCTTGTCGACCTGGCCGAAGGACTTGGGCGCGTCGCCGCGCCGGCCGAGGGAGAAGGCCATGCGGGAGGCGGTGTAGAGGCCGGAGTTGAGACAGGAGAGCACGGCGGTCAGCACGATGACGTCCATGACGGTGCCGGCGTGCGGGATGCCGATCTCGTTGAGCACGGCGACGTACGGGCCGACCTTGAGGATCTCCGGGTCGTTCCACGGCAGCAGCGTCACGACGAAGAGGATCGAGCCCAGGTAGAAGATGCCGATGCGCCAGATCACGCTGTTGGTGGCCTTGGCGACCATCTTCTCGGGGTTCTCGGACTCGCCCGCCGCCAGCGTGACGATCTCGCTGCCCATGAAGGAGAAGACGACCAGCAGCATGCCGGAGAGGATGGTGCCCGGTCCGTTCGGCAGGAAGCCGCCCTGCCCGGTCAGGTTCTCCAGGCCCACCGAGTGGGTGTCCGGCAGCACGCCGAAGATGGCGAGGCCCGCGATGATGATGAACGCGGCGATCGCCACCACCTTGATGCCGGCGAACCAGAACTCGAACTCGCCGTACGAGCCGACCGAGACGAGGTTGGTCGCGGTCAGGGCGATCATCACGATCAGCGACCAGCCCCACTGCGGCACGGCCGGTATCCACCCGTTGAGGATGGTCGCGCCGGCGGTCGCCTCGACGGCGAGCACGACGGCCCAGAAGAACCAGTACAGCCAGCCGATCGTGAACCCGGCCCAGCGGCCGAGCGCGCGGTCCGCGTAGGCGGAGAAGGATCCGGAGGCCGGGTCGGCGGCGGCCATCTCGCCGAGCATCCGCATCACGAGGACGACCAGCAGGCCGGCGAGCGCGTACGAGATGAGGATGCCGGGCCCCGCCTTGGCGATGCCCGCGCCGGAGCCGACGAACAGTCCCGCCCCGATGACGCCGCCGATGGCGATCATCGAGAGGTGACGATTCTTCAATCCGGCCTTGAGGTTGTCTTGAGGTTCGTGAGAATCTGGGGTGCTGCTCGAATCACCGTTGGTCGACGCCTTTGTCGTAATCGGTGGTGTCGCGCTCATATATGTGCACGTTCCTTAGCTGCTGTCTCTGGCAGGACGGCGCCCGTAATCCGCACGCAGCCGGTTACGGGTCCAGGCATTACAGCTTTTCGAAGGTGCATTACGGAAGCCCCTGATCCGTAATGTTGTATTCACCCTCGGTAGCAGCACCCTGCGGCGTCTACCCCGCCCCCGGCGTGCCACACTCGACGCCATGCGCGTGTACCTCGGCTCCGACCATGCCGGTTACGAACTCAAGAACCACCTCGTCGAGTGGCTCAAGGCCCACGGCCACGACCCCGTCGACGTCGGTCCGCACATCTACGACGCCCAGGACGACTATCCGCCGTTCTGCCTGCGGGCCGCCGAGCGGACCGCCGCGGACCCGGCGAGCCTGGGCATCGTGATCGGCGGCTCCGGCAACGGCGAGCAGATCGCCGCCAACAAGGTCAAGGGCGTACGGGCCGCGCTGGCCTGGAGCGAGCAGACCGCCCAGCTCGGGCGCGAGCACAACGACGCCAACGTCCTGTCCGTCGGCGGCCGGATGCACACCGAGGAAGAGGCGACCCGGTTCGTCGAGATCTTCCTCAGCACCCCGTACTCCGGCGAGGAGCGGCACACCCGCCGCATCGAGATGCTGAGCGCGTACGAGGCCACCGGCGAGCTGCCGCCCATCCCGGCCCACCACCCCCAGCCGTAACACCGGCCCCGGACGGCCGGACCGTCGCCGCAGCGACAGCGACGGTCCGGCCGTCCGGCGCGCCGTCTCCCCGCCGCCGCCACCGCCGCCGCCTCAGTCCCCGAAGGACGGACCGTGCCCGAGGGCCACACCATCCACCGCCTCGCCGAGGACCACCGCGAGCTCTTCGCGGGCCGGCCGGTGCGGGCGAGCAGCCCGCAGGGCAAGTTCTCCGACAGCGCCGCGCTGATCGACGGCCGGGAGCTGACCGAGGCCGAGGCGCACGGCAAACACCTTTTCCTGGGCTTCGGCGGGACCGGCTGGGTCCACATCCACCTCGGGCTCTTCGGCAAGCTGGGCTTCGGCGACGCGCCCGCGCCGCCGCCGACCGCGACCGTACGGCTGCGGCTCGCGAACCCCGGCGCGTACGCGGACCTGCGCGGGCCCACCACCTGCGCGCTGATCACCGATGGCGAGAAAGCGGCCATACACGAGCGGCTCGGGCCCGATCCGCTGCGGGCGGCCGACGACGGCGAGCGCGCCTGGGCCCGGATCTCCCGCAGCCGTACGAGCGTCGCCGCGCTGCTCATGGACCAGAAGGTGATCGCGGGCGTCGGCAACGTCTACCGCGCCGAGGTCCTGTTCCGGCACGGCATCGATCCGTACCGGCCGGGCCGCGATCTCACCCGCTCCGAATGGGACGCCGTCTGGGCGGACCTGGTCGTTCTGATGCGGGAGGGCGTCCGCAACAACCGCATCGACACAGTGCGTCCGGAACACGAGCCCGAGGCCATGGGCCGCCCGCCGCGCGTCGACGACCACGGCGGCGAGGTCTACGTCTACCGGCGCGCCGCCCAGCCGTGCCACATCTGCGGAGCCGAGATCCGCACCGCCGACCTCGCCGCCCGCAACCTCTTCTGGTGCCCTGCCTGCCAGGCGAGGTAGACGCTCAGAAACTGTGCGGCAGCCAGGGGGCCACCGCGCTCCCGAACGCCACCGCCGCCTCCGCCAGCGCACCCTGGCGGACCTCCCGCACCCGGCCCCCGGCGGCGAGCGCCGTCAGCGACACCCCGCCCAGATAGGCCGCGCCCAGCTCCCGTACGGACAGCTCCAGATCCGCCGGGTCGCCGGTCCGCTCGCAGGACGCGCCCTTGGCGTCGCCGGTCAGCCGCCAACGCCCCTCGTTCCAGGGACAGAAGGCGTCCGCGACGTCGAACACCACGTCCACCGGGGCCTGGTACGTACGCGCCGCCAGCGCCTCCCCGACGTCCACCAGCCGTACGTACAGCGACTGCCGCACCCCGAGCCCGCACCGCCGGTCATCGCTCACGAGATGCAGCAGAGCGTCATCGACCGGGCGGCTCTGGACAGAAATCCTCGTCGTCAGATCAATGCCGAACAGATAGCGCCACAGCGCGGCGTACGCGGCCGGGGTCAGCGCCTCGATGTCGCGCAGCAGCACCGTCCCGTCCGGCCCGGCCGGCGTCCACCCCGGACGGACCGCGTAACGCGCGTACCCGACCGTCTCGCCGTCCGCCTCCGCCAGCACGCACTTGAGGGGCGACGCGCCGTTCCGGTCGGACTCCAGATCGAACGTCATCAGCCGGTCCCAGCCCGGCTGGCGCGCCAGCATCCCCGGCCGCTCCGCGACCCGCCGCGCGTACACCGACTCGCACACCGCGCGCGCCTCGTCCGTGTCCGCGGCGCGCAGCCGCAGCCGCACGTCATCGGCGCCCTCCGGCACCGCGAGCCGCACCAGAGCGGTGTCGATCTCGGCGCTGAGCGCCCGGGTCGCGCCGCCGTAGCCGAACCGGCCGTAGATGTCCGGTTCCGAGGCCACCAGAACGGCGAGCGGCTCGCCCCAGGACCGGAAGTCCGACAACTGCCGCCGCATCATCGACCGCAATATCCCCCGGCGGCGGTGCGTGGGCCGTACGCTCACCATCGTCACGCCCGCCGCGGCCACCGACGCGCCGCCCGGCACCGTCAGCCGGAACTCGGCGGCCCCGGCCGTCCCGACGGCCTCACCGTCCTCCCACGCCCCAATCGCCCGCACCGTACCGAAAAGTTCCCGCCACACTTCACGCCGCTCCACCGGCACGGGAACACCCCCGAAGGCCAGCTCCAACGCCCCGTACCACTGGTCCCAATCGGCGGGCGCGAGGGCCCGTATCTCTGTCGTCATTCCCCATGCCTAGCAGCGCTTCCCCGCCCGAGCGAACGGGTTTCGCATACGATTGCCTTCCCGGCGGACGCGGCACCGGTTCCGCTCGTACCGCGAATCGACGCACCGCCGAAGGGGTGGATAAGGTCCCGATGCAATGACTGGCGCTGCCGACACCCCGACGGCCCGGATGCGCAAAGCACTGCACCGGGCCCGCGTCGGCGTGCGCAAGGCCGGGGTCGACTACTTCCGAGGCGACGGCTCCGACTGGATCGCGCTCGCCGCCCTGCTCTTCTCCGTCCCCGCCATCGCCGCCGCCACTGTCGCCCAGCCCGCCTGGTGCGCACCCTCCGCCCTCGTCCTGCCGATCGTCGCCGGCGGGCTGCTGCTGCGCCCCGCCAGCCTGCTCGCGCTGTACGCCGCCGCGGCCACCGCCCTGATCGTGGAGTCCGCGATCCTCGGCCCGTACACCGACGGCGCGGACCGGGTCACCCCCGGCACCATCCTGGTGGTCGCCGCCGTGGGCTTCTTCGGGCTGCTCATCGCCCAGTTCCGCAGCCGCGTCGGCGTCCCCTGGAGACGCGGCGGCACCATGCTCTTCGACCTGCGAGAACGCATCCGGGTGCAGAGCAAGCTGCCCCAACTGCCGCGCGGCTGGCACCGCGAGATGGCGCTGCGCCCGGCCGGCGGCCAGTCCTTCTCCGGCGACTTCGTCGTCGCGGCCCGTACGAACGGCGGCCGCACCCTCGAAGTCGTCCTCACCGACGTCTCCGGCAAGGGCATGGACGCGGCCTCCCGCGCCCTGCTGCTCTCCGGCGCCTTCGGCGGCCTGCTCGGCTCCCTGCCGCCGCACGCCTTCCTGCCCGCCGCCAACGGCTATCTGCTGCGCCAGGACTGGGACGAGGGCTTCGCCACCTCGGTGCATCTCGTCCTCGACCTCGACAGCGGCGACTACGAACTGCTCTCCGCGGGCCACCTGCCCGCCCTCCAGCTCTCCGCGGGCACCGGCCGCTGGGAGGAGATGGCCGCCGAGGGCCCGCTGCTCGGGGTCTACGACGGCGCGCAGTTCGACCCGATCAAGGGCACGCTGCGCCCCGGCGACGTGCTGATGCTCTTCACCGACGGGCTCGTCGAGACGGCGGAGCGGGACCTCACCGAGGGGATGGACCGGCTGACGGGGGAGGCCGACCGCTACGTGGCCTCCGGGTTCCACGGTGCGGCCTGGCATCTGATCGAGGCCGTGGCCAAGGACGTCAACGACGACCGGGCGCTGCTGCTCATCTGCCGCGACTGACGGCGAGCGGGCCCGTCCGGCTGCGGCAAGCGACGCTTGCCCATCAGCTTGCCACGCACCCCCCGCGCCGCCGGAGAATGGCGAATGGACCGGGCCGGACCGGGCCGCCGACCGCCGACCGCGGTCGGGAGCGTCCTCCGTCCGCCCGCGGCGGCACGGCCCGCCGCGGCACCGCTCGTGACAGAAAGGCCGATATGCGTCCCCCGAACGTCGCGTCACCTTTGGACACGGGGGCGCGAGTGACCCGTTTCGCTGAATTGCTGGGTACGGACTTTGACGACGAGCCGACCGACGACCCGGATGACGTGATCTACGAGGGGCTGGACGACGCCCGCCACCGCGAACGCGTACCCGCGCTCGTGGAGTTGATGAACGACCCGGCGGCCCCCGCGCGGGAACGCTATCTCTCCTGTCTCGCCCTGACGACGTGGGCGGAACCGGCCGGCTACGAAGCGGTGATCCGCGCCGCCCGAGCGCCCCGCGCGACGCCCTGGTACGGCGTCTGCACCGACCGCGCGCTGCCCGTGGACAGCACCTTCGCCCACCTCGCCGTCGCCGTCGCCGACAGCGACGACATGGCCGAGGAGAAGGGCACGGCGGTACGGCGCACCGAGGCGTTCCGGGCTCTGGTGCGGATCGCCGACGGCGAATACCTCGGCGGCGAGCCGGGCGAACTGCTCGACACCGCCGTGACCGGAGCCGTCGCCGAGGACATAGCCGACGTCGTGACCCGCGGCGCGGCGTCGCTCTCCGCCGCGCCCGCCCCCGCGCCGCACGGCTTCGACGTGCTCGCGCAACTCGCGGACCTGGCGGACGCGGTGGCCGGCGTCGACGGCGGCCTGGCCGGTGAACTGGCCGGCCGGCTGACGGCCGCGGGACGCGCGGCGGGCTCCGGGGACTGCCCGCCGGGACGGGCGGGGAGCGCGGCCGGATGACGTACCTGAGCCTGGCGGAGGTCGAGGAACTGGCCCGCCGCGCGCACGCGGCCCAGACCGACAAGGCCGGCCGGCCCTACGCGGAACACCTGGCGGCCGTCGCCGACGGGGTCCGCGAACGCGGCGGCACATGGGAGCAGATCGCCGCGGCATGGCTGCACGACTCCGTCGAGGACGGGGCGCTGAGCGAGCGGTGGCTGGCCGGGGCCGCGCTCCCGCAGCGCACCAAGGACATGGTGCTCGCGGTGACCAAGCGGCCGGACGAGCCGCCCGAGTCGTACGCGGCGCGCGTCCTGGCCACA
The DNA here is from genome assembly GCF_040654875.1 of Streptomyces sp. NPDC050610. Lineage (NCBI taxonomy): Bacteria > Bacillati > Actinomycetota > Actinomycetes > Kitasatosporales > Streptomycetaceae > Streptomyces > Streptomyces sp. NPDC050610. Next base: position 149,520 of record NZ_JBFAIV010000013.1, on the reverse strand, counting down.
CCCGGCGCGCTCCTGGTCAAGGCGGCCGACCTCGCGCACAACTCCGACCCCGAACGGGCCGCGCGCCTCGACGCCGCCACCCGCGAGCGGCTGCGCGAGAAGTACGCGCGGATGCGCGGGCTCCTCGGCCTGCCGGACCCCGACGACCGGTTGCTGCTCGCCCGGCTCGACCGCGCGGACGATGCCGCCGGTCACTGGCGCGAACTGCGCGCGGCGGGCGAGGCGCTGACGGCCGCGGACCGCGACGTCCAGTGGACGCCGGGCGGGCCGGGTCCGGACGGTACGGGCCGGATGCCGTACCCCCAGTACAGCGAGGCGCTGTGGCGCGTGGTCGGGGCGCTCTCGGCCGTCGGCGCCGTGACGCCCGCGTACCGCTGGACGGACCGGCCGATGCCCGCCCGGCAGGCGGACGGACGGCTGACCGCCGCCGACGCGGTACGGGCCGCCACCGCCATCGCGCGCGGCGAGCGGTTCCGCGACGGGACCATCGCCGCCGCGGCGAACAGCGGAATGCTGGACGCGGTCGTCGCCGCGCTGCTGGCCTGGTACGACGAACCGGCGCGCGGCGCCCCGGGCAGTCCCTCTCCGGGCCCGGGTCCGACAGCGGCGCGATGATAGGTTCGGCAGGGTGGCGAGCGTGGGGGCGGGGCATCAAACGGGGCAGCGTACGGGACTGAGCCGGGTCACTCTGGTCGGCGATCGTCGACGGGTGGACCTGCTGCTCCCCTCGGCCGACCCCGTCGGCCTGCTCCTGCCGGACATCCTCCGCCTCCTCGACGACCAGAACTCCGGCCCGCCCGGGGCACGGCACTTGGTGACGGCCGATGGCGCCGTACTCGCCCCGGATACCACCCTCGGCGAGGCGGCGGTGCCGGACGGCTCCGTACTGCGGCTCGTACGGGCCGATGGCGCGATGCCCGCGTCTGCCGCCACTGGTTTGGATGTACGGGCTGACGGTGCGTCGCCCGCTTCCGAGGTCACGGGGCTGGGCGTATGGGCTGACGGTGTGTCGCCCGCTTCCGAGGTCACGGGGCTGGGCGTACGGGCTGACGGTGCGTTGTCCGCCGCGTCTGCCGCCACCGGCCTGGACGTACGGGCCCTGCGCTGGCGGCCCGTCGCGCGGCGGCGGACGGCGGGCCTGGCCGCCTTCGCGCTCGCCGTCGCCGTCGGCGTGCTGACGCGTACGGGCCTGGGCCACGCCGCCGCGGCGGCGGTGCTCCTGGGCGCGGGGGTGGTGGCGGCCCTGTCCGGAGCGCTCGCCGGGCGCGCGCGCAACCGGGCGCTCGGCATCACCCTCATGCTCACCGGCGGAGCCCTCGGCCTGATCGGCGCCTGGACGGCGGCGGACGCCTACGCCTGGCCGGGATCGGGCCGGCTGGCCGCGGTGGCGGGGGCGCTGGCCGTGACGATGCTGCTGCTGGGGCTCTGCTCGCCCGTGGGACGCGGCGGACTGATCGGCGCCGGGGCGGTCGTGGTGACGACGGCCGTCTGGGAGGCGGTGGCCGCCGTGGAGGGCGACCTGACGCGGCTCGGCGCGGTGCTGGCCATCGCTTCCGTGGTCGCGCTGGGAGCGCTGCCGCGGCTGGCCCTGACGGCGGCCGGGCTCACCGCTCTGGACGACCACCGCTCGGGCGGCGCGTCCGTGAGCCGCCACGAGGTCGAGACCGCACTGGCCGCGACGCACCGGCAGCTGTCTCCGGCGACGCTCGTCACCGCGGCCTCCGCCACCGCGGCCGGCCTCCTGATCGTCACGGCGGCCACGTGGTGGACGGTGCCGCTGACGTCCGTACTCGTGGTCGTCCTGCTCTCGCGCGCCCGCGCCTTCCCGCTGGTCGCGGAGGTCGTGGCGCTGCTGGCGGCGGCCGGCGTCCTGCTGGTGCGCCTGACCATGGTGTGGATCGCCCATACGGACGGTTCGCCGTACGCACCCCTGGCCGCCCTCGCCGTGGCCGCTGTCCTTCCCCTGGTCGCGCTGTCGGCCCGCCGACCGCCGGAGCGGCTGCGGGCCCGCCTCCGGCGCCTGATCGACCTGGCCGAGGCGGCCGGGGTCATCGTCCTGTTCCCGCTGGCGATCGGGGCGTTCGGCGGGTACGCGCTCCTGCTGAACGCGCTCTGAGAGGCGGAGGAGAAACGTTATGGCTGAGGACGACCGGCGGGACCCCGCCGACGCCCTGACGGACCCGTCGGCCCCGTCCCCGGCGCCGCCCGCGCCGGGGCGCGACGGCATGCCCGCCCAGCGAACGGCTCCGGACGGGGAACCGGCCGCCGGGTCGGTGCCCCCGTCGCAGGCTGTCGGCATCGGGGCGCGGGCGCCTGCCGCTCCGAGCGGCGCTGAACCGCTCAGGGAGACTGCGGACTCTGCTGTGCCCGCACCCAGGGAGACGTCGGTGCCTTCGGGGTCGGTGCTGCCGGGGGGCGCGCCCGAGCCGCTCGTACGAGGTGGGGAGCCGCCCGCCGGGCCCGTGCTGCCGTCGCCTTCGGATCCGGCGGTGCCTTCGAATCCGGCGGCGCCGCAGCCGGTGCGCGGCGAGTCCGCCGTGCCCGAGCCGCCCGTACGGGGTGGGGAACCGTCTGCGCCGACCGTTGAGGTTGCGCGCGACAACCAGCAGTCCGCGCCGGACGCCGAGCTGGACGACGAACTGGACGTCGCGCCGGACGTCGCGCTGGCCGTATTGCTGTCGCCGATCACCCTTCCGGCGTCCCGGACTTCTGCCGCTTCGGGCGGCGCTCAACGGCTGGGGCGGGCGGCGGGCTCCGCCAAGACTTCGGCCGATGGGGCGGGGGGAGCCCCGGTTCCAGCCGGGCCTCCGGTGCGGAGCGAGTCGGCCGACCCGGACCCCGTAGCGGCGGAATCGCCCGTACCGGGCGGAGAGCCGCCCGTGCGGGTTCCTGCGCCCGCGCCCGCCGACCAGGGGCCCGTGCCGGATACGAGGCCGGTCACCGCCCAGCAGGCACTGACTTCTGCCGCTTCGGGCGGCACTCAACGGCCGGGGCAGGCGGCGGGCTCCGCCGGGACTTCGGCCGATGGGGCGGGGGGAGCCCCAGTTGCGGCTGGGTCTCCGGTGCGGGGCGAGTCGGCCGACCGGGACCTCGTACCGGTGGAATCGCCCGTGCCGGGCGGAGAGCCGCCCGCGCGGGTTCCTGCGCCCGCGCCCGCCGACCGGCGACCCGTGCCGGATACGAGGCCGGTTACCGCCCCGCAGGCACCGGTGTCCGCCGCTTCGGGCGGCGGCCGACCGCAGGGGCAGGCGGCGGGCTTCGCCGCGCCCGAGCCCGCGCCCGCGAACACCGGGCCGTCAGGCCCCCCGGTGGCTCCCGCCGCCGCCCCAGGGGCGCAAGCGCCCACGATCCCGCACGCCTTCCCGCTGCCCCCGCATGCTCCCGGTGCTTCGCACGCCGCCAACTTGCCTCCGCACGCCGCCCCAACACCTCCGTACGCCGCCCCCGCCGTTCCGCCCCGGCCCCGTACCGCGCCGGAGGCGGCGCGGGGGCCGTACGACCGGATCGCGCAGGCGAGCCGGGGGCGCGGCGGAGCGGCGGCCGTGGGGGTCGAGGACCTGGTCAAAGGCAGGCCGCGGAGCGGGGATTCCGCTGCCCGGCGGACCGGGCGGGCGGTGCGGCGGATGGTCGGGGGATCGGCCGCGCGGGAAGTGGCCGAGGCCACGCGGGTCGCCCAGGCGGTGCAGCAGCCCGTGGCCACCGGGCGGCAGATCGTCGTCACCAGCATCCGCGGCGGTGCGGGCAAGACCACCGTCGCGGCCCTGCTCGGGCGGACGTACGCGCACTACCGGCAGGACCCGGTGCTGATGCTGGAGGCCGATCCGGCGCTCGGCACGCTGCCGGTACGGCTCGCGGCCCCCGCCGTGCGGTGGACCTGCGGGGACCTCGCGCAGATCATCGAGCCGACGATGCAGCTCACCGACATCACGGGGTACCTGGTCCAACTGCCCGACCGCGGCTGGCTGCTGCCCGGCAGCCAGGGCCGGGTCGGCACCCGGCTGGAACTGGCCGAGTACCGCTCGGTGATGGTGGCGCTGCGCCGCTACTTCGGCGTCACGGTCGTGGACTGCGAGACGCTGCCCAGCGAGCTGTCCCGTACCGCGCTCGCCGCCGCCCAGGCGCGGGTGCTCGTCGCGCCGGCCACCGTCGAGGGCGTCACCAGCACCCGCGCCGTACTGGACTGGATGGCGTCGCTGCCCCGGCCGATGATGCTGCCGGGGACCGTGGTTGTGCTCGCCGCGTCGTCCCCGCACATGGCGCTCGACGTGGCGGCGGCCGGCGCGCACCTCCAGTTGGAGGGCGTGCGCGTGCTGATGCTGCCGTACGACCGCCACCTCGCCGCGGGCGGCCCGATCCGTACGGACCTGCTCGGCGAGGCCACCCGCGAGGCCGCCACCGAGCTCGCCGCCGAAGTGCTCAACCGCGCGGTGAGCGGGGCGCGCTGACCGTTCGGCCGGTCACCGCACGGCTGTACGTCCGCCCGTCGCCCATGCCGCCACGCGACCGGTTCGTGTCCTGTTCATCCTCCGCGATTTCCCGAAAGATAGGGGAATGGTAGGGGCTTTCCGGGAAAGTCCCACCTGTCCAGGGAGGACCGCGATGACCGCGAACGTGAACCCGAAGGACCCCGCCGCGACGCGGCACGGCGACGGAGACCGTGCCCCTGAGGAGATCACGGCGCTGCTCGCCGGCGCCGCCGACCCGGAGCACCGGCTGGCCGTCCACCAGGAGCTGTATCCCGAGGTCACCAACCTCGCCACGGCGGAGAACGTCCTGGTCTACCCATCGCTGCGGGACAACGTCTTCGAACAGCTCGGCGTCCTGGAGCAGCAGGACGTCAAATACGCCCCCTCGTACGGAAGTGCGGAAATCCGCGCCGATATCGCGGCGATGCTGCGCCCGGCGCTCTCTCCGGGCCTCAGCGGCGAGGACGTTTTCGGCACTTCAGGGGTGTCGGCCGCCCTGGAATGCCTGGCGTTCGCGCTCAGGGAGGGCGGCATTCTGCACAGCGGGGACCGGGTGCTGCTGCCCGCCCCTTACTGGCAGGGCTTCAACTGGTGTTTCGAGCAGCGGCCCGAGCTGCTCTGCGTCCCCGTCCACCTCCGGGAACTGGGCGAAGAGCACTTCGATCTCACGCTGGAGGACATCCAGCACGTCTACCGGACCCAGCCGGAGCCGCCGAAACTGCTCGTCCTCACCAACCCCAACAACCCGCTGGGCGACAACTACGGAAAGGATCTGCTGGAGAGCGTCTACCGGTGGGTGCTCAACGAGACGGGGATGCACATCATCTCCGACGAGATGTACGCCCATTCCCAGCTCACGGGCGCCGGACCGGAGTTCGTCAGCGCACTGGAGCTGGGCGCGTACAAGCACAATCCGGAGGCACGGGACCGCGTACACGTCGTATGGGGATTCGCCAAGGACTTCGGAATGTCGGGGCTCAAGGCCGGAGTCGTGATTTCCAAGTCATCCGTGGTCCAGGCGGCTATGAAGGGAATCAAGGACAAGCGGAACAGCTACTCCTGGTTCAGCCCGTTCGACTCGCTCAAGCACTTCGTCATCGGGAAGATGCTGAAGACCACGAGCGGCGGCGAGAGTTATCCGCTCGCATTGATGGAGCAGTACCGGGGCTGGCTGACCGCCGCGTTCCAGGACGTCCGCGCGGCCCTCGACGACGGCAATATTCCATACCGCTACCGCGAAGGGCAGAACGCGGCGCAGTTCTTCTGGCTCGACCTGCGCACCTATCTGCCTCCGGAAGGCACGGCGGTGATCCCGCCGGAGATCGGGCCGCACTTCCCGCAGCCCGACCGCGTACCGGAGCCGTTCGCCGCGGACGCCGAAAAGCGGGGGACAGCCGCCTTGCCGATCCTCTTCCCGAACATCTCCAGCGAGGAGGAGTGGCTCCGCTGGTATATCGCCACATACGCCCAAGTGCAGCTGCTTCCGGGGCAGTTGCTGTCCTGCGCGGAGCCGGGCTTCTTCCGGCTCTGCTATACGGCCGTCGACACCGCGGAAGTCGTCGCGTCCGTACAGCGGGTCGCCGACCTCCTCGCCCCCTGGTCGAACGGCGACCGCTGACGTCCCGCCCGGTGCGGGGCGGCCCCCGGCCCGTCCCATGGACGGACCGGGAGGAACCGCGATGCCCCGCAGGTCAGATGCCGAAGGGAGCGGGGTACTGGATGGTGCCGGTCGGGACCGGCCGGCCGTCGTCGAGGGCCATGGCCATCATCGCCTCGTCGGGCACCTCGAAGGGCGCGCGGACGCCGAAGCGGGAAGCGGGAACGAAGCCGAACCGCGGGTAGTAGCCGGCGTGCCCGAGGACGAGGACGAGGTTCTCGCCCATGGCCCGCGCGGCGTCCAGAGCCGCGCGGATCGCGGCGGAGCCGGCGCCGGTGCGCTGGGCCGAGGGGAGTACCGCGCACGGGGCCAGGGCGAGGGCGGGCGCGCCGTCGACGTGGCACCGCGTGAGCAGCGCGTGCCCGACCGGGGCGGCGTCGGGGCCGGCGGCGAGCACGGACAGGCCGTCGATCCACGCCTCGGGGTCGGCGCGCAGGGCGTCGACGAGGTCGGCCTCCTCGGCGGCGGGGAAGGCGGCGAGGTTGATGGCGCGGACGGCGGCGATGTCGTCGGCGGTCTCGGGGCGGGTGGTCCAAGTGGTCATGGTGGTCCTGTTCTTGGAGGTGTGAGGGGTGGTGGAGGTGTGTGGGGTGTTGCTGTGGGGGTGGAAGAGGTAGGCGGCGTAGTCGTAGTCGCCGCCGTGCTCGCGCCGCATGGCGATCTCCTCCCGGAGCGCGGTGAGCGCCTCCCGCATGCCGGGCCGCCGCGGGTCCGCTCGGGCGATCCGCCGAGCGAGCGGGGTGTAGTACTCCGCCCACCAGTCGCTCTCCGGCAGCGGCCAATGTGCGCGGAGGCGGTAGCCGGCGGCCCGCGCCGCCTCGGTGTTCGCGGCATGGGTGCGCAGCGGGTACGCCGCGTCCCAGTAGGCGCGTACCGGTGCCGCCGGGGCGGACACGCTCCATTCGATCTCGGTGACGACGAGGACGCCGCCGGGGGCGAGCAGACGGCGCCAGGCGCGCAGCGCGCGGTCGAAGCCCACGGTGTAGACCGACCCCTCGGCCCAGATCATGTCGAAGCTGTGATCGGGGAACGGAAGCCGGTCCATCGAGCGGTCGACGACCGTGATCCGGTCGCCCAGGCCCCTGCGTGCCGCCTCGGCCGCCAGGGTGTCCAGGAACGGCCGGTGCAGGTCGACGGCGGTCACGTACGCGCCGGCCTCCTCGGCCAGCAGCAGCGCGGCGCGGCCGGGGCCGCACCCCGCGTCCAGCACCCGCGGGCGCTCGGGCAGCGGCCCGGCCGCCGCCAGCATGCGGCGCGTGGTCGCGTCCGAGCCGGGGCCCTGCCGGGGCAGGCCGTCGTGCAGGGCGAAGAAAGCCTCCGTCACCGGGTCGGCGCCGGGGGAGCGGTCGGGTGTGCCGTTTTCGGTGTTCACTGTCGGCGCCCCCGGAACCGGGCGGCGCCGGAGCGCGGCTGAGCGTGAAATGGGAAGAAATGTCGAGACAACGTAGAGACCCTTGAACGGGGCCCCGACAGGCGAGAAAACTGCTGTCTCCCGCGAGCCCTCAGGGCTCCAGCGGGGGCATCAGCGTCAGGTCAGACCGGGGCCCGGGACGTGAGGATGGTCCGGCGGGCACTGCACACGGCAGCGGCCTCTACGACAGTCATCAACTCACCTCCCACTTCCGGTCCCACAGCCGACCTGGTTGTCGCTGTACCGACCACGCTAACACGGGCCTCTCGCACGCGGCCCGGCCAAGGAATATGTGCTCCCGGCCCGGCCGCGGAATACCTGCTCGCGGTCCGGCCGCGGAAGGCGGAGTGAGCGTGCCCGGCCGCAGAAGGCCGGAGCGGACGCGCCCGGCGGCCCGTGCGTGACCACCGCGCCTTTCTTGAGTACGTACAGCTCGTCGCAGTAGGCCGCCGCCATCGACAGGTCGTGCAGCGCCGCGAGCACCCCGATGCCGAGCCGTTCGACGGTCGAGAGGACCTGCAACTGGTATTTGATGCCGAGGCGGTTGGCGGGTTCGTCGAGTACGAGGAACGCCGGTTCCTGGGAGAGCGCCCGTGCGAGTATGACGCGTTGTTTTTCGCCGCCCGAGAGCGTCTGGAAATTCCGGTCCGCGTATTCGTGCATGTCCACTTGGCGCGGAGAGCGTTCGACGATCTCGTGGTCGCGGGTCCCGCCGCTCCCCAACACGCGTCAGCCGCCGGGCTCCTCGGGAATCTCGGTGACCAAGTCGGCCAGCGGCAGGCGCCCGGTGGGGATCGCCGACTTGCCGTGCGGCGCCGGGGCGGGGTGGCCGAGGGAGATGGCGGTGCGTACCCGCCACGGGGGCTCCACGCCGCACAGCGGCCCGGCCCGGTCGGCGTTCGCGGCGGGGAAGAAGGACGCGGGGCAACTGCCCAGCCCCTGGAGATGGGCGGCGAGCATCATGTTCTGCGCCGCACGCCCGGCGTCGAACTGGGCGTCCTCGCCTCCCGCCGTCTCCTCTACCCCGAGCGCGATCACCACGGGCGCCACGGCCAGATGACCCGCGTACGCGCCCAGGCGCGCGAGCTGCCGGCGGATCTCGCGGTCGCGGACCACCACGAACCGCCAGGGCTGCCGGTTGCGGGCCGAGCCGGTCCAGCGCCCGGCCTCCAGTACCGCGCGCAGTCGCTCGTCGGGGACCGGTTCGTCGGTGAACCACCGGGTCGCCCGCAGCGACGTCAGCGCTGTCGGCGGCATCGGTGCCGGAGCCAGGGGGTCGGGCGGTACGTGCATGGCGCATCCTCCGTGCGGGGGAGGGCGCGAGGGGAGGTGCCCAGCGCCCTGCCGGCTCTCCGCGCAGAGCTGCTCGCGCCCTGCCCGGCCTCCATCAAACCTAAGCATTTTAATTGTTTGCCTAATAGAAATAGGCGCTGTTAGCGTCCAAGCCATGAGGGCAGTAAGTGAGCAGGACATCCGCGCGTCGTTCGTCAATTGCTCCAAGGGAGAGGCCAAGCGGCTGGCGGTCCCCCGGGACCTCGACGAGCGGCGCTGGGAGGACCTGGACTTTCTGGGGTGGCGCGATCCCGGAGCACCCGACCGCGGCTACCTCGTCGCGGAGCGCGGCGGCGAACTGGTCGGCGTCACCCTGCGCGCCTCCGCCGGGCGGCGCGGCCTGCTCCACCGCGGCATGTGCTCGCTGTGCCTGACCACGCACCCCGGCGACGGCGTGTCGCTGATGGCGGCCCGCAAGGCCGGCCCGGCCGGGCGGCAGGGCGACTCGGTCGGCGAGTACATCTGCTCCGACCTCGCCTGCTCCCTCTACATCCGGGGGAAGAAGACGCCGCAGGCGGGCGGGCGCTTCGAGGAGTCCCTGACGGAGGCGGAGCAGGTCGCGCGCATGGAGGGCAACCTGTTCGCCTTCCTGGACAAGCTCGCCGGCTGATCCCGGCACGAGTGCGTCGGCCGCCCGCACCGGCCCGCCGGGCGACCCGGCCGACGGGCACTCACCTCAGGCCCGCCGGGCAACCCGGCCAGGCACTCACCTCAGGCCCGCCGGGCGACCCGGCCGACGGACGCTCACCCCGGGGGCCGCCCCGCCGGGCGACCCGGGCGGCCGACGCTCACACCCGTTCCGAAGCCGGTGACGACAGCGCCCCGCCGCCGCCCGGCGGCTCCTCGGGGCCGCCCGGCAGCAGCCGCGCCAGCCACTCCGAGCGGCCGGCGGCCAGCGGGCCGAGTACGGCCAGGACGAGCACGTACCCCGCGATGAAGGGGGACAGCTGCGGGTTGAGCCCCGCCCCGGCGGCCATCGTGGCGAGGATCAGCGCGAACTCGCCGCGCGCCAGCAGGGTCGTGGAGATGTTCGCGGCGGGCTGCGGGCCGAAGCCGTAGAGGCGGGCGGCCACGAGCCCCGCGGCGACGTTCATCACCAGCGTCACCGCGACCGCGATCAGCACCGGCACGAGCACGCCCGGCAGGTCGCCCGGGTCGATCGAGAGCCCGAACGCGAAGAAGAAGATCGCCCCGAACGCGTCGCGCAGCGGGTGCACCAGCGTCCGGATGCGGTCGCCCGAGCTCGTACTGCCGAGCATCAGACCCACCATGAACGCGCCGATGGCGTCCGCGACCCCGAACCACTCGGAGACGCCCGCGACGAACACGGCGACGCCCAGGAACGAGATGACGAGCAGTTCGTCGTCCTTGGTGTGTATCAGCTTGCCGATGAGCCGGGTGCCCCAGCGGGCCGCGACCGCGAGCAGCAGCAGGAAGCCGAACGCCTTGCCCGCGTCCCCCGCCGCCGAGGCCAGGCTGTCCGCGCCCGACAGGATCGGCTGGAGGGCGGCGAGGTACAGGGCCAGGAAGATGTCCTCGACCACGATGATGCCGAGGATCGGCTTGGTCTCGCCGTTGCCGATCCGGCCGAGGTCGACGAGGACCTTGGTGACGATCGCGGACGAGGAGATGCCGAGCACACCGGCGAGTACGAGCGCCTCGGAGGTGCCCCAGCCGGTCGCGAAGCCGAAGACCAGGCCCGCGCCGACGTTCAGCGCCAGATACGCGCCGCCCGCCAGGGCCATCTTGCGGCCGCCGGTCTTGAGGTCGTCCAGGTGGAATTCGAGCCCGAGGTAGAAGAGCAGCAGGACCAGGCCGAGCGCGGAGAGCATCTCCAGGTCGTGCGGGTCGGCGACGAGCACGATGCCGGGCGTGTGTGGGCCGAGGAGAATCCCGGCGAGGATGAAGAGGGGGATGGTCGGCAGGCCGATGCGGCCGCCGACGCGGGCGAGGACGGCTGCCGCCAGAAAGGCGCCGCCCATGGCGATGAGGGTGTCTGCGTGTCCGATGGCTCCTCCAGAGTTCGGCCGGACAGATGGATCATTCGGTCAAGGGGGAGTCAAGAAAAGGTGAGTAGTTAGTTTACCAAACGACTTTGGGGTGGTTACGCCCAACGCTCTTGGTGGTGCTGTCCCCACCCCCGTTCCACCGGCCGACGCCATGGCTCCGACCTGCGTCGGGACCGTAGGTTCTAGACGTTGACCACAGTTCGGGAACCACGGGACGAGAGGCGGGGCCATGGGGCTGCGCGGCAAGCGACAGAGTGACGACGGCGCCGGTGCCGACGGGTCGGCGGCACCGGCGGCGGATGTCACCGCGAACACCGGCGACTGGGCCGTCGAACTGCGCGGCGTCTCCCGCCGCTACGGCCGCGGGGCATCCGCCGTCCACGCCCTGCGCTCCCTCGACCTCGCCCTCCCGCGCGGCAGCTTCACCGCCGTGATGGGGCCCTCCGGCTCGGGCAAGTCCACCTTCCTCCAGTGCGCGGCCGGGCTCGACCGCCCGTCCGAGGGTTCCGTACGGCTCGGCGGCACCGAGATCACCGACATGAACGAGAACAAGCTGACCGAGCTGCGCCGCAGCCGCCTCGGCTTCGTCTTCCAGTCGTTCAACCTGCTCCCGTCGCTGACCGTCGAGCAGAACGTAGTCCTCCCGATGCGGCTCGCGGGGGAGCGCGCCGACCGACGGCGCGCCGCGGAGGTGCTCTCCCAGGTGGGGCTCGGCGACAAGGGCGGCCGCCGCCCCGGCGAGCTCTCCGGCGGCCAGCAGCAGCGCGTCGCCATCGCACGCGCCCTGATCACCCGCCCGGACGTCGTCTTCGCGGACGAGCCCACCGGAGCGCTCGACACGGGCACCGCGGCCGAGGTGCTCGGCCTGCTCCGGCACGCCGTCGACGGCCTCGGCGCCACCGTCGTCATGGTCACCCACGACCCCGTCGCCGCCGCCTGGTCCGACCGCGTCCTCTTCCTCGCCGACGGCTCCATCGCCGACAGCTTCCACCGTGCCTCCGCCGAGCGGATCGCCGGGCGGATGGTCTCGCTCACCGCCCGGTCGGGCCCCTTCGAGGGCGCGGCGGCATGATCCTCCGCCACGCCGCCGGGGCCCGCCCCCGCCGGCCGTCCGCCCAGCAGGGCCACGGCTTCCCGTACGCCGACGCGGCCCGGCCGCTCGTCCGGCGGGAAGAGACCCCCAGCACCGGGAACGCCGCCGCGCCCCGGCCGCTCGTTCAGCGGGGAGAGACCCGATGACCTCGGCCAAGGCCCCTAAGGCCCCCAAGACCAAGGCCCCCAAGGCCCCCAAGACCAGGGCCCCCAAAGCCAACGCCCCCAAGAAGGCGGCCTCCAACGGGCTGGCCCGCGCGGCCATCCGCTTCAAACCCGCGTCCTTCGTGGGGACCTTCGTCGCCCTCCTGATGGCCGCGATGATCGTCTCGGCCTGCGGCATCCTCCTGGAGACCGGCCTACGCGCCTCCGTGCCGCCCGAGCGGTACGCCGGCACCCCCGTCGTGGCCGCCGCCGACCAGGAGGCGCACTACGTGACCGGGCACGGCGAGGACCGCGAGAAGGAGTCCGAGCCGCTCCCGGACACGGCCCGCCTCGACGCCTCGCTCACCCACAAGATCGCGCAGGCCCCCGGCGTCTCGGCGGCGATCGCGGACGTCACCTACCCCGCGCACCTCAAGGCCGCCGAGAGCACCGCCCCCGTAACCGCCCACGGCTGGGGCTCTGCCGCCTTCACCGGCGCCGGACTCGCCACGGGCAGCGCCCCGCGCACCGGCCAGGTCGTCCTCGACGAGGCCACCGCCCGCGCCGCGCACGCCGGGACCGGCGACCGCGTCACCCTCAACACCCCCGGCGGCGCCCGCGACTTCACCGTCGCCGGTACGGCCCGTACGGCCGCGCCCACCGCCTGGCTCACCGACACCCAGGCCATCCGGTTCTCCGGTCACCCCGGCAAGATCGACGCGGTCGCCGTGCTGCCCACGGCCGGCACCTCCGCCGACCGGCTCGCGCACTCCGTCGAGCAGGCCGCCGGCAAGGCGGCCCAGGTGCACACCGGCGACGGCCGCGGCGCCGTGGAACAGCCCGCGCTCGCCGGGGCCAAGGAGGTCCTGATCGGGCTCGGCGGCTCGTTCGGCGGCATCGCGGCCATGGTCGCGATCTTCACCGCCGCCGGGACCGTCGCCCTCTCCGTGGGCCAGCGCGCCCGCGAGTTCGCGCTGCTGCGCGCCATCGGGGCCACCCCGCGCCAGGTCCGCCGCTCCATCGCCGCCGAGGCGCTGCTCGTCGCGCCCCTCGCCGGAGCGATCGGCTGCCTGCCCGGCATCGCCCTGGCGCGCTGGTGGTTCGGCCAGTTGAAGGAGAAGGGCGCGGTCCCGGACGCCGTGCACCTCGCCGTCTCCGGCATCCCGCTCGCCGCCGCCGTCGGCGTGGGCCTGCTCACCGCGCTCTGCGCCGGAGCCGCCGCCGCTCGCCGCCCGGCCCGCCTCAAGCCCGGCCAGGCCCTCGGCGAGGCCGCCGTGGAACGCTCCCGCCCCGGCGCCGTCCGTACGGCCATCGGCGTCGCGGCCCTCGTCGGCGGCGTCGTCCTCGCGATCCTCGCGGCCACCCTGACCGGCGACGACGCGGCCAACACCGCCTCCGGCGTCGTCATGCTCTTCATGCTCGGCGTCGCCCTGCTCGGCCCGCTCGTGGCCCGCCTCTGCGCCTCCCTCATCGGCCTGCCGATGCGCGCCGGACCCGCCGCCGCGCACCTCGCCTCCGCCAACTCCCGCGCCAACTCGCGCCGGCTGGCCTCCGCGATCACCCCGATCGTGCTGGCCATGGCCTTCGCCTCGACGCTGGTGTTCATGCACACCAGTGAGGACCACGCCCGCGAGGCGCAGCAGCGCGCCGGCATCACCGCCGACCACGTGATCTCCGCGCCCGGCGGCCTGCCGGCCGGTACGGCGGCCAAGGCCGCGGCGGCCCCCGGCGTCCAGGCGGCCGTCGGTCTGCTCCGTACGAGCGTGCTCTACACGTCCTCCGGGACCGGCGGGCTGCTGACCGCCTCCACGCAGGGCGTCAGCGGCACCGGCGCCGACCTGCGCGCCGTCCAGGACCTCGACGTCCGCGGCGGCAGCCTCGACGCCCTGGCCCCGGGCAAGGCCGCGATCGACGCGAACCTCGCCTCCAGCGCGGACGTGAAGATCGGCGACCGGATCTCCCTGGTCCTGCCGGACGGCACGAAGGCCCGCCCGGAGGTCGTCGCGACCTACGGCCGGGGGCTCGGCGTCGCCCAGGTCACCATGGCCCGTACGGCCCTCGCGCCGCACGTCACCGCCGGGTTCGACAGCGATGTCCTGGTGCGGGACGCGCGCGGCGCGGACGCGCGGCAGGTGGCGGAGAAGCTCGCGCCGCTCGGCGCGGTCACCGATCGCGCCGGGTACGCGGCGGCGCAGGACAAGAATCGGGCGGTCTCCGCCTGGGCGAACACCCTGATGGCCGCGGTGCTCGGCGGATTCGCCGCCGTCGCAGCCGTCAACACCCTGGTGATGACCGTCTTCGACCGCCGCCGCGAACTCGGCACACTGCGGCTGATCGGCTCCACCCGGCGGCAGGTGCTCGGCATGGTCCGCTGGGAGGCGCTGCTGGTGGCCTTCGCCGGAATCGCGCTCGGCACGGCGATCGCGCTCGCGACGCTCGTACCGATGATGCACGGCCTCACCGGCGCGGGCCCCTATATACCGCCGCTCCTCTACGGGAGCTTCGCGGGAGCGGCCGTGGTGCTGGGCCTCGCGGCGACTTCGCTGCCCGCCCGCGCGGTGCTGCGCAGGCGCTGAGCAGGCGGTACGAGCGTCCGGATCAGGAGTCGGCGCGGGTACGGGCCCGTGCCGACTCCGCCGCGTCCTTCCTGAAGGCCCAGGCCATCTTCGGCTCCATCGCGAAGCGGAACACCTTGCGGACCGGGGGCGAGCACAGCAGCGTGATCATCGTGATCGCGAGGGCCGTCACCACGATCTCGCCCAGCGGAGTGCGCACCCACGGGTGCTCGTCGTACCAGCCCCACCAGCGCGACAGCTTGATCACGAAGCCGTGCAGCAGATACCCGTACAGGGTCCCCGCGCCGAGCGCCGTGAACCAGGTCCGCCGCCGCGGTACCAGGGCGAGGAAGGCGACCGTGAGCACCATGGCGCAGCCGAAGAGGGCCAGCTCCATGGCGGGCGCCGTCCACATGGGGACGCCCAGGTCCTGTACGGCCGAATTGTGGTAGAACCACGCGCTGTTCATCCGGGGCGCGGCCCAGTAGGCGAAGGCGACCGCGCAGAGCGCCACCGGCACGGCTGCCAGCCGCACCGCCCTGCGCCGGACCAACTGGAAGTGCTCCGGCTTGAGGTGCAGCCCTATCACGAAGAACGGCAGGAACTGGAGCACCCGCTTCATGTCGAAGTCGCTGCCGACGTGCGGGGACATGGCGGCGAGCACCGCGATCACCAGCGAGAGCGGCACCGGCCAGCGGACGAGCTTCCAGATGGGCGTGGTGAGCCGCCAGATGAAGAGCGCGGCCAGGAACCAGTTCAGATACCAGGGGTTGGTGAGGCTGATGTCCTCCGGCGGGGAGTCGTCCGCCCAGTGCTGGAAGAGCGTGTACGCGACCTCGAAGATCACATACGGCACGGCCACGCCGGTGATGAGCCGCTTGAGCTTGGCCGGGCTGAAGTCGAAACTCCGGGAGAAATAGCCGGAGATGAGGATGAAGGCCGGCATATGGAAGGCGTAGACGGTCATATAGAGCGCCATGGCCGCGCGGCCGCCGTGCGTGAGGGGCTCCCACGCGTGGCCCATGGCGACGAGGACTATCGCCAGGTACTTCGCGTTGTCGAAGAAGGGGTCGCGCTGCCCGGCCTTGGGGGCCGCGGGCGGCGCGGGGGAGTTCTGCCTTTCGGGCGTCGAGTCCACTGTGCGTACGGGAGGCATGGCCGCGTGGAACATCTGAGGCACCCTAGTGGCGAAACCTCTAATGCGTAAAACTTTGTCCAGGGATATTCACCGGGTATTCATCAATTCCCCGCACGGCGGCTCGATCTCGCCCGTTCCGGCCCCTTTGGGCCGGGCCGTCCTCCCCAAAAGGGGCAAAAGATCAGGTTGTTCGGTATCAGGAATATCCCGCTGTGTTCGAGAACGTCATAGTTCGCGGAGCGAAATGATCAGGCCGATCTGAGTCAATGCGCCAGGTCGGCCGAATCCCGTCCCATGGATGAGTGCCCGTACGGCCCATGGGTTCGCGCCATCCGGAACCGCGACACGCGGATGGCCGACCTTCCGTCACCCGGCTCCAACAGCGGGCAAGTTGGTGGCACCATGGTTGCCGCGGGGGCTGTGCGGGGCAGTATGTCTCCCGGGCCGGCGTGACGGATTCCGACCGAGGGTGTGATCAGTTGTGGCCATTTCGCTATCTGTGGTGCTTCTGTTGGCAATCGTCCTGGTAGTGCTCATGCGTGGGGGCTCCCTCAAGGCCGGGCCGGCGATCGTCGCGATGCTCTTCGGCTTCTTCCTCGCCTCCACGGGCATGGCCCCGTCGATACAGAGGTTCCTCAACTCCATCGCCGAGACGGTCAACGGGATCAAGTTCTGACCAGCCGCCGCGCCGCCCTCACGGCTGCCGGGAGAGCACATCCCGTACGGTCTCCGCGTCCCGTGCCACGGCCGCGCTGCCGTCGTCGGCGGTGATGATCGGCCGCTGGATCAGCTTCGGGTGCGCGGCCAGCGCCTCGATCCACCGATCCCGCTGAGCTTCCTCGCGCGGCCACGCGGCGAGCCCCAGCTCCTTGGCGGCCGCCTCCTGCGTGCGCGTGATGTCCCACGGCTCCAGCCCGAGCCGCCCCAGCACCTCCCGCAGCTCCGCCGCGCTCGGCGGGTCCTCCAGATAACGGCGCACGGTGTAATCCGCGCCTTCCTCGTCGAGCAGCCGCACCGCCGAACGGCACTTCGAGCACGCGGGATTGAGCCAGATCTCCATACACGCACCCTAATGAGCCGCGCCGCGGGTCCCGGCAATTCACGCCACCGGCACGCCCCGGCCGAAGCGCACCGCCCGACACTGTCCTGGTTGCCCGAAAACCCGTCCGCAAACCTCTGGAACCCGTTCGCAAACCCCTGGAACCCGTCCGCGAACGACTCCGGCCCGGTCCGGCGAACGAATTCGCCGGACCGGGCCGGGCACCGAATGGAGCGGGCGACGGGAATCGAACCCGCGTAGCCAGTTTGGAAGACTGGGGCTCTACCATTGAGCTACGCCCGCGAGCGCCGTCGAACCCTCCGGAGAGGCCGGTCGTGAAGGACCGTGCGGCACGCAGTGCATCGTAGCGGGTCCGGGGCCCGGCGCGCACACACCCCCGCGCATGGGGTGATCCACCGCGGCCCCCGCGCGAATAAGCGGCGTCCGGCACCCCCCGCGGGCATGTACCCTACGTGTCGCACCGACGGGGTGTGGCGCAGCTTGGTAGCGCGTCCGCTTTGGGAGCGGAAGGTCGTCGGTTCGAATCCGGCCACCCCGACCAGCAAGATCACATTATGGGCGTCCAGGCGCTTGCGGTTACTATGCAAGCTGCGCGTCCGTGTGTCTCTGTCCCGGGCGCGATCAGCTGAACCCAGCAGTATCGCTGAACCTCAGCAGAACCCCAGAAGTCAGCCCCAAGGAGACCGAACCGTGAAGAGCGCCGTGGAGACCCTGAACCCGACTCGGGTTCGGCTCACTGTCGAGGTGCCCTTCGAGGAGCTCAAGGACAGCCTCGACGCGGCGTACAAGAAGATCAACCAGCAGGTCACGGTGAAGGGCTTCCGTCAGGGCAAGATCCCGGCCCGCGTCATCGACCAGCGGTTCGGCCGTGGTGCGGTGCTGGAGGAGGCCGTCAACGACGCCCTCCCGAAGTTCTACACCGAGGCGGTCAACGAGGGTGAGCTCAACCCCCTCGGCCAGCCGGAGGTCGACATCACCGAGCTGAAGGACGGCGAGCTGCTGGCCTTCACCGCCGAGGTGGACATCCGCCCGGCCATCGAGATCCCGGACTACTCCGGCATCGAGGTCACCGTCGACGCCGTGGAGGTGTCGGAGGAGGACATCGACCAGTCGGTCGAGCAGCTCCGCGAGCGCTTCGCCACGACTGCCCCGGTCGAGCGCGCCGCCGCCGAGGGCGACATCGTCGTCGTCGACCTGGAGGCCAAGGTCGACGGCGAGGTGCTGGAGGACGGCGTCGCGCAGGGCGTCGACTACACCATCGGCTCCGGCCAGCTGCTGGACGGTATCGACGAGGCCGTCACCGGCCTTGAGGCCGGCGGCTCCGCGACCTTCGCCTCCGAGCTCAAGGGCGGCAGCGCCGAGGGCAAGGAGGCCGAGGTCAAGGTCGACGTCACCGCCGTCAAGTCCCGCGAACTGCCGGAGCTCGACGACGACTTCGCCCAGCTGGCGAGCGAGTTCGACACGCTGGAGGAGCTGCGCGCGGACAGCCGCAAGCGCCTTGAGCAGATGAAGAAGTACGACCAGGCCACCCAGGCCCAGGAGAAGGTCCTCGACGAGCTGCTCGCGCTCGCCGAGGTGCCGGTCCCGGAGAAGCTGCTCGCGGACGAGATCGAGACCCGCAAGCACAACCTGGTGAACCACCAGCTCGGCCAGATGGGCCTCGACCTCGCCAAGTACCTGGAGATCCAGGGCAAGACCGAGGAAGAGTTCGACGCCGAGACCAAGGAGCAGGCCGAGAAGGGCATCAAGACCCAGTTCATCCTGGACGAGCTCGTCAACAAGGAGAAGCTGTCGGTCGGCCAGGAGGAGCTCACCGAGCACCTCATGCGCCGTGCGCAGTCCTCCGGCATGAGCCCCGACCAGTTCGCCCAGGCCGTCGTCGAGGGCGGCCAGGTGCCGATGCTCGTCGGCGAGGTCGCCCGCGGCAAGGCCCTCGCGGTCGTCGTCGAGGCCGCCACGGTCAAGGACAGCAACGGCGAGGCCGTGGACCTGGACGACGAGGATGAGACGGCCGAGACCGTCGAGGGTGCCGCGGCCTCCTCCGACGAGGCCGCGGAGACCGACGCCCCGGCCGAGGCCAAGTCCGAGGGCTGAGCCCCGCTGGCCCCACAGCTCGTACGTACGGGTCTGGACGTGTTCGCGCGTTCGGGCCCGTACGTATAGGAGCGGTGTCCTGAGGGCCCTGGAACCTGCGCTCAGAGCGAACAGTTCCTGATGCGGGATGGCCGCCGCCGACCAGCGCGTTAGGGTCCGTAGATACGCGGGCAGGGGAGTCCACGGAAGCGCGGCGCGGAGCATCGAGTGGCCGGCCCGACCCCCGCCCGAGAAGAAGACGCTGAGACGGCACGCGGCCGTCGAACAACGAGCAGGTGGATACGTGACGAATCTGATGCCTTCCGCCGCCGCCGGCGAGCCGAGCTTCGGTGGCCTCGGCGACCAGGTCTACAACCGACTGCTCGGGGAACGGATCATCTTCCTCGGCCAGCCGGTCGACGACGACATCGCCAACAAGATCACGGCGCAGCTGCTCCTCCTTGCCGCGGACCCGGACAAGGACATCTTCCTCTACATCAACAGCCCGGGCGGCTCGATCTCGGCCGGCATGGCGATCTACGACACCATGCAGTACATCAAGAACGACGTGGTCACCATCGCCATGGGACTCGCCGCCTCGATGGGCCAGTTCCTGCTGAGCGCCGGCACCCCGGGCAAGCGGTTCGCGCTGCCCAACGCCGAGATCCTGATCCACCAGCCCTCCGCGGGGCTCGCGGGTTCCGCCTCGGACATCAAGATCCACGCCGAGCGGCTGCTGCACACCAAGAAGCGGATGGCGGAGCTCACCGCCCTCCACACCGGCCAGACCGTCGAGCAGATCACGCGCGACTCCGACCGTGACCGCTGGTTCTCCGCCGAGGACGCCAAGGAGTACGGCCTGATCGACGGCGTCTACCAGGCCGCGGCGAACATTCCGGGCGGGGGCGGCACCGGGGCCTGAGCACCCGGACGCCTCACAGCCGACCTCCAGCCCACCGAACGCCACCAGGATGGTGAACACGCAGATGAACAGCAACCCCGGCAGCGGCCTGTACACCGGCCCCGCGGCGGAGTCCCGCTATATCGTTCCGCGCTTCGTGGAACGCACCTCGCAGGGCGTGCGCGAGTACGACCCGTACGCGAAGCTCTTCGAGGAGCGGGTGATCTTCCTCGGCGTCCAGATCGACGACGCCTCGGCCAACGACGTCATGGCGCAGCTGCTGTGCCTGGAGTCGATGGACCCGGACCGCGACATCTCGATCTACATCAACTCGCCCGGCGGCTCGTTCACCGCGCTGACCGCCATCTACGACACGATGCAGTTCGTGAAGCCGGACATCCAGACGGTCTGCATGGGCCAGGCGGCGTCCGCCGCGGCCGTCCTGCTGGCCGCGGGCACGCCGGGCAAGCGGATGGCGCTGCCCAACGCCCGTATCCTGATCCACCAGCCGTACAGCGAGACCGGCCGCGGTCAGGTCTCCGACCTGGAGATCGCGGCCAACGAGATCCTGCGGATGCGTTCGCAGCTCGAAGATCTGCTGGCCAAGCACTCGACCACGCCGATCGAGAAGATCCGCGACGACATCGAGCGCGACAAGATCCTCACGGCCGAGGAGTCGCTCGCGTACGGTCTGGTCGACCAGATCGTCGCGACCCGGAAGAGTTCCGTTTCCGTTTGATCGCTGTGCCGCTGGTATCCCCCTTGGACCGAGTCGGTCCAAGGGGGGCCCGCACGGGGGGCCCGGCAAGGTACCGTCGATAGGCAAGCACCCGGGTCCGCAGAACAGGGCGGATCCCAGGCGAAGGGGAAGCACCTCGTGGCACGCATTGGTGACGGCGGCGACCTGCTCAAGTGCTCGTTCTGCGGAAAGAGCCAGAAGCAGGTGAAGAAGCTCATCGCGGGTCCTGGTGTGTACATCTGCGACGAGTGCATCGACCTCTGCAACGAGATCATCGAGGAAGAGCTCGCTGAGACCTCCGAGGTGCGGTGGGAGGAGCTCCCCAAGCCGCGCGAGATCTACGAGTTCCTCGAAGGTTACGTCGTCGGCCAGGAGCCGGCGAAGAAGGCACTGTCAGTCGCGGTCTACAACCACTACAAGCGGGTTCAGGCGGGCGAGAACGCGGGCAACCGGGACGACGGCATCGAGCTGTCCAAGTCCAACATCCTGCTGCTCGGCCCGACCGGCTCCGGCAAGACCCTGCTCGCACAGACCCTGGCCCGGATGCTCAACGTCCCGTTCGCGATCGCCGACGCGACCGCGCTCACGGAGGCCGGCTATGTCGGCGAGGACGTCGAGAACATCCTGCTCAAGCTGATCCAGGCCGCTGACTACGACGTCAAGAAGGCCGAGACCGGCATCATCTACATCGACGAGATCGACAAGGTCGCCCGCAAGAGCGAGAACCCGTCGATCACCCGCGATGTCTCCGGCGAGGGCGTCCAGCAGGCCCTGCTGAAGATCCTGGAGGGCACCACCGCCTCGGTTCCGCCTCAGGGCGGCCGCAAGCACCCGCACCAGGAATTCATCCAGATCGACACCACGAACGTGCTCTTCATCGTGGGCGGCGCGTTCGCCGGTCTGGAGAAGATCATCGAGTCGCGGGCGGGCGCCAAGGGCATCGGCTTCGGCGCCACCATCCGCTCGAAGCGCGAGATCGAGGCCAGCGACCAGTTCCAGGAGGTCATGCCGGAGGACCTGGTGAAGTTCGGGATGATCCCCGAGTTCATCGGCCGGCTGCCCGTCATCACCTCCGTGCACAACCTCGACCGCGAGGCGCTGCTCCAGATTCTCGTCGAGCCGCGTAACGCCCTCATTAAGCAGTATCAACGGCTGTTTGAACTCGACGGTGTGGAGCTGGAGTTCGACCGCCCCGCGCTGGAGGCCATCGCCGACCAGGCGATCCTGCGCGGCACCGGCGCGCGCGGCCTGCGCGCCATCATGGAGGAGGTCCTCCAGTCGGTGATGTACGAGGTGCCGTCCCGCAAGGACGTGGCCCGCGTCGTCATCACCGAAGAGGTCGTGCACTCCAACGTGAACCCCACGCTGGTGCCCCGCGAGCCGCGCATCATCGGCAAGGACGAGCGGCACGAGAAGAGCGCGTAGCACCGCCTTCCAGCACAGCCGAAAGGGGCGCCCGGTCCGGAATGGACCGGGCGCCCCTTCGCTGTTGACGGCCCGTCAGGCGGGCTTGCGGGCGTCCTTGTAGATGTTCGCCGTGGTCTTCGCGAACGCCTTGATGTCCACGGAGTCCTCAGTGACGTTCTTGGCGTCGACCGCCAGGACGATGGCCGCGTTCGACTTCTCGGCCCAGGCACAGGCCGGTGCGTACGCCCGGTTCTGAATCTTGACGACCTCGCATTCGATGGTCGGGCCGTCCGAGCCGTTCGGCGTGAACTTCTGCCGTTCCTGCACCACGGTCGCGCTCAACACGCCGCCCTCGAAGCCCTTGAACATCCCGTCCTTGACCTTCTCGGGGGCGCCGATGCTGCCGTACGCGCCGGAGAACGACAGTACCGCCGTGGGGCTGTCGGCGCGCTTGTAGCTGCCGAGGACGGAGGTGGCGCCCTTGGGCATGTTGTCCTGGACGCTCTTGCCCTGCGACTTGAGCGCCTCGGTGTCGGCGTTCAGCTCGTACGCGCCGCCGTCCAGCGTCTGCGGCGTGACGAGCTTCATCGCCTGACCGCCGTCGCTGCCACTGCCGCCCAGCAGGAAGACCGCGGCCGCGCCGCCGCCGATGACCACCACGGCGCCGATCGCGACCATGGCGATCAGCTTGTTCTTGTTGCGCGCCGGAGGGGGCGGCGGGAACGGCGGCTGACCGTACGGCTGCTGACCGCCGTACGGGGGCTGCTGGCCGTACGGCTGCTGTCCGTATTGCGGCTGTCCGTACGGGCCGGGCTGCTGCGGCGGCTGACCGTACGGGCCTTGCTGCGGCGGCTGCTGACCGTACGGGCCCGGCTGCTGCGGCGGGGGCGGCGGCGTCGGTCCGTCCTGCGGCGGGTAGCCGTAACCCGGCTGCGGCGGCTGCTGTGCGTAGGGGTTGGGCTGCTGAGGGGGCTGCTGGCCGCCTCCGTACGGATTGGGCTGCCCACCCCCGTACGGACCGGGCTGCTGCGGCGGTGGCTGGTTGGAGCTCATCTGATTCCCCCTCAGGGCTGGTGTCGGCTGTTAGCTGATCTCGGCGCGAGCGTCCGTGCGGAACTTTGCGGCGAGTTCGGCGACGTCTTCGAGCGGCTTGCCGCCGCTCAGGCCGCTCACCTGGTCGGCGAGGATGACCTCGCCGATCGTGCTGGAGTCCGCCCAGACGCAGATCGGGAGCGTCACCGTCTTCGTGCTCGCGGCCTTGCTGAGCCTGTACGCCTGGCACTTCAGGACAGCACCGTCGGCGCCGCCCGGAGTGAACTTCTCCGGACTTCCCTGCGGTGTGAACTTCACCGAGGTGGAACCCTTCGTGTTCTTCTCCTCCATGGCGAAGGTGAAGTCGACGGCGGCCTCCGGGTCGCTGATCTTCCCGTACTGGCCGTTGAACGTCACCTTGTTCGTGCTGCCGCGCTGATACTCGGCGGCCACCGGATGGCTCTCGGTGATCCCCGGTATCCGGTTCTTCTGCGCCTCGCGCTGCGCCGGCGACATGTCGCTCTCGTCCTTGCCGAGGCCCTGGCGCTCATAGCCGGCGATCGTCCCCGGCGTCGTCAGCTTGTACTGCTTGCCGCTGTCCGAGCCGAGCCCCTTGGAGTCGGAGTCGGAGTCGGAATCGGAGCTCGGGCCGGCGCTGGAGCTGCTGCCCTTGTCGCCGCCCTTGCCCTTCGCCTCGCTGCCGCTCTTGTCGTCGTCACCGCCGTTGAGCAGGACGATGCCGCCGACGATGGCCGCCACCACGACGACCGCGCCGACGGCCAGGGCTATCGCCTTCCCCTTGTTCCTGCCGCCGCCCGGAGGCTGCTGGTACGGGCCCGGCATGCTCGGCTGGCCGTACGGGGGCTGCGGGGGCTGACCGTACGGGTTCGGCTGCTGCGGCTGGCCGTACGGCGGGGGCGGGGGCTGCTGTCCGTACGCGGGCGCCTGCTGCGGCGGGGGCGGCGGAGTCGCGCCGCCCTGCGGCGGGTAGCCGTAGCCGGGCTGCTGCGCGTAGGGGTTCGGCTGCTGAGGAGGCTGCTGGCCGCCTCCGTACGGATTGGGCTGCCCTCCCCCGTACGGACCGGGCTGCTGCGGCGGCGGCTGGTTGAAGCTCATCTGATTCCCCGTGTGGTTGACGCAGGTGGTTATTTGATCTCGGTGCGGGTGTCGGCGCGGATATGCGCGCTGATCTCGCCGACGTTGTCGAAAGGCTCCTTGGCGCTGAGCGAGGGGGCCGTGAGCAGGTGGACCAGGACGCCCACAGTGCTGTGGTCGGCCCAGACGCAGTTGGGCATGCTCGTGCCCTTGCGTCCTGCCGCTACGTCCTTGTCCGACGTGTACTTGACGTACTGGCACTTCAGGACGGCGTCGTCGTCGAGACCGGCGGGGGAGACACGCGTCGGGATGCCTTCCATCTCCTCCTTCAGGCTCTCGGCCGACGCGACGCTCTTGTCCGCGGAGGACGCCATCTGGGCGAAGTACCGGTCCACCGTCTTCTCGGGGTCTGCCACGTCCCCGTAGACGCCGGTGAACTTGACCCACGTGGTACCGATGCCCTTGCCCCCCTTGTAGTCGGCGCCGATGCTCTGCGGGTTCGACACGCCCAGCTTCTCGAAGGCCGACAGGAAGGCGCCCTTGTGGGCGGTCTCGCTGCCCGACTTCTTCTTGAGGCCGTCGGCCACGGTCTCCGGCGTCGTCAGCCGGTACCGCTTGCCCTCGTACTTCTTCATGCTGTCCGCCGTGGCGCCCGCCGTGCTCGCCGAGTCCTCGGCCTCGCCGTCGCCGCTGCTCAGCAGGACGATGCCGCCGACGATCGCCGCGACCACGACGACCGCGCCGGCGGCCAGAGCGATCGTCCGGCCCTTCCCGCCGCTGTCGGCAGGCTGCTGCTCGGGGCCCGACTGGTCGGACGGTCTCGGCTGGGTCTGGCTCATCGTCGTTCTCGCTTCGTGCACGTGACAGATGAGGCTCATCCTCCCCGACGGCTTACACGGCCTTTACCGCGGGGCAGTAACTGGTTCGTAACGGCGGACCCGCGACCCGTAGAATTGGCCCGTGACCGACAACACTCAGCAGCGCCCCGACAGCGGGCCGAACAGCACCCCTGAACTGCCGACCCAGTACGCGCCGGCCGAGGTAGAGGGGAAGCTGTACGAGCGCTGGGTAGAACGCGGTTACTTCGAGGCGGAGGCCAAGAGCGACAAGCCGCCGTACACGGTCGTCATTCCGCCGCCCAACGTCACCGGCTCCCTGCACCTGGGCCACGCCTTCGAGCACACGCTGATCGACGCCCTCACCCGCCGCAAGCGCATGCAGGGTTACGAGACGCTGTGGCAGCCCGGCATGGACCACGCAGGCATCGCCACGCAGAACGTCGTGGAGCGCGAGCTCGCCAAGGAGGGCAAGTCCCGCCACGACCTCGGGCGCGAGGCGTTCGTCGAGCGCGTCTGGCAGTGGAAGAACGAGTCCGGCGGCCAGATCTCCGGCCAGATGAAGCGGCTCGGCGACGGCGTCGCCTGGTCGCGCGAGCGCTTCACGATGGACGACGGCCTCTCCATGGCCGTCCAGACCATCTTCAAGCGGCTCTACGACGACGAGCTGATCTACCGCGCCGAGCGCATCATCAACTGGTGCCCGCGCTGTCTGACCGCGATCTCCGACATCGAGGTTGAGTACCAGGACGACGACGGCGAGCTGGTCTCCATCCGCTACGGCGAGGGCGAGAACGCCATCGTGGTCGCGACGACCCGCGCCGAGACGATGCTCGGCGACACCGCCGTCGCCGTCCACCCCGACGACGACCGCTACCGCCACCTGGTGGGCACCGAGATCGAGCTGCCGCTCACCGGCCGCCGCATCCCGATCGTCGCCGACGAGCACGTCGACCCGGAGTTCGGCACGGGCGCCGTCAAGGTCACCCCGGCCCACGACCCCAACGACTTCGAGATCGGCCGCCGCCACGACCTGCCGAACCTCGCCGTCCTCGACGAGCGCGGCGTGATCACCGCCCCGGGCCCGTTCGAGGGCCTGGACCGCTTCGAGGCCCGCAGCGCCATCGTCGGCGCGCTACGCGCCGAGGGCCGGATCGTCGCCGAGAAGCGCCCGTACACGCACTCGGTCGGCCACTGCTCGCGCTGCAAGACGACCATCGAGCCGCGGCTGTCCATGCAGTGGTGGGTCAAGGTCGGCCCGCTCGCGGAGGCCGCGAGCACGTCCGTCCGCGACGGCGAGGTGAAGATCCACCCGCAGGAGATGGAGTCCCGCTACTTCGGCTGGGTCGACAACCTCCACGACTGGTGCATCTCCCGGCAGCTCTGGTGGGGCCACCGCATCCCCGTCTGGTACGGGCCGAACGGCGAGATGGTCTGCGTCGGCCCCGGCGAGGAGCCGCCGTCCGGCGAGGGCTGGCACCAGGAGACGGACGTCCTGGACACCTGGTTCTCCTCCGGGCTGTGGCCGTTCTCCACCCTCGGCTGGCCCGAGAAGACCGAGAGCGTCGAGAAGTTCTATCCGAACTCGGTCCTGGTCACCGGCTACGACATCCTGTTCTTCTGGGTCGTGCGGATGATGATGTTCGGGCTGTACGCGATGGACGGCACCCCGCCGTTCCGCACCATCGTGCTGCACGGCATGGTTCGCGACGAGCGCGGCAAGAAGATGTCGAAGTCCTTCGGCAACGCTGTGAACCCGCTGGACTGGATGGACGAGTACGGCTCCGACGCCGTCCGCTTCACGCTGGCCCGCGGCGCCAACCCCGGCACGGACGTGCCGATCGGCGAGGACTGGGTCCAGGGGTCCCGGAACTTCGCCAACAAGATCTGGAACGCCACGCGCTTCGCGTTGATGAACGGCGCGACCGTCGAGGGCGACCTGCCGCCCGCCGAGCAGCTGTCGGCGCCGGACCGGTGGATCCTCTCCCGGCTGGGCACCGTCGTCGCCGAGGTGGACGCCTACTACGACGACTACCAGTTCGCGAAGCTCTCGGACTCCCTCTTCCACTTCGCGTGGGACGAGGTCTTCGACTGGTACGTCGAGATGTCCAAGACCACCTTCCAGGCGGGCGGCCCGGCGGCCGACGCCTCGCGGCGCGTCCTGGGCGAGGTGCTGGACGTCACGCTGCGGCTGCTGCACCCGATCGTCCCGTTCGTCACCGAGTCGCTGTGGACCGCGCTGACCGGGCGCGAGTCCGTCGTCGTCGCCGACTGGCCCGCCGACTCCGGCTTCCGGGACCCGGCGGCCGAGCGGGAGATCGAGCTCGTCCAGCAGGTCGTCACGGAGGTCCGCCGGTTCCGCGCCGACCAGGGCCTCCAGCCGGGGCAGAAGGTCCCGGCCCAGCTGGAGCTGGCGGGGACGGCGCTGGTCGCGCACGAGGCGGCGATGCGTTCGCTGCTGCGCCTCCAGCCCGCGGGGGAGGGATTCGCGGCCACCGCCTCGCTGCCGGTCGCGGGCGCGAGCGTGGCCCTGGACCTGTCCGGCACGATCGACGTCGAGGCGGAGCGCAAGCGGCTGACGAAGGACCTCGCGGCGGCGGAGAAGGAGAAGGCGCAGGCCACGGGGAAGCTCGGCAACGAGGCGTTCCTGGCCAAGGCGCCCGACCAGGTCGTCGAGAAGATCCGTACGCGGCTGGCCAAGGCGGACGCGGACATCGAGCGGATCGCGGCGCAGCTGGCGGGGCTGCCTAAGTCCTGACCGGGCGTCGAGCCCCCTTCCGAGCCCCCTGCGGGGCTTCGGGAGGGGGCTTCGGTCTGCGGTTCCGCGGTCCCTGCCGGGAGCTTTCGCCCCGGCCGGGCCGGGCCCGCCAGGGGCGATACGTCCGGCTTCCGGCCGGGCCGGTTTCCCGGCTCCCGTCGGGGCCGCTGGGGCACGTCCGGGCCTCCGGCGGGCGAGTCGGCCCCCGAACCCCGGAGCTCAGCCGGACCCGTCGCTCCGGGGATGTTCCGGAGTGAGCCCCGCCTTCCACGCCGCCTCCGCGGGCCCCTCGTCCCTTCTGTGGGCGAGGGGCCCGCGGCGTCCCGGTCGCTGCCGTTGCCGCTCGCGTACCGGCCACAGCAGGACGTACGTGGTGGACGCGGCCACGAACGCGAGCCGTATCAGGCCCTTGGTGGAGTCGTCGTGCACCACGAAGACGCTGCCGTACAGGGTGATCAGGGCGAGCCAGCTCCACCACGGGACCAGGCGGCGCTGGCCGACCACGTCCCACAGCAGGGTGCCGAGCAGCACGGACGCCGTGTAGTAGGTGTAGACGCTGGGGTCCAGGACGATACGGGCGTTGGCGCCCAGCAGCACGACCGCCGCCCAGCGGCCGCGCCAGACGGCTATGCAGCCCAGTACGAGTCCCAGCGCGGCCTGTGCGGGGCGGTCCCAGCCGGGGGTCTCCGGGTCGCCCACGCCGAGCCAGCGCAGGGCGGACGCCGGGTGGTTGGGGATGGCGAACTTCGCGGCGGCGAAGGAGTGCGGGTCGACGAGGAAGAACGGCAGCCAGGCCACGGCGACCAGGCCGGCGCACCACATGCCCGCCTTCAGCCACTGGCCCTTCGGGAGGGCCAGGAGCAGCGGCATGAACGCCAGGGCGGTCGGTTTCGAGTCCATGGCCAGGGCGAGGAAGATGCCGGTGGTCATCGCGTTGCCGCGGGTGATGGACCGTACGGCCAGTGCCGTGAAGAACAGCGCGAGCACGTCGTCGAGGTGGCCGAAGCGGACCGAGACCTCGATCCACATGGGGATGAAGGCCAGCCCCGCGATGAGGACGCGCTGGCGCAGCCGCTGGTGGTTGGTGCCGGTGCCGAGGAAGTAGGTGGCGGCGCTGCGCCCGGCGAGGACCACGATCACCAGGCCGAGCACCGACATGACCAGCGCGGCGAGGAACTGTCCGGTGTGCTCGGAGAACGGGTTGAAAATCCCGGCCACCAGGAAGCTGATGGGGCCCATCTGGAGTTCGGGGTGGTGCGCGTACAGGTTCAGCCCGCCGTCGCCGCCGCCGGACGCGCCCTGGTAGATCAGCTCTCCGCCGGCCCGCAGATAGTGCCAGGAGAAGCCGCCGTTCGGCTCCACCACGGCGAACCACAGGGCGGCCCATCCGGTGAGCAGCATCAAGTGCATCCGCTGACTGATTGCCGGCACGCTCAACTCCCGTATCCCCGCCGGCGGCTTCTCCCGGCGCAAAGCCCGCCGTAGAAGATGCCACAGCAGGCTCATAGGTTGCCCGGCGGGCAGGCGCCCCCGGCTCTCGGCGGGGGCACGGGATCGGTCGGGGCGCGGTCGCTCAGCTCTCCACGGCCACCGGGCCGCCCGTCAGCGTCCGCTCCGCGTTGCGGCGGGTCTTCGCCCAGCCGTTGCGGCCCCGCAGCATACGGACGAAGGCCCGCGCGGACGCCGGGAAGAGATGGTACGCGTACAGCCACAGGGCCAGCCCCCACAGCAGGGAGACCAGCAGGGAGCGGCCGGGCGCGCGGTCCCGGCGGTAGACCGGGCCCCACAGGACGAACGGCAGCACGGAGGCCGCGGTCAGGGCGATCAGCAGGGGCCAGAGCGCGAGGACGCGGCCCAGGACCGTGCCCGCGCCCTTGTCGGCGGCGGCGAGGCCGAGGAAGGCGAGCATGACGCCGGTGAGGACGAGCGTGGCCAGGTGCGCGACGGGCTGGAAGAAGGTGTAGAGCGTCTCCAGCACGCCCCGGCCGCTGTAGTGCCGGGAGGAGACGATGCGCGGCGCGTAACGCACGCACTGGAGGTTGCCCTGGGCCCAGCGGGTGCGCTGGGTGAGGTGGCGGCGGGCGAGCGGCAGGCCCTCCTGGGAGACCCAGGTCTCGGCGATGTGCGTGACGCGGTAGCCGCCCAGGATCATGTGCAGGCCCAGTTCGTAGTCCTCCAGGAGCGCGCCCTGCTGCCACGGGCGGCGTTCCGCCTGGGCGATCCGGTCGAGGGCGGTGAGCCGGGTGAACTGGCCGTTGCCGCCGAGGCCGACGGAGCCGGTGCGGGTGCGCAGCAGCTGCATCCCCGCGTTGGAGACGGAGAACTCCATGTCCTGCATGCGGACCAGCAGCCGGGCGGCGGCGTTGCGGGCCCGGCCGCGGCCGGGCATGGGGGTGCGCTCCTCGACGTTCCGCATCCGGACGCTGACCTGCACGCCGCCGATCTCGGGGTCGCCGAGGCCGGACGGGCCGCTGACGCGGGTGAGGGCGCGCGGGTCGAGCTGGCCGTCGGCGTCGACGACGCACACCACGATCCGGTCGCGGGCGGTTTCGCCGGAGTCGCCGAGGTGGCGGTTCAGCGCGTCGTACGCGGCGTTGAGGGCCGCGCCCTTGCCCTTGCGGGCGTCGGGGCGCCGGCGCCGTACGAGGTGCACGTGGCCGTCCTCGGCGGCGAGGTCCTCGACGATCGCGCCGGTGCGGTCGTCGCTGTCGTCGTCGATGACCCATACGTGCGCCCGCGGGAAGTCGGCGCGGAGCCGGGCGACGGTGGTGCCGACGACGGGTTCCTCGTCCCGGCACGGTACGAAGAAGTGCCAGTCGAAGGCGGTGGCGTCACCGCTCTCGGCGGCGGGCCGGCGCAGATAGGAGTAGCGCGCGCCCGCCCAGTAGAGGAGGAAGCACAGCAGCAGGAAGAAGGGGAAGCAGAGCAGCAGGGCGTGGGTGGTCGGCACGGAGGCTCCGGGGTCAGGCCGCGGTGGCGAGCGGGGCGAGGGCGGGGGCTGCGTTCTCAGCGGTCTCGGCGATTCCGGCGAGCAGCGCGGTGATCCGCTCGGAGGCGCGGCCGTCGCCGAACGGGCTGGGGAGCGCGGCCAGCCGGCGCAGCCCGTACGGGCCCTCGGCGAGGCGGCGGCGGGCGAGGACGCCGAGGCGCGGGCCGGGCTCGACGAGGTCGGCGAAGTCGGCCATGGCCTCGGGGCGCTCGGTGGAGCGGCGCACCACGATCAGCGGGCGGCCGAGGACGGTGCACTCCTCCTGGATGCCGCCGGAGTCGGAGACGAGCAGCGCGGCGTGCCGGGCGAGGGCCAGGAACTCGCCGTAGCCGAGGGGGCGGCACACGGTCAGCCCGGCGAGGAGGTCCTCCAGCCCGGCGGCCTCGATGCGGGCGCGGGTGCGGGGGTGCAGCGGCAGGACGACGGGGGTCCGCTCGGCGAGGCCGGCCAGTTCGGTGAGGATGGCGCGCAGGGCGGCGGGGGAGTCGGTGTTCTCGGGGCGGTGGACGGTCGCGAGGACATAGCCGTCGGCGGTCAGGCCGTGGCGTACGAGCAGGTCGGCGCGGTCGGCGTCCGCCGGGAGCTGCCCGTGGACGGCCTCGACGACGGTGTTGCCGGTGACGGCGATCCGGTGGTCGGCGACGCCCTCGGCGAGCAGGTTGCGGCGGTTGTCGGCGGTGGCCGCGCACAGCACGTCGGCGAGGCGGTCGATGACGACGCGGTTGTGCTCCTCGGGCATGTTCCGGTCGTGGCTGCGCAGCCCTGCCTCGACGTGCAGGAGCGGGATGCCGTGGGCGTTGGCGGCGAGGGCTCCGGAGAGGGCGGCGTTGGTGTCGCCCTGGACGACGACGGCGAGCGGCGGCTGCTCGGTGAAGAGCTCGTCGAGCTGGGCCAGCGCGGCGGACAGCTGCACGGCGCGGGAGCGGCCGCCGATGCCGGTCAGGAAGGTCGGCTCGGGCAGGCCCAGCTCGGTGAGGAAGCGGCCGGAGAGCTCCTCGTCGTAGTGCTGGCCGGTGTGCACGAGGTGTGCGGCGGGGCCGAGGAGGCGGACGAGGTCGGTGAGCTTCACGAGTTCGGGGCGGGTGCCGAGGACGACGGCGACGGAGCGCGGCGGAAGGGCGACGGACACGGGGACTCCAGGAGCTGGCAGGCGGCTACAGCACGTGAGTGTGCGAGCCGTCGGTTGCCCGTCCGGGTGGTGTTCCGTTGCCCTTTGGTTGCTGTTGTCCGAAAAGAGAAAATAGGGGACCTTTGGCCTGGTCGAGTCAGGGGCCAGGGTCCTCCTCGCCAGGGGCGGCAGGACCCGCCTCGGGCAGGAGGTAGCGGTACCCCATGCCGCGTACGGACTCCAGCGGATCGGCGGTCCCGGCCCCGGCGGCCTGCCGCAGCTTGCGGCGCACCCGCAACACCGCGAACTTCACCCGCTCCGCGCCCGTCCCCTCCTGGTCGTGCCAGACCCGCGCCAGCAGCTGCTCGGTGGTCACCACCCGGCCCCGGTTGCGGACCAGGACCTGGAGCAGCCGGTACTCGATGCCGCTCAGCCGCACCTCGTGCCCCTGCCAGATCGCCGAGCGCCGCTCGGGCACCAGCTGCAGCCCCTGGGCGGCCTCGGCGGTCGCCCACTGGGTGGGGCCGGCCCGCCGCAGCAGCGCCTCGACGCGGGCGAGGAACTCCTCGTTCCCGAACGGCTTGGGCAGATAGTCGTCCGCCCCGGCCCGCAGCCCGCGCACCCGGTCCGACTCCGCGCCGCGCGCCGTGAGCAGCAGGATGGGCAGATCCGCCATGTCGCGGGTGCGCTCCAGCACCTCCCAGCCGTCGAGCAGCGGCAGATTGATGTCGAGCACCATGAGCGAGGGCCGGTCGGCGAAGAGCCGCCGCAGCCCCTCCCGCCCGTCGCCCGCGCGCACCACCTCGTACCCGGAGCGGGTGAGCAGCACCCGCAGCGCGAGCGCGAGATCGGGGTCGTCCTCCACGACGAGGACGCGCGTCACGACGGGTCCCGGGCGTCGGACGCCGGCAGCGGCAGCCGGAGCCGGAAGACGGCCCCCTGCCCCTCGCCGCCGGCGACGCCGATGGTCCCGCCGTGCAGCTGGACCGTGTCGCGGCTCACCGAGAGGCCGAGCCCCGTGCCGGGGTAGCGGCCGCCGCGGGCGTTGGGGGCCCGCACGAACCCCTGGAAGATCTCCTCCTCGAACCCCTCGGGGACGCCGATGCCGGTGTCGGCGACCTCGATCTCCCAGTGCCCGTCGCGGGGCGCCGCCGTCACCGCGACGCTCCCGCCGCGCGGGGTGAACTTCACGGCGTTCTCCAGCAGATTGCCCAGGACCTGCTGGAGCCGGTGCTCGTCCCCGCGCAGCGGCGGCCCCGCCGCGCAGTCCAGGCTGAGGAAGACGCCCGCCGCCGTCGCCGCGGCCATGTGGTCCTGTACGGCGTTCTCCAGCATCCGGCCGACGCGCACGTCGCCGAACTCCAGCTCCAGCTGGGCCGAACGGGTCGTGGTGGCCGCCAGCAGATCGCTGATCACGCCCCGTATCCGCTCGGCGTTGCGGTGGATCGCGTCCAGGAACATGCGCTGGTCGGCGCTGAGCTTCCCGGCCGCCGGGTCCGTCAGCAGCTCGCAGAAGCTGATGATGGACGCCAGCGGGGTGCGCAGCTCGTGCGAGGCGGACGCCATGAACCGGTTGCGCCGCCGGACCAGCTCGGTCAGCGCCCGGTTGTCCCGCTCCAGCTCGCGCTCGGCGCGCTTGTGCTCGGTGATGTCCCGGGCGGTCCACAGCGAGCCGAGCAGCTGGCCGCGCAGCCGCAGCGGCTCGACCGTCCGCACGATGGTCCGGCCGTCGGCGAGCGGGATCTCGGCGGACCGCTGCACGCGGAAGGCGCCGGTGGCGATGGCGGTCCCCACGGACCAGTCCGGCGGGTCCGCGTACCGGGCGAGCACGGCCTCGACGATGGGCTCCAGCGCGGCGCCGGGGGCGGTGTCGATCCCGGCCAGCCCGAATATGTCGACGAACCGCTGGTTGACCGCGACGACCGCGCTGCCGAGCCCCTGGAAGATCGCCGCTTCCGGCAGCGCCTCCATGACCGCTTGAAGCCGGTCCTGGTCCCCTGACGCCACGTCTCTCACCCGCCTCTGTTTCTCACCCGTCTCTCATGGACGCGCGGAACCAATGATCCCGGAAAGGGCGTTTTCAGGGTGTCCGTACGCGAAGGAGTTGCGCCATCCGATGAACAAGCCAGTGCGGCGCACCGCCGTGTTCTCCCTCTTCCTCGTCCTCTGCCTGCTGCTGTGGGTCACCTGGGTGCAGGCGGCCGAGGCCGGCGGCCTGGACGACAATCCGCACAACGAGCGGCTGTCCATCGCGAAGTACGCGCATCCGCTCGGCGACATCGTCGTCGGCGGCGCCTCGGTCACCGGCTCCGCCGCCACCGACGGCGACCTCAAGTACAAGCGCACCTACCGGGACGGCCCGCTCTACGCCCCGGTGACCGGCTACTCCTCCCAGATCTACGGCTCCACCCAGCTGGAGTCCCTCGACCAGTCCGTGCTCGACGGCTCCGACCCCCGGCTGAAGAACCCCGGCCAGGCGCTCCTGCGGGAGCCCCCGAAGCCCGGCGATGTGATCACCACCATCGACCCGGCCGTGCAGAAGGCCGCGTACCAGGCGCTGGGCGGCAAGACGGGCGCGGCCGTCGCGCTCGACCCCGCCACCGGCAAGATCCTCGGCATGGCCAGCACCCCCTCGTACGACCCGAGCTCCTTCTCGGGCATGTCGGAGGCCGACCAGAAGGCGTGGGAGAAGCTCCAGAAGGACCCCGCGCAGCCCATGGTCAACCGCGCGCTGCGGCAGCCGCTCGCGCCCGGCTCGACCTTCAAGCTGGTGGTGGCCGCGGCGGCGCTGGAGAACGGCCTCTACTCCTCCATCGACGACAAGACCAAGACGCCCGACCCCTATCTGCTGCCGGGCACCCACACCTATGTGCACAACGAGAGCGCCGCGGACCCCTGCGAGAACGCCAGCCTCCGCCAGGCGCTCCAGTACTCGTGCAACACCGTCTTCGCGAACATCGCGGTCCACCTCGGCGAGCACAAGCTCAGCGAGCAGGCGGCGAAGTTCGGCTTCGACGACAACAAGATCGACGTCCCGACGCGGGCCTACAAGAGCGTCTTCCCTTCGGGGATGAACGCGGCCCAGACCGGCCTCTCCGGCTTCGGCCAGTTCGACGTCACCGCCACGCCGCTCCAGATGGCCATGGTCACCTCCGCCATCGCCAACGACGGCAAGCTGATGTCCCCCTACGTGGTGGACCGCACCACGGACGGCAGCTCCGGCGCGCTGGACGTCACCGAGCCGCGTACGTACAAGGACGGCCGGGTGATGTCCGCGGACACCGCCCACCAGCTCCAGTCCGCCATGCGGACCGTGGTCGAGAAGGGCACCGGCGGCAACGCGAAGATCGGCGGGCTGACCGTCGGCGGCAAGACCGGCACCGCGCAGCACGGCGTGGACAACAGCGGCAAGCCGTACGCCTGGTTCGTCTCGTACGCGCAGGACGGCCACGGCAAGCGGGTCGCGGTCGCCGTCATGGTCCAGTCCAGCGACGCCGAGCGGGCCGAGGTCTCCGGCAACGGCCAGGCCGCCCCCGTGGCGAAGGCCATGATGCGAGCCGCCCTGGGGTGACCCCCAGCACGACCGCGTTCTCCGTAGACTGGGCGGTGTGAGTGAGCGCCCCCGAAACGACGACGCCCAGAGCGACGGCCCCGACCGGTTCGACGAGGCCGGCGAGGCCGGAGCGGTCGATGAGTTCGACGAGATCGCAGCGGCCGAGACCGGCCGCGACCCCGACCTGGCCGTGATCGAGGCGGGCAGCCGGACCCTGCGCGCCCAGTCGGGGCCGCCGCAGGGCGACGGCGTGCCCGCCCGCCCGGCCGACCCCGAGGTGGAGCGCGCGCTGCGCGAGGTGGAGACGGAGCTCGCGGGGCGCTGGGGCGAGACCAAGCTCGACCCGTCCCTGGTGCGCATCGAGGCGCTGATGGACATCCTGGGGCAGCCGCAGCGCGCCTACCCCTCGATCCACATCACCGGCACCAACGGCAAGACCAGCACCGCCCGGATGGTCGAGGCGCTGCTCGGCGGCTTCGACCTCCGTACGGGCCGCTACACGAGCCCGCACGTCCAGTCGGTCACCGAGCGGATCAGCCTGGACGGCGCGCCGATCGCGCCCGAGCGGTTCGTCGAGACGTTCCGGGACATCGAGCCGTACGTCCAGATGACCGACGAGCGGCAGGGCTTCCGGCTCTCCTTCTTCGAGGTGCTGACGGCCATGGCGTACGCGGCCTTCGCGGACGCCCCGGTGGACGTCGCCGTCGTCGAGGTCGGCATGGGCGGCACCTGGGACGCGACCAACGTCATCGACGGATCGGTCGCCGTGGTCACCCCCATCTCCCTCGACCACACCGACCGGCTCGGCTCCACGCCCGGCGAGATCGCCTCGGAGAAGGCCGGGATCGTCAAGAAGGACGCCACGGTCGTCCTCGCGCAGCAGCCGGTGGACGCCGCCCAGGTGCTGCTCAAGCGGGCCGTCGAGGTGGACGCCACGGTGGCCCGCGAGGGCATGGAGTTCGGCGTGGTCTCCCGCGAGGTCGCGGTCGGCGGGCAGCTGATGACGCTGCGCGGGCTCGGCGGCGAGTACCCGGACATCTTCCTGCCGCTGCACGGCGCGCACCAGGCGCACAACGCCGCGGTGGCGCTGGCGGCCGTGGAGGCGTTCTTCGGGATCGGCTCGGAGCACGCCCGTACGCTCGACATCGACGCGATCCGCACGGCCTTCGCCTCGGTCGTCTCGCCGGGCCGGCTGGAGACCGTGCGGAGCAGCCCGTCCGTGGTGCTGGACGCGGCCCACAACCCGGGCGGCGCGCGGGCCGCGGCCGAGGCGGTCACCGAGGCGTTCGGCTTCAGCAGGCTGATCGGCGTCGTCGGGGCGAGCGAGGGCAAGGACGTACGGGGGCTGCTCGAAGCTTTTGAGCCGATTTTCACCGAGGTCGTGGTGACCCGGAACTCCAGCCACCGCGCGATGGACGCGGACGAGCTGGCCGCCGTCGCGGTCGAGGTGTTCGGGCCGGACCGGGTGCAGGTCGAGCCGCGCCTGGACGACGCGCTGGAGGCGGCGATCACGCTGGCCGAGGAGGAGGGCGAGTTCTCGGGCGCGGGGGTGCTGGTGACCGGGTCCGTGATCACGGTCGGCGAGGCGCGCATGCTGCTGGGGAGGGCCTGACATGCGTACGTTGTGCGCTTCCACTCTGATCGGTGAATTCTTCGTGATCGGCTTCGCCGGGCTGGTCGCCATGCAGACCAGCGACCTGTCGGCGGGCACGGTCTGGGCGGTCAGCGGCACCGCGATGGTGCTCAGCGTGCTGCTGTGCGGAATGCTGGGGCGGCCCGGCGGCGTGCAGCTCGGCTGGCTGCTCCAGATCGGGCTGGTCGCGAGCGGGTTCGTGGTGCCGATGATGTTCATCCTGGGCGTGGTCTTCGGCGGGCTGTGGTGGGCGTCGGTCCACTTCGGCCGGAAGGTGGACGAGGCCAAGGCCCGGTTCGCGGCGTCGCCCGACGCCGCGTAGCGACGCTGCGTAACGGCCTGTCCGATCCCCCCTGTAGCCTCAGAGGACTCTTAGCCGTACGCACCGAAGGAGCCCACCCCGTGAGCCAGCGCACCCTCGTCCTCCTCAAGCCCGACGCGGTCGCGCGCGGACTCGTCGGCGAGATCATCGGCCGTATCGAGCGCAAGGCGGGCTGGACGATCAGCGCGCTGGAGCTGCGGACCCTGGACCGGGCGATCCTTGAGCAGCACTACGCCGAGCACGTGGGCCGGGAGTTCTACGAGCCGCTGCTGGCCTTCATGTCCTCCGGCCCGGTGGCGGCGCTGATCGTCGAGGGCGAGCGGGTCATCGAGGGCGTGCGGACGCTGGCCGGGCCCACGGACCCGATCAAGGCCCAGGGCGGTTCGATCCGTGGCGACTTCGGCACCATCACCCGGGAGAACCTCATCCACGCCTCGGACTCCGAGGAGTCCGCGGAGCGCGAAATCAAGATTTTCTTCCCGGCCGCCGCCTGACACCCGATCAGCTCCATACCTTTCTGACCAGGGGCGACCGATACCCATCGGTCGCCCAGCGGTCCTTTCCGCGGCGAACGGGGGAACCCGTCACCCCGACACGGCGTCACCATTACTGGGGCAGGCTCATATTCCGCCGACAATGGCGGAGGAACCCTCGCACCGCGTTCGAGCGGGCGAGACTACGATGGAGGCTCCCGCGCCCCTTGGCGCACCACCACCTGCCGCCCTCAAGTAAGCATCGCTCCAGCTGGGAAGGCCAGACGTATCCTCATGGGGAACAACATGTCGTTCATCGGCCGTGACATGGCTGTCGACCTCGGGACCGCCAACACGCTGGTGTACGTCAGAGGCCGCGGCATCGTCCTCAACGAGCCGTCGGTCGTCGCCATCAACACCAACACCGGCGGCATCCTGGCGGTCGGCGCAGAGGCCAAGAAGATGATCGGCCGGACCCCCGGCAACATCGTGGCCGTGCGCCCCCTCAAGGACGGCGTGATCGCGGACTTCGAGATCACCGAGCGGATGCTCCGCTACTTCATCCTCAAGATCCACAAGCGCCGGTGGATGGCCCGCCCCCGCGTCGTGGTCTGCGTGCCCTCCGGCATCACCGGCGTCGAGCGCCGCGCGGTCATCGAGGCGTCCACCCAGGCCGGCGCGCGCCAGGTGCACATCATCGAGGAGCCGATGGCCGCCGCGATCGGTTCCGGCCTGCCGGTCCACGAGGCCACCGGCAACATGGTCGTCGACATCGGCGGCGGCACCACCGAGGTCGCCGTCATCTCGCTCGGCGGAATCGTCACGGCGCAGTCCATCCGCGTCGCCGGCGACGAGCTGGACAACGCGATCATCCAGCACATCAAGAAGGAGTACAGCCTCCTCCTCGGCGAGCGCACCGCCGAGAGCATCAAGATCACCATCGGCTCGGCGTACGACCTGGACAAGGACGAGCACACCGAGATCCGCGGCCGCGACCTCGTCTCCGGCCTCCCCAAGACCGTGGTGATCTCCGCCGCCGAAGTCCGCAAGGCCATCGAGGAACCCGTCAACTCCATCGTCGACGCGGTCAAGACCACCCTCGACAAGTGCCCCCCGGAGCTGTCCGGCGACGTCATGGACCGCGGCATCGTGCTCACCGGCGGCGGCGCCCTGCTCCGCGGCCTCGACGAGCGGCTGCGCCGCGAGACCGGCATGCCGATCCACATCGCCGAGGACCCGCTGGACTCCGTCGCCCTCGGCTCCGGCAAGTGCGTCGAGGAGTTCGAGGCCCTCCAGCAGGTGCTGGACGCCCAGCCCCGCAGATGACCACCGGCGCGGCCCCCTCCCGACCCGGCCACCGCCCGGCCGGGAGGGGCACACCGGGCACGGCCGACGACCATCTGCGCGGCGGATCGTTGATATACAGGCACGAGGGCCACTCCGCCCCCTGATCCACCCTGATCCCCAGGACAGGTCCTAACGCTCCCGATGACCGGTCCGGGCCCGCAGCCGACCGGCCCGACGAGAAGGGCACGCCGCCGCACGTGAGGGACACACGAGAGAGCCGGCTGCTACTGGTGCTGCTGGTCGCCATCGCGTTCGCACTGATCACGATGGATATCCGCGGCGGCGAGCAGTCCCCGCTCGACGGCGCCCGCAAAGCCGCCGCATCCGCCTTCGGCCCGGTCGAACGCGGCGTCGCAGCCGCCGTCGACCCCGTCGGCAACGCCGTCGCCGCCGTCCGCGACTCCGGCGGCCGGCACAGCCGGATCAGCCAACTGGAGCGCGAGAACACCGCCCTGCGGCAGAAGCTCGGCAGCGACGACCGCAACCGCGGCCGGGTCCGCGAGCTCGACAAGCTCCTCAAGACCGCCGGAGCCGGCCAGTACGGCATCAAGGGCGCCCAGGTCATCGCCATAGGAGCGGCCCAGGGCTTCTCCTGGACCGTCACCATCGACGCCGGCGGCAACGACGGCCTCAAGCGCGACATGACCGTCATAAACGGTGACGGCCTCGTCGGCCGCGTCACCACCGTCGCGCCCTCCACCGCCACCGTGCTGCTCGCCGGCGACCCCAAGTTCACCGTCGGCACCCGGATGGAGAAGACCGGCGAGATCGGCTTCGCGGGCGGCCAGGGCGAAGGCGCCCTGAAGGTCGAACTCCTCAACGGCAAGGCCGCCGTGAAGAAGGGCGACCGCCTCGTCACCTTCGGCTCCAGCAAGGACAAGCCCTTCGTCCCCGGCGTCCCGGTCGGCGAGGTGACCCGCGTCGACCCCTCGCACGGCGACCTGACCCGCACCCTCCAGGTACGGCCCTTCGTCGGCTTCACCAAGCTCGACATCGTCGGCATCGTCGTCCAGCCGCCGCGCCAGGACCCGCGGGACACCGTGCTGCCCCCGAAGTCCACCCCCAAGCCCACGCCGACGGTGACGGTCACCGCCACCCCCACCACGGGCGCCACCCCCAGGAGCTGACCGATGCGCCTCAACCGGACCCTGCTCGCCACGCTCCTGGTCGTCGTCGCCCTCGTGGTCCAGGTCTGCGTCCTCGCCCGCCTCCACCTGCCCGGCGCCGTTCCCGACCTGCTGCTGCTCGTCGTCGTCAGCCTCGCGCTCGTCTACGGGCATGTCGCGGGCTGCCTCATCGGCTTCGGCGCCGGACTCCTCGCCGACCTCGCGCCGCCCGCCGACCACGCCGCCGGCCGCTACGCCCTCGTGCTCTGCCTGATCGGCTACCTCGCCGGGCTGGTCAAGC
Source organism: Streptomyces sp. NPDC050610 (assembly GCF_040654875.1). Lineage (NCBI taxonomy): Bacteria > Bacillati > Actinomycetota > Actinomycetes > Kitasatosporales > Streptomycetaceae > Streptomyces > Streptomyces sp. NPDC050610. The sequence continues at coordinate 108,983 of NZ_JBFAIV010000013.1, read as the reverse complement.
CCGACAACGGCAGGCTCCGTTCGGCCGCCGGCCCGCTGGTCGTCGTGTTCGCCGCCGCCGTCGGCTCCACCCTGCTGTACGCGGGCGTCGGCTCCCTCGTCGGCGACTCCGCCGCCCGCCACGTGGGCGTCACCAGCCTCGTGTTCACCGCCGCCCTCTACGACGTGCTGCTGGCCCCCTTCACCGTGCCGCTGATCATGGCCCTGGCCCGGCGCACCGAGTACGACCCCCTCGCGGGAGAGGGGACCTCGGGATCGGCCGGCGGCGACAGCGCCTGGCTGACCTCGTACAGCACGGGCCGCGGCGGCAAGCTCGGCAAGGGCTCCGGCATCGGCGGCCAGCGCGGCGGGCTGCTCACCAAGCCGGCCAAGGGCAAGCCGGGCCGGCTCAAGGGGGTCAAGCGCCTGTGACGCCCCCTTCGAGGCCGCCCGTCCCGCTCTCCGCCCGGCCGCGGCCCCGCGCCGCCGGCCCGTACCGCGCCCGCCCGGACCAGGAACGGGACCACGGCCAGGACCACGACCAGCGACAGGAAGGGGCATCGTGACCAACATCCCGGAGACCGGCCGGACGTCCCGCGTCAACATCCGGCTCATCATCATCCAGGTGCTGGTCTTCTCCCTCCTGCTGACCCTCGGCGGCCGCCTCTGGTACCTCCAGATCCGCAACGGCGACGAATACACCGCCGAAGCCGCCAACAACCACATCCAGCAGGTCGTCGACCCCGCCACCCGCGGCTCGATACTGGACGCCCGCGGCGTGCCGCTCGCCGACAACGAGACCCGGCTCGTCGTCACCGCCGACCGCACCGAACTGATGCGGATGAAGGACCGCGGCAAGGCCGTGCTCGGCCGCCTCGCCGACGTCCTCGGGCTGAACGCGAAGGACGTCGCCGCCAAGGTCCGGCTCTGCGACGCCAAGACGCCCCGCCCCTGCTGGAACGGCTCGCCCTACCAGCCCATCCCCATCACCGACGAGGCCACCACCCAGCAGGCCCTCCAGATCCGCGAGCGCGCCGAGGACTTCCCCGGCATCACCGCCGAGCCCACGCCCGTACGCCGCTACGCGGGCCCCGGCAAGTCCAACACCGCCCAGGTGCTCGGCTACCTCTCGCCCGTCACCGACGACGAGATCACCAAGGCCAAGAACACCCGCTCCCCGCTGCTGCGCTCCGACCAGATCGGCCGCTCCGGGCTGGAGCGCCAGTACGACTCCGTGCTGCGCGGCAACGCGGGCGTCACCCGCTACGAGGTCGACAACCTCGGCCGCGTCATCGGCAAGGCCAAGAGCGACAAGTCGCAGCCCGGCTCCAACCTCGTCACCAGCATCGACGCCCGGGTCCAGGCCATAGCGGAGAAGGAGCTCAACCAGGCGATGAAGGACGCCCGCAAGGAGTTCGACAAGAACACCGGCCGCAACTACAAGGCCGACGCGGGCTCGGTCGTCGTGATGGAGGCCAAGACCGGCCGGGTCGTCGCCATGGCCTCCAACCCCACCTACGACCCCAACGCCTGGGTCGGCGGCATCTCCGGCAAGGACTACAAGCAGCTCACCGGCAAGGACTCCAACTACCCGCTGCTCAACCGCGCCATCCAGGGCCAGTCCGCCCCCGGCTCGGTCTTCAAGGCCATCTCCGCGACCGCCGCCGTCAACGCCGGATACGACTTCGACGGCAAGTACAACTGCTCCAGCTCGTACAGCATCGGCAACCAGGTCTTCAAGAACTTCGAGTCCAAGGGGTACGGACCGATCAACCTCGGCCGCGCCCTGGAGGTCTCCTGCGACACCGTCTTCTACGACCTGGCCTACCGCCAGTGGCAGAAGGACGGCGGCAACAACCCCAAGCACCCCGCCGACTGGTTCTACCGGACCGCCCACCAGTTCGGCCTCGGCAACGAGACCGGCGTCGACCTCCCCAACGAGGTCAGCGGCCGGGTCCCGGACCGCCAGTGGAAGAAGAAGTACTGGGACGCCAACAAGGACTCCTGGTGCCGGCAGGGCAAGGACGACGACAGCTACGCCGGGAAGATCGCCAAGGAGAACTGCGAATCCGGCATGCGGATGCGCGCCGGTGACTCCGTCAACTACTCCATCGGCCAGGGCGACACCCTCGTCACCCCCATCCAGATGGCCACCATCTACTCGGCCATCAGCAACGGCGGCACCCTCTACAACCCCACCGTCGGCAAGGCCGTCGTCAGCCCCGACGGCAAGCACGTCGACGAGATCCAGCCCAAGTCCCACGGCAAGCTGCCCTTCAAGGGCCGCACCCGCGACCAGCTCGACTCCGCACTCGCGGGCGTCGCGACCCGCGGCAGCGCCGCCTGGCGGTTCCAGGGCTGGCCCCAGAAGCAGATCCCGATGCACGCCAAGACCGGTACCGCGGAGGTCTACGGCAAGCAGACCACCTCCTGGTTCACGACGTACACCAAGGACTACACGGTCGTCATGACCATCTCCCAGGGCGGCACCGGCTCCGGCGCCTCCGGGCCCGCGGTGCGCAAGATCTACGACGCCCTCTACGGAGTCGACGACAAGGGCCACATCGACGAGAAGAAGGCGCTCCTGCCGAGCCCCGAGGCGAAGCTCCCCAAGATCGAGAGCGACGGCTCGATCGAGGCCCAGGCCATCGGCGCCGGGAGGCGGAAGCCGTGACCACCGCCCAGAAGTTCTCCATCAGCCGCTACGCGCCCGAGCGCTCCGCCTGGCGCAAGCTCACCGCACGCGACTCCATCGTCCGCCGCCTCGACTGGACGATGCTGCTGGCGGCCTTCGTGCTGTCCGCGATGAGCACCCTGCTCGTCTACTCCGCCACCCGCGGCCGCACCGAGCTCAACCACGGTGACCCCTACTACTTCCTGCTCCGCAACGCCCTCAACATCGGCATAGGGATCGCCCTCGCCGTCGGCACCATCTGGCTCGGCCACCGCACCCTGCGCGGCGCCGTGCCCATCCTGTACGGCATCTCGGTGCTCCTCACCGCCGCCGTCCTCACCCCGCTGGGCGCCACCATCAACGGCGCGCGCTCCTGGATCCAGCTCCCCGCGGGCTTCTCCATCCAGCCCTCCGAGTTCATCAAGATCACGATCACCCTCGGCATGGCCATGCTGCTGGCCGCCAAGGTCGACGCGGGGGACCGCCCGTACCCCGACCACCGCACGGTCCTCCAGGCCCTCGGCCTCGCCGCCCTGCCGATCCTGATCATCCTGCTGATGCCGGACCTCGGCTCGGTGATGGTGCTCGTCGTGATCGTCCTCGCCGCGCTGCTCGCCTCCGGCGCCTCCAACCGCTGGATCGTCGGCCTGATCGGCACGGGCGTCGCGGGCTGCCTGCTGATCTGGCAGCTCGGCGTCCTCGACGAGTACCAGATCAACCGCTTCGCGGCCTTCGCCAACCCCGCCCTCGACCCGGCCGGCGTCGGCTACAACACCAACCAGGCCCGGATCGCCATCGGCTCCGGCCGTCTCACCGGCTCCGGCCTCTTCCACGGCTCCCAGACCACCGGCCAGTTCGTCCCCGAGCAGCAGACCGACTTCATCTACTCCGTCGCGGGCGAGGAGCTCGGCTTCATAGGAGCTGGCCTGATCATCGTGCTGCTCGGCGTCGTCCTGTGGCGCGCCTGCCGCATCGCCCGCGACACCACCGAGCTGTACGGCACGGTCGTCGCCGCCGGGATCATCGCCTGGTTCGCCTTCCAGGCGTTCGAGAACATCGGCATGACGCTCGGCATCATGCCGGTCACCGGGCTGCCGCTGCCCTTCGTCTCCTACGGCGGCTCGTCGATGTTCGCCGCCTGGATCGCCATAGGGCTGCTCCAGTCCATCAAGGTGCAGCGCCCGCTCTCCGCCTGACGGACCGTCACGCGCGGTCCGGCCCCCTCCGCGGCGGCGCCGGCCGTGCTTCCTCCCTCCCGCCCGCCACGCCCTGACAACAGGGCGCGGCGGCGCGAGACTTGAGGGCGCACGACCGGAGCCCGACGACCGCACAGGAGGAGAACGATGCGACACGGTGACATCTCATCCAGCCCGGACACCGTCGGTGTCGCGGTGGTCAACTACAAGATGCCCCGCCTGCACACCCGGGCCGAGGTGCTCCAGAACGCCCGCCGGATCGCGGAGATGGTGGTGGGCATGAAGACCGGCCTGCCCGGCATGGACCTCGTCGTATTCCCGGAGTACTCCACCCAGGGCATCATGTACGACACCGACGAGATGTACGCCACCGCCGCCACCGTGCCCGGCGAGGAGACCGACATCTTCGCCGCGGCCTGTCGCGAGGCGGGCACCTGGGGCGTCTTCTCGCTCACCGGCGAACGCCACGAGGACCACCCGGGCAAACCCCCGTACAACACGCTCGTCCTCATCGACGACCGCGGCGAGATCGTCCAGAAATACCGCAAGATCCTGCCGTGGTGCCCGGTCGAGCACTGGTACCCGGGCGACTCCACCTTCGTCTCCGAGGGCCCCAAGGGCCTGCGGATCTCGCTGATCATCTGCGACGACGGCAACTACCCGGAGATCTGGCGGGACTGCGCCATGAAGGGCGCCGAGCTGATCGTGCGCTGCCAGGGCTACATGTACCCCGCCAAGGACCAGCAGATCATGATGGCCAAGGCGATGGCCTGGGCGAACAACTGCTACGTCGCCGTCGCCAACGCCGCCGGCTTCGACGGCGTGTACTCCTACTTCGGGCACTCCTCGATCGTCGGGTTCGACGGCCGTACGCTCGGCGAGACCGGCGAGGAGGAGTACGGCGTCCAGTACGCGCAGCTCTCCGTCTCCGCCATCCGCGACGCGCGCGCCCACGACCAGTCCCAGAACCACCTGTACAAGCTGCTGCACCGCGGCTACTCCGCGCTCCACGACGCCGGGGAGGGGGCGGTGGGCGTGGCGGACTGCCCGTTCGACTTCTACACGCTCTGGACCACCGACCCCCGCAAGGCCGCCGAGAACGTCGAGGCGATCACGCGCGACACCGCCGGGGTGCCCGGGTGCCCCGTCGGCTCCCTGCCCGTCGAGCGCCCGCGCGAGTGAGTCCGCGGCCGAGCCACGGACGCCCCGCGCGGGGACTGCCCAGACCCGTGGCCCAGGACTAGATTCCGGCCCATGGCGGACACCGTGCGGGAGTACGAGCGGAAGTACGAAGCGGCCGGTACGGCCCGGCTGCCCTCGCTGACCGGCGTGAGCCGGGTCGCGACCGTGGCCGACGACGGCGTCGTCGAACTCGACGCCGTCTACTACGACACCGCGGACCGCCGGCTGGCCGCCGCGGGCATCACCCTGCGGCGGCGCACCGGCGGCGAGGACGCGGGCTGGCACCTCAAGCTGCCGGTCTCCCCGGGCGTACGCGACGAGGTCCGCGCCCCGCTCGCCGACGCCGTGCCGGGCGCGCTCACCGCGCTCATACGGTCGCGGGTGCGCACCGCCCCCCTCGTACCGCTGCTGCGGCTGCGCACGCGCCGGGGCGTACACCGGCTGCTGGACGGCGACGGCCGGCAGCTCGCGGAGGTCGCCGTCGACTCCGTCGCGGCGCGGCGGCTGGACGCCGGAGGCGGTGCACGGACCGCGCGGTGGTCCGAGATCGAGGTGGAGCTGGCGGAATGGGGCGACGAGGCGCTCCTCGACGCCGTGGAGAAGAAGCTCACGAAGGCCGGACTGCGGCCGGCGACGGCCGCTTCGAAACTGGCGCGGGGGCTGCGGGAAACGGAGACGGAACCGGAGCCGGGGCCGGAGCACGAGAGGGCGAACGGCGGCAAGGGGGAACAGGGCGAGAAGACCGGTAAGGGCGGTAAGACCGGTAAGAGGGACAAGGCCGGCGAGCCGAGTGCCCTGTCGGGGGCCCCTTCGGACAAGCCGCCGGACCGGCCCCCGGACCGGCTCCCGGCGGCCGAGTGGACCGCCGCCGACCATGTTCTGACGTACGTACGACGGCAGGTCGACGCCATCGTCGTACTCGACCCGGCCGTACGCCACGACCAGCCCGACTCCGTGCACCAGATGCGTGTGGCGACCCGGCGGACCCGCAGCGCGCTGCGCTCGTACGGAAAGATCCTCGACCGGGCGGCCACCGACCCCATCGGCTCCGAACTACGATGGCTGGCAGGCGAGTTGGGCGTGGACCGGGACCGGGAGGTGCTCGCCGACCGGCTGACAACCGCCCTCGGCAAACTGCCGGGCGAACTGCGCACGGGCCCGGTCCGCACCCGGCTGCGCACCTGGTCCCGCGCCCGCCGCCACGGCTCGCGGCGCCGGCTGCTCGCCGTCCTCGACGGCGAGCGCTACCTGACGCTCCTGGACACCCTCGACGCGCTCGTCGCCGATCCGCCGCTGCGCCCGAAGCGCCCGGAGCGGCCGGAGAACGCGCTGGCCGCGGCCGTACTGCGGGAGTACGAGCGGCTGGGCGGACAGATCGCCGAGGCGCTGGAGGCGCCCGCGGGCCCGCGGCGCGACATCGCCATACACGAGGCGCGCAAGTCGGCGAAGCGCGCGCGGTACGCGGCGGAGGCGGCCGCTCCCGCGCTCGGCGAACCGGCCGAGAGCGTCACCGCGCACACGAAGGCGCTCCAGAGCCTGCTCGGCGAGCACCAGGACAGCGTCATGGCCCGGCTGGCCCTGCGCGAGCTGGCGGCGCTGGCGCAGGAGGCGGGGGAAAGCGCGTTCACCTACGGGGTGCTGTACGGGCGCCAGGAGCGGGCGGCGGCGGACTGCGAGGAGGGGCTGATGCGCAACGGGACGCGGCTGATGCCGGACCGGATCGCGGCCCTCAAGGGTGAGCCCCCGCCGCCCCGCCCGCGCGTGCGCCGGTGGCTCACGAAGGAGGAGGCCGAGGCCATGGCGTCGGGCGCGGACGAGCCGCGGGCGGACTGCGCGCGGTGAACGGACGTACGCGGCCCGTCTCCCGGCCCAGCCGTCCTGGTCCGGCCATCCCGGCCCGGCCGTCCTGATCCGGCCCCCTGGCCCGGCCGCTCTGGCCTGGCTGTTCCGGCCCGGCCGTCCGAACCCGGCCGGACGCCGTACGCCGGGCCGCTCCAGGGGCGTTACGCTAGAGAGTCGCCCCCCAGTCAGCTCAGGAAAGTTCTCGATGTCTGTCGATTCGGTCTTCCCACAGCTCGAAGCTCTGCTCCCGCATGTGCAGAAGCCCATTCAGTACGTCGGCGGTGAGCTGAACTCCACCGTCAAGGACTGGGACGCCTGCGCTGTCCGCTGGGCGCTCATGTACCCCGACGCGTACGAGGTGGGGCTGCCCAACCAGGGCGTCATGATCCTCTACGAGGTGCTCAACGAGCGCCCGGACGTCCTGGCCGAGCGCACGTACAGCGTCTGGCCGGACCTCGAAGAGCTGATGCGCGAGCACGAGGTCCCGCAGTTCACGGTGGACGCGCACCGCCCCGTCGGCGCCTTCGATGTGTTCGGGCTCTCCTTCTCCACCGAGCTCGGCTACACCAACATGCTCACGGCCCTGGACCTCGCGGGCATCCCGATGGAGTCCAAGGACCGCACGGTCGAACACCCCATCGTGCTCGCCGGCGGCCACGCCGCCTTCAACCCGGAGCCGATCGCGGACTTCATCGACTGCGCGGTCGTCGGCGACGGCGAGCAGGCGGTCCTGGAGATCACCGACATCATCCGGGACTGGAAGGCGGAGGGCCGCCCCGGCGGACGGGACGAGGTGCTGCTGCGCCTCGCGCGGACCGGCAGCGTGTACGTACCGCGCTTCTACGACGTCGAGTACCTGGCCGACGGCCGGATCGCCCGCGTCGTGCCCAACCGCTCGGGCGTGCCGTGGCGGGTGTCCAAGCACACCGTCATGGACCTCGACGAGTGGCCCTACCCGAAGCAGCCGCTGGTCCCGCTCGCGGAGACCGTGCACGAGCGCATGTCGGTGGAGATCTTCCGCGGCTGCACCAGGGGCTGCCGCTTCTGCCAGGCGGGCATGATCACGCGCCCGGTGCGGGAGCGGTCGATCACCGGCATCGGCGACATGGTGGACAAGGGGCTCAAGGCGACGGGCTTCGAGGAGGTCGGCCTGCTCTCGCTGTCCTCCGCGGACCACACCGAGATCGGCGAGATCGCCAAGGGGCTCGCGGACCGGTACACGGAGGACAAGGTCGGCCTGTCGCTGCCGTCCACCCGCGTCGACGCCTTCAACATCGACCTCGCCAACGAACTGACGCGCAACGGCCGCCGCTCCGGACTGACGTTCGCCCCCGAGGGCGGCTCCGAGCGCATCCGCAAGGTCATCAACAAGATGGTCTCGGAAGAGGACCTGATCCGGACCGTCTCGACGGCGTACGGCAACGGCTGGCGCCAGGTGAAGCTGTACTTCATGTGCGGCCTGCCCACCGAGACGGACGACGACGTCCTCCAGATCGGCGACATGGCCGTCAACGTGATCGCCGAGGGCCGCAAGGTCTCGGGGCAGAACGACATCCGCTGCACCGTCTCCATCGGCGGCTTCGTCCCCAAGCCGCACACGCCGTTCCAGTGGGCCCCGCAGCTCTCCGCCGAGGAGACCGACGCCCGGCTCCAGAAGCTCCGCGACAAGATCCGCGGCGACAAGAAGTACGGCCGCTCCATCGGCTTCCGCTACCACGACGGCAAGCCCGGCATCGTCGAGGGCCTCCTCTCCCGCGGCGACCGCCGTATCGGCTCCGTCATCCGCGCGGTCTACGAGAGCGGCGGCCGCTTCGACGGCTGGCGCGAGCACTTCAGCTACGACCGCTGGATGATCGCCGCCGAGAAGACGCTCCCCGAGTTCGGCGTGGACGTCGCCTGGTACACCACCCGCGAGCGCACCTACGAGGAGGTCCTGCCCTGGGACCACCTCGACTCGGGCCTCGACAAGGACTGGCTCTGGGAGGACTGGCAGGACGCGCTCGACGAGACGGAGGTCGACGACTGCCGGTGGACTCCGTGCTTCGACTGCGGCGTCTGCCCGCAGATGGACACCGAGATCCAGATCGGCCCTACGGGCAAGAAGCTGCTCCCGCTTGAGGTCAAGAAGTAGCCCGGGTATGGCGGTGCTCCCAGCGGAGCGCCGGGCTGCCGTCGAGCCAGTAGATGTGGGACCGGGCGGTGACGCGGAGCCGTAGGGCGGAGATGCCGGGGCTTCCCGCGTCCCGCCACGCGGTGAGCGTCCGCTCGACGTCGTCCCACAGGTCGACGGGGCCGCCCTGGCGTACGGACCAGCCGTCGCCGTTCCCGTCGCCGTCGGGGGTGAACTCGGCGAACGACTCGCGCTCAGAGTCGAAGAGATAGAACAGCCGGGCCCCGTCCTGGGCTGTCGCGCGGACCAGCTGGGCCCCGAGCGCGGCGAGCTGGGCGAGGGGAAGGCGGGCATCCCTTCCGCCAGCAGAACGGGCGGCACCTCCGCCGCCCGCTCGCTGTCGGCATAGGCCGTACGGGCGGACAGATCCCCGGTCACCGGCCAGGTACACACCTGGCTCCAGGAACAACTCCCGCGGCACGGCCTCGACCGCTGCGCGCCACTGGGAGGTGACGAGGACGCCGGCTTCCTCCAGCCTGGCGGCGAGGGCGCGCCGCTCGGATGCTGTGTCGGCTCCCCGCAGGCGGGAGGTGAACCGTGCGTCGGAAGAAGTCGTCACGTGGACTCCTCGGAGTGGGTTTCGGTTCGTGAACCGTGCCGTGAGGAGAGGGGTGCGTTGCGCGTCGGCGGCAGCGGGTGGCGATCGGTTGACGCTCGCACAGCATTCCGTATTGCCGACTGGATGGGCGAAATGTTTCTGCATTGGTGCTGGCTCGGTATCCTGAATGCGCATTCGCAGCCAATTGCGGCACCCCTTTGAGAGGGCGGCTCTTATGTCCAAGACCATGATCGATATTGATGACGAGGCTCTGGCGTTGGCGGCCGAGGCGTTGGGGACGAAGACGAAGAAGGACACCGTCAACGCGGCGCTCGCGGAAATAGGGGCACGGCTTCGGCGGCAGCGGGCGTGGGCCGACCTGGTTGCCCTGGATGAAGAAGGCGCTTTTGACAAGGCGCGCGAACCTGGGTTCAAGGAGGAGGTCAGGGGGGCGTGGGGGACTGCGGAACGGATTGCTTCTTGATCGATACCTCGGCCGCCGGGCGTATCCACAGGGCGGGTCCCATGGAGAAGTGGGCACCCGTCCTACGTCAGGGGCGCATTGGCATGTGTGCGCCGACGGAAGCAGAACTGCTCTTTTCGGCTCGATCCACCGATCAGTACGAGCGGATACACGAGGGTTTCGGGGCTCTCTACGCGTGGCGGGGAGTTCCGGACGATGCTTGGGCCCGGGTGCACGAGTTGCAGAGCGGATTGGCTCGTGCGGGGTGTCACCGTTCCGCCGGAATCGTTGACCTCCTCGTAGCCGTGACAGCCCTGCACCACCGCCTCACGCTGCTGCACTACGACCGTGACTTCGAGACCGTCGCCGAGCACACGGGGCTCAGGACTCAGTGGGTCGCGGAGCCCGGGGCCGTCGACTGATCTTCTCGGGCGGTTTGCGGGCGTCGGTGCACAATGACCCGATGCCACAGCTCATCGCGCCCACCGCTCGCGTTCACGCCTCTTTCCTCGCCGCCATGGACGAGTTCCGGGCCGAGGGGTACGGGAGCACGGTGCGGCAGTCGACCATGGCCCGTGAGATTCGCGAGTACGACGGGAAGTGGGACGACACCGACGGCTTCGCCGCGTATATCCGGATGCTGGCGGACGGCCTGGCGGGGGAGTCGCAGGGGTGGGTGGCCGTGACCACGCTCTGGTACGTGGACGGGGACGAGTACCTCGGGCGGCTTTCCGTACGGCATCGCCTCACCCCCGAGCTGCTCGAACTCGGCGGGCACATCGGCTACGGCGTACGGCCCTCCGCGCGTCGCCGCGGGCATGCCACCGGGATGCTGCGGGCCTCGCTGCCCGTCGTGCACGGGCTGGGGATCGATCCGGTGCTCGTCACCTGTGACGTCGGCAACACGGCCTCCCGCAGGGTGATCGAGGCGTGCGGCGGTGAACTGGAGGACGAGCGCGGGGGCAAGCTGCGGTACTGGATCGCCACGGCGGGGTGACCCGGCGCCCGGCACGGGGCAGGGCTCGGCACTGGACAGGGGCCCGCGCAGGTCCGGACCTGGCGGCGGGCGGAGCCCGCGGGGGAGCGGTGCGGCGTGGGGCACGTACCCTGGGAACAACGTCCGGGCGCGACTGTTGTCCCCGCCCACGCGGGGGCGATCCGGACAGGACGGCGCTCGACGTGCGCCATCCGGGACGGTCCCCGCCGACGCTGGGACGGCGTCCAGTAGCGCCCCCGCACCAAGGAGAAGTAACACTGGGCAAGCGACAGCCCGAAGGCCCGCCGCCCGCACCCGCGGTGCAGCGCATCCGCCTGCGCTACACCAAGCGCGGCCGCCTCCGGTTCACCAGCCACCGTGACTTCCAGCGCGCCTTCGAGCGCGCGCTGCGCCGCGCCGAGGTGCCCATGGCGTACTCGGCGGGATTCACCCCGCACCCCAAGGTGTCATACGCGAACGCGGCCCCCACCGGTACGGGCAGCGAGGCCGAGTACCTGGAGATTCAGCTCACCACCGAGCGGGACCCCGAGAAACTCCGCGTCCTGCTGGACGAGTCGATGCCCGCCGGGCTCGACATCACCGACGCGGTGGAGGCTCACACCTCGTCGTTCGCCGACCGGCTCCAGGCGTCCGTATGGGAGCTGAGGCTCGACGGCGTACGGGCCGAGGACGCCGAACGGGCCGTCGGGGCGTTCCTGGCGGCGGAGACCGTGGAGGTCGAGCGCCGTACGAAAAACGGGTTGCGGACCTTCGACGCGCGTGCCGCGGTCGTCCGTCTCGAAGCGTTCACGGCCCCGGCCGATAGGCCCGACCTCACTGCCTGTGCGATACTGCGGCTGGTTGTTCGGCATTTGACACCTGCCGTTCGACCCGACGACGTCCTGTCCGGTCTCCGCGCCACGGCCGACCTGGCGCCGCCGGTCCCCGCTGCGGTGACCAGGCTGGCGCAGGGGCTGCTCGATGAGGAGTCCGGCACGGTGACCGACCCGCTCGCGCCCGACCGCGACGCTGCCACGGCCGCCCCACCCACGGCCGCCGGGCTGAGTGCCGCGAAGGCGACGGCCGGGGACTCCCCGCCGAAGGCCGGGGAAGGTTCCGCGTAGGACGGCCGTCGACGCGCCGCCGATCCACCAGGGAGCCACCCGGGCCCGGCAGGCGCACTGACCAGGAGACTTTCGCCGGTGCCGACGACTCGGACCCGGCGAGCGAGACGACAGCTCCCGTGCGGCGCCCGCGCCCCGGAGGCGGAACCGCGCACATCACGCGGACCGCAGACCGGACACAGACGCGGCGCCCGGGAGCGTGACGGGAGAACCGCCCGCATGTTCGAGCCGATCGAACCCAATGAGGCGGCGCGCTACAGCGCTGCCGGGGACAACACAGACGACACCCCCAGCGACACCCTGCCGCCGCGCCGCCGGCGCCGCGCGGCCTCCCGGCCGGCGGGCCCGCCGGCCCCGGTAGCGGGCGATGCCGCCGCACCGGCCGCCGCCGAGCGTGTTCAGCCGGCGTCGGAGAACTCCGCGGCACCGGCCGCCGAGGCCCCGGACGACGCCGCGCCCGCGCGTCCGCGCCGCCGTGCCACCCGCAAGGCGACCGCCCCGGCGGGCGCGCCCCGGAACGGTACGGACGCCGAGGCCCCGGCCGTAGCCGATACGGCGGCGCCGAGTGCTCCGGCCGTGGAGACCTCGGCCGCCGAGCCGGCCGAGGCGAGCGGGGACGCCAAGCCCGCTCGTACGCGCCGCCGTGCCACCCGCAAGGCGGCCGCTCCCGAGGGCGCGCCCCAGACGGCCGCCGCCCAGACGGATGCCGTGCAGACGGATGCTGTGGAGCCGGACGCGGACCAGGCGAAGGGTGAGGCCGCCGCCGAGCGGGCCGAGGCGCCCGTCGAGGAGACGAAGCCCGCTCGTACGCGCCGCCGCGCCACCCGTAAGACGGCCGCCCCGGTGGCGGAGCCCGTGGTCGAGGAGCCCGCGACGGACGAGGCCGAGTCCGAGGATGACGAAGCCGAGGCTGTCTCCGCCGAGCCCGTAGCCCCCGAAGCCGCCGCCCCGGCCGCCGAGAGCTCGAAGCCCGCCCGTACGCGCCGCCGTGCGTCCCGCTCCGAGAGCGCGCCGGAAGCCCGTGCCGAGAGCGCTGAGAGCGCCGCGCCCGCCGTCGCGGAGAAGGCGGAGAAGCCGGAGAAGGCCGAGAAGCCCGCCGAGTCGGGAGAGCCCGGCGAGGACGCGCCGCGCGGCCGTGGCCGTCGCCGCGCCGTCCGGCCGCCGTCGGCCGTCTTCCAGGCGCCGGTGTTCACCGAGCCGATGTTCCAGACGCCGGAGAGCGCCGCGGCCGCGGCCGCCGCCTCCGTGGAGCCGGAGCAGGACGAGCCCGAGGCCGAGACCGAGACCGTGGAAGAGGCTCCGGCCGAGCAGCGGCAGCCCGCCGCGGGCGGCCGTCGCCGTCGCCGCCGTCGCGGTGAGGCCGCCGAGCCCGAGCAGGCCGCTGCCCCCGCGCCCGCCCCCGCCGAGGAGAGCGCGGATGCGGATGCCGACGCGGAGCAGGCCGACGACTCCGAGGACGCCGCGAACGGCGACGACGAGTCGGGCGACCGCCCCTCGCGCCGCCGCCGCCGGGGCGGCCGTCGCCGCCGCCGTGGCGAGGCCGCGGACTCCGACGACGAGCAGGAGCAGGAGAGCGAGAAGTCCGACGCCGAGCCGGAGGCCGGGCGGGACGCCGAGTCCGCCGACGACGACTCCGACGACGAGGACGATCAGGGCGGTTCGGGCTCCGCGAGCAGCCGCCGCCGGCGCCGTCGCCGGCGCCGCAGCGGGGACGGCCAGGACGCCGAGGGCGGCGGCGACGACCCGGAGCGTACGGTCGTCAAGGTCCGCGAGCCCCGTAAGAAGGAGGCCGAGCGCGAGCCCGGCACCGGCTTCGACGAGGTCCAGTCCATCAAGGGCTCGACCCGTATGGAGGCCAAGAAGCAGCGCCGCCGCGAGGGCCGCGAGCAGGGCCGCCGCCGGGTGCCGATCATCACGGAGGCCGAGTTCCTGGCCCGCCGCGAGGCCGTCGAGCGCGTGATGGTGGTGCGCCAGAGCGGTGAGCGCACCCAGATCGGCGTGCTGGAGGACGACGTCCTCGTCGAGCACTTCGTCAACAAGGAGCAGGCCACCAGCTACGTCGGCAACGTCTACCTGGGCAAGGTCCAGAACGTGCTGCCGTCCATGGAGGCCGCCTTCGTCGACATCGGCAAGGGCCGCAACGCCGTCCTGTACGCCGGTGAGGTCAACTTCGAGGCGCTCGGGATGGCCAACGGCCCCCGGCGCATCGAGACCGCCCTGAAGTCCGGTCAGCCCGTGCTGGTCCAGGTCACCAAGGACCCGATCGGCCACAAGGGCGCCCGGCTCACCAGCCAGGTGTCGCTGCCGGGCCGCTACCTCGTGTACGTGCCCGAGGGCTCGATGACCGGCATCAGCCGCAAGCTCCCGGACACCGAGCGGTCGCGGCTGAAGCAGATCCTCAAGAAGATCGTTCCCGAGGACGCGGGCGTCATCGTCCGCACCGCCGCCGAGGGCGCGAGCGAGGACGAGCTGCGCCGGGACGTGGAGCGCCTCCAGGCGCAGTGGGAGGAGATCCAGAAGAAGGCGAAGAGCGGCGGCGGCTCCAACGCCCCGACCCTGCTCTACGGCGAGCCGGACATGACCGTCCGGGTCGTCCGCGACATCTTCAACGAGGACTTCTCCAAGGTCATCGTGAGCGGCGCCGACGCCTGGGAGACGATCCACGGATACGTCGCGCACGTCGCGCCCGACCTCACCGACCGGCTGCAGAAGTGGACGTCGGACGTCGACGTCTTCGCCACGTACCGGATCGACGAGCAGCTGATGAAGGCGCTGGACCGCAAGGTCTGGCTGCCCAGCGGCGGCTCGCTCGTCATCGACCGGACCGAGGCGATGATCGTCGTCGACGTCAACACCGGGAAGTTCACCGGCCAGGGCGGCAACCTGGAGGAGACGGTCACCAGGAACAACCTGGAGGCGGCCGAGGAGATCGTGCGCCAGCTGCGGCTGCGCGACCTCGGCGGCATCATCGTGATCGACTTCATCGACATGGTGCTGGAGTCCAACCGCGACCTCGTGCTGCGGCGGCTGCTGGAGTGCCTGGGCCGGGACCGCACCAAGCACCAGGTGGCCGAGGTCACCTCGCTGGGCCTGGTCCAGATGACCCGCAAGCGGGTCGGGCAGGGGCTGCTGGAGTCCTTCTCCGAGCCGTGCGTGCACTGCAACGGCCGCGGCGTGATCGTCCACATGGACCAGCCGACCGCCGCCGCCGGTGGCGGCGGTGGCGGCAAGCGCGGCAAGAAGAAGGGCAAGTCCGGGGGCGGCGGCCAGCAGCACGACCACGATCACGAGCACGACCACGAGCAGCCGCTCGCGGACGAGCCGGCGGCTGTGGCCGAGCGGGAGCCGCAGCCCGAGCTGGAGCCCGTGGCGGTGACGGAGGCCGAGCTGCGGCCGGCGGTCGAGGCGGACGACGAGTGGTTCGGCAGCCCGGCGGAGGCGCAGGCGGCCGCCGAGTCGCGCGGCCGTGGGCGGGGGCGCCGTCGGGCGACCCGCAAGGTGTCGGCTCCGGCGGGCCCGCCGAAGGCCGAGGCGGAAGCCGACGCGGAGGCCGAGGCCGCGGCCACGGTGGTCGTGCCGGCCGAGCCGGAGCCGGTGGCCGAGCCCGAGCCGGTGGCCGAGGCCCCGGCGAGCGAGCCGGAGGCAGCCTCCGAGCCCGTCGTCCAGCAGGACGCCGAGCCGAAGCCGGTACGTACGCGCCGCCGGGCGACCCGCAAGGCGACCGCTCCGGCGGGCTCCCCGACGGCTGCCGAGGACGCTTCCGTGGTCGTCGTCAGCGCGCCCGCGGAGGAGCCGAAGCCGGAGCCGGAGGCTGAGTCGGAGACGGCGGCCGTCGAACCGGCGGCCGTCGAACCGGCGGTCGCCGAGGCGGCAGAAGAGCCGTCCGCCGACGCCGAGGAGGCCGCACCGGCCAAGAAGGCGGTCCGCAAGAAGGCCGCCGCCACGGCGAAGAAGGCCCCGGCCAAGAAGGCGCCGGCGAAGAAGGCCGCTGCCGCCAAGAAGACCGCGGCGAAGAAGACGACGGCCAAGAAGACGGTCGCCAAGAAGACGACGGCGAAGAAGGCCCCGGCCAAGAAGACGACGAAGAAGGCCGCGGCGGCGGAGCAGCCGCAGTCCTCCGTCTCCGCTTCCACCGAGGACTGAGCCGCAGGCACGTCGTCAGTGCTGCCGGGAACCGATCGTCTCGGTGACCCGCGCAAGGGGCCGGTACGCATCCGTGCGTACCGGCCCCGGCCCGTACCGCCGGCTCCGGCTCGTACGGGCCCGTAGGCTCGTACGGGCGGCGGTACGGGGCAGCCCGTCCGGGGCGGCGGGGGCCGGTTTGACCCCGTGGTCAAGGGCCCCGTAACCTGGAGCGTCGGCGTGTGCAACGCGCCAAACCCCTGAGCACATCCCTTCCGGCTCCGCCGGTAGAGGCCGCTCGTCCATTCGGATCTCACGGGCCGTTCGCGGACCGTGTGAGCGGCTGGCATCAGAGGTCCCGTTTACTAGCGAGAGAGTGAGATCCGCGTGTACGCAATCGTGCGTAGCGGCGGCCGTCAGCACAAGGTTGCTGTTGGTGACGTCCTTGAGGTCGACAAGATTTCCACCGGCAAGGTTGGCGACGCGGTCGAGCTCTCGACGCTGCTCGTCGTCGACGGCGACGCGGTCACCAGCGACCCGTGGGTGCTGGCCGGCGTCAAGGTCCAGGCCGAGATCGTGGACCACCACAAGGGTGCCAAGATCGACATCCTGAAGTACAAGAACAAGACCGGCTACCGCAAGCGGATCGGTCACCGCCAGCAGTACACGGCGATCAAGATCACCGGCATCGACGCGGCTGCTAAGTAAGGGACTGAGGAGACATGGCACACAAGAAGGGCGCATCGTCCACTCGGAACGGTCGCGACTCCAATGCTCAGCGGCTCGGCGTCAAGCGCTTCGGCGGCCAGGCCGTCAACGCCGGCGAGATCCTGGTCCGCCAGCGCGGTACCCACTTCCACCCGGGCTCGGGCGTCGGTCGCGGTGGCGACGACACCCTGTTCGCGCTGGCCGCCGGTGCGGTGCAGTTCGGCACGCACCGTGGTCGCAAGGTAGTGAACATCGTCCCGATCGCTGAGTAATCAGCTTCCGGCACGACCCAGCACCTTTTCCGAGGGCGGACCAGGCTTTCCCGGCGACGGGGAAGCGGGTCCGCCCTCGGCGTGTTAGTACAGAGAACAATCCCGTCCTTATCTGGAGGCAACCGTCATGACCACCTTCGTGGACCGCGTCGAGCTGCATGTCGCCGCGGGTAACGGGGGCCACGGCTGCGCCTCCGTCCACCGTGAGAAGTTCAAGCCGCTCGGCGGCCCGGACGGCGGCAACGGCGGCCGGGGCGGCGATGTGATCCTGGTCGTCGACCAGTCGGTCACCACCCTCCTGGACTACCACCACAGCCCGCACCGCAAGGCCACCAACGGCAAGCCCGGCGAGGGCGGCAACCGCTCCGGCAAGGACGGCGGCGACCTGGTCCTGCCCGTGCCGGACGGCACCGTCGTGCTCGACAAGAAGGGCGAGGTCCTCGCCGACCTGGTCGGCGAGGGCACCACCTTCGTCGCCTCCCAGGGCGGCCGCGGCGGCCTCGGCAACGCCGCGCTGGCCTCGGCCCGCCGCAAGGCCCCCGGCTTCGCGCTGCTCGGCGAGCCGGGCGACTCCGGCGACGTGGTCCTGGAGCTCAAGACCGTCGCGGACGTCGCGCTCGTCGGCTTCCCCAGCGCCGGGAAGTCCTCGCTGATCTCGGTGCTCTCGGCCGCCAAGCCGAAGATCGCCGACTACCCCTTCACCACCCTGGTGCCCAACCTCGGCGTGGTGACGGCCGGCTCGACCGTCTACACCATCGCCGACGTGCCCGGCCTCATCCCCGGCGCCAGCCAGGGCAAGGGCCTCGGCCTGGAGTTCCTGCGGCATGTCGAGCGCTGCTCGGTGCTCGTGCACGTACTGGACACGGCGACCCTGGAGTCGGACCGCGACCCGCTCTCCGACCTCGACCAGATCGAGGCGGAGCTGGCGGAGTACGGCGGGCTGGAGGACCGGCCGCGGCTCGTCGTCCTCAACAAGGTCGACATCCCCGACGGCAAGGACCTCGCCGACATCATCCGGCCCGAGCTGGAGTCCCGCGGCTACCAGATCTTCGAGGTGTCGGCCGTGTCCCGGCTGGGCCTGAAGGAGCTGTCCTTCGCGCTCGCGGGGATCGTGGCCGAGGCGCGCGCCGCCAAGCCGAAGGAGGAGGCGACCCGCGTCGTCATCCGCCCGAAGGCCGTGGACGACGCGGGCTTCACGGTCGTCCCCGACGAGGACGGCATCTTCCGGGTGCGCGGCGAGAAGCCGGAGCGCTGGGTGCGGCAGACCGACTTCAACAACGACGAGGCCGTCGGCTACCTCGCCGACCGGCTCAACCGCCTCGGCGTCGAGGACGCCCTGCTCAAGGCGGGCGCCCGCGCGGGCGACGGCGTCGCGATCGGCAGCGACGAGGACTCGGTCGTCTTCGACTGGGAGCCGACCCTGGCCGCCGGCGCGGAGATGCTCGGTCGCCGGGGCGAGGACCACCGCATGGAGGAGCCGCGGCCGGCCGCGCAGCGCCGCCGGGACCGCGCCGACTCGCGGGACGACGCGGACCAGGAGTTCGACGAGTTCAAGCCGTTCTGAGCGGACGTACGGTCGTGCGGACCGCGGCGGATACGCGATTACGCGGATAACACGGATAACGCGGATATGGGGAAGGCCCCGGGAGATCTCTCCCGGGGCCTTCCCCATGCGGTCGCACCGCGGCTCACACCGTGGCGCGGTTCTCCGGCGCGTCGTCCGAGGCCGGCTGCATCTCGTCGGCCGCCGGGTCCATATCGCGGGGCGAGGGGACGTCGCCGGGGGCGCGGGCCGCCATCCGGGCGCGGCGCTCGTCGGCCTTGCCGCACAGCGCGAGCGCGGCGGCGTTGAAGCGGGTCAGCGAGGGCGGGTCCGAGGGGCCCAGCAGCTCCACCTTCAGCTCGGCGCGGGCCGTGGCGAGGCGGTCCTTGGCGGGGTTGCGCACGGCCTCCAGGAGCGCCGGCACGCCCTCGGCCTGGGGAGAGAGGATGGTGGCCGCGCTGACGGTCGGGAAGCCCGCGACGAACTCGTCCTCCGGCATGCCGCTGGTGTTGGCCACCGCGTACGGCTTCTCGCTGCTCAGGTAGTCCGAGACGACGCTGGACACATCGCTGATGAGCAGGTCGGACTGGTTGAAGCAGGTGTAGAGGGCGGGCCGCGCGGCGGTGATGACCTGGTGCTCCCAGGCCGGCAGCGAGGCCCAGTAGGCGGCCTCCCAGGCGGTGGTGGCCGCCTCCACGGTCGCGGCGCGGCCAGGCTCGGGGGCGCCCTGGAGCATCATCCGCTCGACCTCGTCGGCGCTCTCCCGGAAGGTGCTGGTGGTCAGGCGGTCCAGCTCGGCGGTGCGGCGGGCCAGTTCGGCCGCGGCCTCGGGGCCGGGGCGGGCGCCGGAGCGCTTGGCGTTGGCCTCGCGGACCATCGCCATCATGCGCTCGTTGGCGCGGCCGGCCCGCGGGTCGACGGAGCCGGTCATCGGGTGCGGCTTGTAGATCAGGCGGACCTTGGGGTCGGCGAGGAGCTCCCGGACGATGTTCTCGCCGGCGAGCATCACCGAGGTGTTGCCGGGGTTGCCGTCCCAGCCCTCCCAGGTCGGCGCGTACAGCACGGTGGTGAACTCGCCCTCGGGCGCGCCCGCGTACGGCTGGATGGGGGCCAGCTGCGGGCGGCCGACCTCGACGACGTCCTTGTCCTCGACGCCGATGTCGGCGAGCTGGTAGCGCTCGCGGGCGGCGGGGCCGGCGACCCAGACCTCGTCGTACGCCTTCGAGTACGGGTTGCAGCTGGAGAGCTTGTCGCTCTCGCCGTGGTTGGTGAACGCGTGCTTGATCGAGGGCATGCGCAGCACCTGCGAGGTCTTACCGGAGTTGGCCGGGTGCAGCATCATCTTGATCGACGATTCCTCCAGGGCCATCAGGTGGACGACCTTGGGGATGCAGATGATGGGCACGTCGGTGGCCTCGATCTTCTGCACCATGAACCGCTCGCGGAGCACGATGACCGGGTTGCCGTCCAGCTCGGCGAGGGTGGAGAGCCACATGTTCGCCTGGTAGGCGGAGGAGGTGCCGCCGGAGAAGTACATGCCGACGGTGGGCTGGTACGCGGCCAGCCACTTGTCCAGCCAGGCGAGCGCCTGCTGTTCGAGGGCGATGCGCTTCTTGGGCAGCAGCCAGGTGGCGAGGTAGGCCGTGCCGCCGATGGCGAAGACCAGCGCGACGCCGAGGCCGATCTCGCCCCACAGGGCGTTGCCGGTGGCGGCGGTGGTGAGCAGCCCGGCGCTGGCCGGGGCCGTGAAGCGCAGCAGCCGGCGGCCCTGCTGACGGGACAGCAGGCGCGGCGGGGCGGCGGACAGCCGCAGTCCGGACGCGTCGATGTTGCGGGTCAGGAACGGCAGCGTACGGGCCCGGCGGACGACCACCGCGACGGCCTGGCAGGCGAAGTGCGCGCAGTAGAAGAGCAGCAGCCCGATGAAGAGCGGCGCGTGCTCGTGCGTCGGGTCGATGTTGTGGACGCGCAGCAGCCCGACCATGATCAGCATGTCGCGCAGCAACTGCCGGACCGTGACATCGAGACGGATCCTGCTCAGCAGCGAGAGCAGACCTGGATCGCGGTGCTGCAGAACGAGGTCGAGGGCGAGCCCCGCTGCCGAGGCGGCGACGAAGACCGGCACATTGGGCAGCAGCGCGCCGACGAGCTGGGCGGCGAAGAACACGAGCATCGCGAGCAGCGCCGCGAGCGCTGCGGCTCGGCGGGAGGCTGTTCCGGCAGAAGGCACTGGGCGGGCTCCTGGCAGCAGGACTGGAGGGTTGGGGGCGACCATTATGGGGAACGGTCGACCACTGACCGTATGTCGAGCGTTGGCCTGGTAGCAATCTGCCGTGATGTGAATCACCCTAAAAAGGATTATTCACCTGCGCTCAGGGGGATATCCTCCGCCCTCGCATCGCGGACCCCGTGAACACCCGCGTCCCGTCCGGGGGGCGAAACGCCCCGGCACGACCGTAGGCGCCTGCCGTAGATTTGCGAATCGGACAAGACCGGCAGGACCGGCATCGGCGAGCACAGGGGTTGTACGCGCGTGGCACAGGCGAGACAGGACGTGACGGACGCCCGCAGGGTCGTGGTCAAGGTGGGCTCCTCCTCGCTCACCACCGCGGCCGGCGGGCTCGACGCCGACCGGGTCGACGCGCTCGTCGACGTCCTCGCCGGGGCCCGCGGGCCCCGGCCCAGGGAGATAGTCCTGGTCTCCTCCGGCGCCATCGCCGCCGGCCTCGCGCCGCTCGGCCTCGACCGGCGCCCCGGCGACCTCGCCCGCCAGCAGGCCGCCGCCAGCGTCGGCCAGGGCCTGCTCATCGCCCGCTACACGGCCTCCTTCGCGCGCTACGGACGCCGCGTCGGCCAGGTGCTGCTGACCTCCGACGACACCAGCCGCCGGGCCCACTACCGCAACGCCTACCGGACCCTCGACCAGTTGCTCGCCATGAGGGCCGTACCGATCGTCAACGAGAACGACACGGTCGCGACGGATGAGATCCGCTTCGGCGACAACGACCGCCTCGCCGCGCTCGTGGCCCACCTCGTCCGGGCCGACCTGCTCATCCTGCTCTCCGACGTGGACGGCCTCTACGACGGCGACCCCAGCATCCCCGGCACCGCCCGGATCGAGGAGGTCCGCGGCCCGGCCGACCTCGACGGGATCACCATCGGCAGCGCGGGCAAGGCAGGTGTGGGCACCGGCGGCATGGTCACCAAGGTCGAGGCCGCCCGGATCGCCGCCGCCGCGGGCATCCCGGTCGTCCTGACCTCCGCCAGCCAGGCCGCCGACGCACTGGCCGGGCGGCCCACCGGCACGTACTTCCACCGCACCGGCCGGCGCTCCGCCGACCGCCTGCTGTGGCTCGCGCACGCCTCCGCGCCGCGCGGCGCGCTCACCCTGGACGAGGGCGCCGTACGGGCCGTCCTGGAGCGGCACGGCTCGCTGCTGCCCGCCGGCATCGAGGCGGTCGAGGGGGAGTTCGCGGCGGGGGACCCGGTCGAGCTGCGGGACGGCGCCGGGCGCGCGGTGGCGCGCGGCCTCGTCAACTTCGACGCCAAGGAGATCCCTCAGCTGATCGGCCGCTCCACCAGGGACCTGGCGCGCGAACTCGGACCGGAGTACGAACGCGAGGTCGTGCACCGGGACGACCTGGTCGTGCTGGACACCTGAGCGCGAGCGGGGGCCGGGGGCCGGGGCGCGGAGCGGGGGAGCCGGAGCTGCGGCGCTGGAGCCGGGGAGCCGCGGAGCCGGAGCCGGGGAGAAGTCCGGCCTTTCACCAGTCTTTGTACGGACACCTTCGCGAAAACCGCCACGCGGCCGCCCCCGGACTGGTCAACTTTGAAGAACGGGCCGCCTTGGGCAGCGGCCCGTCCGCAACGGACATGCTGCGAGCAGCAGCGGGCAACAGCACGGAACGGCTCCGCCGCACGCGCGCGGAGCAGCGATCAACAGGAGGCCGCCGGTGAGACGAGGGCGCCCGGGCGCGCTGCCCCGAGGGACGGCGGAGCGCGCACTGACCAGCGTCGGGACAGGCGAGGAGGCACAGGCGCCGGGTGGGGCCGGCACCGCGGAGACGAGCTCCGAACCGCAGCCGCGAGGCGCCGAGGAATCGCGGCTGTGGCACATCACGCTCAGCGTCTCGGGCGCCGAGGCGCCGCTGAAGGAGGTCCGGCGGGCGCTCGAACAGCTCGCGCACGACCACCCCTTTCTGCTGACCAGCCGCTATGCCAACGACCACGCCGAGATCCGCTACTGGGAAGAGGCCAGGGACCTGCACGACGCCGCTGCGGTCGCGCTCCGGCTCTGGGGCGAGCACCGCTCGACGGCCCGGCTCCCGCCGTGGGAGATCGTCGGCCTGGAGGTCATCGACCGCGGGACCTACCACCAGCGCATCGCGGAGGGCTACGGACCGCCGCCGGCCTCTCCGGTGGGCGTGCACCCGTTCTGAGGGGTGCGCCGGGCGCGGGCCCGTTGGGAGAGCCGGGCCCCGCGTGGGGCCGTTGTGGGAGATGTGCCCGGCGCGGGCCTGACGGCCGGGGCCGGACGGGGGCCGGGGCCGCGCACGGTCCCCGCTCCGGCCCGCGGCGGCGCCGCCGCGCTGCTCACGGCCGTGATCGCCGTCTCGCAGTGCGGGATATGCGCCATAAGGGGTGGGACCGGGCCCCGCGCTCAGTAGGCTGCCGTCATGAGCAGTGTCTTCCCCTCGCCCCTGGCCGACCCCATGCCGCAGTCCCCGGTGCTGCGCGCCGCCTACCGCGCCCGCGCCGCGGCCGCCGACCTCGCGCCACTGCCGCGCTCGGTCAAGGACGAGGCGCTGCTGGCCATGGCCGACGCCCTGGAGGTCCGTACGAAGGACATCGTCGCGGCCAACGCGGAGGACGTCGGGCGCTCGCGGGCCGCCGGCACTGCCGAGTCCGTGATCGACCGGCTGACGCTGACCCCCGAGCGGGTCCGCGCCATCGCCAAGGACGTACGGGACGTGGTGGCCCTGCCCGACCCGGTCGGCGAGGTGGTGCGCGGCTCCACCCTGCCGGGCGGCATCGACCTGCGCCAGGTCCGGGTGCCGCTCGGCGTCGTCGGGATCATCTACGAGGCCCGCCCGAACGTGACCGTGGACGCCGCGGCCCTCTGCCTCAAGTCCGGCAACGCCGTGCTGCTGCGCGGCTCGTCGTCCGCGTCCGCCTCCAACGCCGCCCTCGTGAAGGTCCTGCGCGACGCCGTCGGCGGTTCCGGGCTGCCCGCGGACGCCGTGCAGCTGGTGCCGGGGGAGAGCCGGGAGTCCGTACGGGAACTGATGCGCGCCCGCGGCATGGTGGACGTGCTCATCCCGCGCGGCGGGGCCTCGCTGATCCGCGCGGTCGTCGAGGAGTCCACGGTCCCGGTGATCGAGACCGGCACCGGCAACTGCCATGTGTACGTGGACGCGGAGGCCGACCTCGACATGGCCGTCGACATCCTCGTCAACTCCAAGGCGCAGCGCCCGAGCGTCTGCAACGCCGCCGAGACGCTGCTCGTGCACCAGGACATCGCCGCCGAGTTCCTGCCGCGCGCGCTGGCCGCGCTGGCCGAGGCCGGTGTCACGGTGCACGGCGACGAGCGGGTGCTGGAGCTGGCCGAGGGGTCGCCGGCGACCGTGGTCGAGGCGACCTTCGAGGACTGGGAGACCGAGTACCTCTCGTACGACATCGCCGCCGCCGTCGTGGAGTCGCTGGACGCGGCCGTCCACCACATCCGGCTCTGGTCCTCGGGCCACACCGAGGCGATCGTCACCTCCTCGCAGCCCGCCGCACGCCGCTTCACCCGGCTCGTGGACTCGGCGGCGGTCGCGGTCAACGCCTCCACCCGCTTCACGGACGGCGGCCAGTTCGGCTTCGGCGCGGAGATCGGCATCTCGACGCAGAAGCTGCACGCGCGCGGGCCGATGGGGCTGCCGGAACTGACGTCGACGAAGTACATCGTGACGGGGGACGGGCACACGCGCTGAGGTCCCCCCGGCCCGCTGTCCCGGGGCCCGCGCCTCCGCGGCGGGCGGCCTCGGGAAGCGACCCCCGGAACGTACGTCCCGGGGCACACAGCCGCAGGTCTCACGGCCTCCGGACACTCGTTCCGGCATGTGTTAATTGCCGTACTCTCTGCCCAAATTGACGCCTCCGGCGCTACCCTGGAGACGTGCCGGACGACGCGGGGGGCAGGCCGTTCCCGGACGGCGAAGAGCCCGACAGCCAGAACCACGGCCATGGGGACGCGGAAGACCCGTTCGCCTCCGTGGTACTCGACGAGGATTTCGTACGGTCCGCCAAGATCCACGAGCCCAGTGCGGTCGAGCGGATGCTCGCGGCGGCCCAGTCCCGCCGCGCGCTCTCCCCGCCCGCCGACGAGGACGCGTACGACGAGACGTACGACGAGGGCCGCGGCGGCCTCCGCCGCCGCGCGGCGGGCGCCCGCGACCTCGACCCGGACGACGCCTACGGCCCGTACGGGCGCTACGGCGGCCTCCGCCGCCCCTACCGCGGCCACGCCCGCTGGCACCGCCCGGTGGCCTGGGTGCTCGCCGTGCTGATGGGCATCGGCGTGGTCGCCCTCGCCTTCACCGCCGTCTACCGCGGCGCCTCCTCCAACAGCCGGCAGGGCCCGGCGGCCCCGCCCGCCACGAGCGGCGTGGACAGCCCCGCCAAGGAGCACTCGGACCCCCTGCCCTCGGTCTCCGCGGACTCCGAACCGCCCGTGGCCTCGGCCGCGCCCCGCCACCCCTGACGAGCGGTGCGCCACCCCTGTGGAGCGGTGCGCCATCCCCGAGGGGCGGTGCGCCCGAACCGCTCCGACGCGTCAGCTTTCGTCCGAACTTGTCGTGTACCAGGGCGTTTACCTGAGCGTCCGCAGACCTACTCTTGAAGTATGGCCGGGCCTGGAGAGCCACCTGAGGGGACTCCCGAAGGCATCCCCGGAAGCAGCGACGACGAGTACGGTTCCGTCGCCTTCGACGAGTCGTTCGTGCGCGCTGCCCGGCTCCAGGAGTTCTCCGCCCGGGAGCGGATGCGCGACCACGCCCAGGCGGTGCGCAACCGCTCGCCCTGGGCGCGTATCGGCGCCCCGCGCCAAGTGCTCGTGCTGGTGCTGCTGATCGCCATGGCCTTCGGCACCGCCGTCTACCTGGGCGTGCGCCACCCCTACAAGGAAACGCCGCCGCCCGCCGCCGACCCGCTGCGCACCACGCTCATCCCGCTCGCGCCGGCCGGCGCGGTCGTCGGCTCCTTCGCCCGCGACCTCTTCGACCACAGCCCCGCAGCGCAGTTCAGCGACGGCTCCGAGGGCGTGGCGCTGCCCGCCGCCCGCAAGACCCAGCACTTCTCCGAGAGCCAGGTGCTGGCCGCGCTCGCCGCCGCCAAGGAGTACATCGTCAAGTCCTCCCTCGACCCGGGCGTGCTCACCGGCGGCGACACCCGGACCACGCGCGTACTGCTCGACCCCTCCCAACTGGCCCAGTACGACCAGAGCCTCGCCCACCCGCAGGACGACGGGCGGCACGCGGCCACCGGCTGGCTGGTCCGCTTCGACGCCTCGAAGGTCGCCCTCGCGGACACGCCCGTACGGGTCCGGGGCACCCTCTCCGTGACCGAATCGGCCGGCGCGCTGGAGGTCACCGCCGACCACACCTTCGTCTACCCGCTGCGCCCGGCACGGGCCGGCCGCGGCCCGGCGGCCGGGGCGGACCAGGTCTCGCTCTTCACCGTCCGGCGCGAGATGCGCTTCCGCTTCGACCGGGACGACCTGCGCGACCACCACATCGAGGTGGCGCAGGCCAATGTGCAGGCGGGGCCCGAGTCCTGCGCGGCGGACGCGGCCGGGTATCTGCGGCCCCTGCTGGCCGGTGAGCGGGCGAAGGACGAGGGCCCGGCCGGTACGGACCCGTACGCGACCGGCCGGGCCACAGCGTCGCTGTGCGGCGTGCTGGCGGCCAGTGCTCTGCCGACTCCTGTGGGCCGCCGTTAGCGCCCTGCCGACTCCTGTGCCGCCGTTAGCGCCGCCCTGCGGCCGTGGACCGCGCGGGGGCCGTCGCCACTAGCGCCCAGCGGCCGCACAGGCCGTCGCCGCTAGCGCTCCGTGGACCCCCGCTGGCCGCCGTCGGCGTCGCCCGGCGGGTCCTCGGGGCCCTCCCCGGGGCCCTGCTTGGTGGACGTCCCGCCCCGGCCCGTGAAGGTGTCCCGGAGCTTGCCGCCCAAGTCGCCCGCGCCGCCCGCGATGTCCCGTACGAGCCCCATCAGCGGGTCCTTGCTGGACCGCACCGATTCGGCGTAGTGCGTCGCGGACTCCTTGAAGGAGTCGGTCACCGAGGTGTCCTTGTCCTCGTCGCGGCGCGGGTAGTGGCCGTCCATGAGCCGCTGGTAGTCGCGGCTCTCGGCCCACTTTTTGAGCTCGGCGGCCCGTACGGTCGTGAAGGGGTGGCTGCGCGGCAGCACGTTCATGATCTTGAGCACGGAGTCCCGCAGATCGCCGCCCGACTCGTACTCCTCGGCCTGCGCGAGGAACGCGTCCACGTTCATCTCGTGCAGATGGTTGCCGCCCGCGATCTTCATCAGGCCGCGCATCGACGCCCGCAGATCCTGCCCGACCAGCAGCCCGGCCCGGTCCGCCGACAGCTCCGACTTGCGGAACCACTCGCGCAGTGCCGTGACGATCGCCATGATCGCGATATTGCCCAGCGGTATCCAGGCGACCTTGAGTGCGAAGTTGGTGAGAAACAGCAATATGGTGCGGTAGACGGAGTGCCCGGACAGCGCGTGGCCCACCTCGTGGCCCACCACGGCCCGCATCTCCTCCTCGTCGAGCAGCTCGACGAGCCCGGTGGTGACCACGATGATCGGCTCGTCCAGGCCGATGCACATGGCGTTGGGCTGCGGGTCCTGGGTGACGTACATCGGCGGGACCTTCTCCAGGTCCAGGATGTAACAGGCGTCCAGCAGCATGGTGTGCAGATGCTGGAACTGCTGGTCGCCGACGCGCACCGAGTCGGAGAGGAACAGCAGCCGCAGGCTGCGCTCCGGCAGCAGCCCGCTCAGCGCCTTGAAGACGGTGTCGAAGCCGCTCAGTTTGCGCAGCGCCACCAGCGCCGACCGGTCCGCCGGATGCTCGTACGCACGTGAGGAAATACCCGGGAACCGCTTCCGTTCCCGGCCGGGAACCTGCTCGTGTCCCCCGCCGCCGCTGTCACTGTCGCTCATGGTGACCCCCTTCACTGGGCTGATCAGGCTGATCCGAACCCGTCCCCCGCTATCCGGACCCCAGCCTAGATGTTGATACCGGGCTGGCTACCGTGGAGCCATGCCCGACATGAATGGCCTGACCGGCTACCCCGGCTTCACGGAACTGCTCGCCGTCTCCAAGGACGGGGGGTCGGGCATGCTGCTGCCCACGATCGTCGTCATCTCGGTCGTCGGCATCGCCTTCCTCGCCTGGTTCCTGCTGCGCGGGTACGGCAGCAAGGACTGATCGCCGGACGCCGCCCGCGCCCGGCCCGCGGTGCGCCGGCCGTTGTCGAACGTGCCTGAGCAGGACTCCGACTGTCGTCGGACGGGCCTGCGCAGGCTGTGCCGACCGCTGCCGGACGTGCCTGAGCAGGACGTGCCGACCGCTGCCGGATGCGTCTGAGCAGGACGTGCCGGTTGCCGCCGGACGTGCCTGCCCAGGCTGTGCCGACTGCCGCCGGACGTGCCTGACTAGGACGGACGCGCGGAGTCGCCGTGAGGTTGCCGGCCGCTGCCGCATACGATGTGTCAGAAGTCTCTGCCCGATCCCATCCCGGATAGGTCCTGCCGAAGATGACCGCATTCAGCACCGCCCACACCGCCCTGGTCACGCTCGCCGCCGAGGGCGAGCACGTGGACACCCACGAGAGCATCAGCCCCTTCATGACGGGCGGCGCGGCCCTCGTCATCCTGCTGCTCCTGCTGTGGGGCGTCACCCGTTTCAACCGCGACCGCTGAACCGGCGTCCCGGTGTGCGGCCGCGCCCAGTAGGGTCTGCACGCATGGGAGAGCAGACAGAGCCCGCGAAGCGGCGACTCGGCGTGATGGGCGGGACCTTCGACCCGATCCACCACGGCCACTTGGTCGCCGCGAGCGAGGTGGCCTCGCAGTTCCACCTGGACGAGGTGGTCTTCGTACCGACCGGGCAGCCATGGCAGAAGAGCCACAAGCAGGTGTCCCCGGCCGAGGACCGCTATCTGATGACGGTCATCGCCACCGCGTCCAATCCGCAGTTCTCGGTCAGCCGCATCGACATCGACCGCGGCGGCGCCACCTACACCACCGATACGCTGCGGGACCTGCGCGCCGAGCACGGTGACGCGGACCTCTTCTTCATCACCGGAGCCGACGCGCTCTCGCAGATCCTCACCTGGCGGGACACCGAGGAACTGTTCTCGCTGGCCCACTTCATCGGAGTGACGCGGCCCGGGCACGTACTGACCAACCCGGGGCTTCCGGAGGACGGCGTCTCGCTGGTCGAGGTGCCCGCGCTGGCGATCTCCTCGTCCGGCTGCCGGACACGCGTCGCACAGGGCGATCCGGTCTGGTATCTGGTGCCGGACGGCGTGGTCCGCTACATCGACAAGCGCAAGCTGTACCGGCACGACGGCTGAATCGGCAGACACCGGCGGAGACCGGTTGAAGGGGCTCTGGTGAACGACCGACAGGACCCGTACGCACAGGAACCACTGGTGTACGGCTACGACGCCTATGGGCAGCCGGTGTACCAGCCGAACGACCCGCAGCGGGTGTACGACCAGTACGGGCAGCCGATTCAGCAGCCGGGCCAGCCGGGGCAGTCGGGACAGCACGGTCAGCACGGGCAGTCGATTCCGCAGCAGCAGCCGTATCAGTCCGAGCAGCCGTACCAGCAGGCGCAGCAGTCGTACGACCCGTACGGGGCCGGGGCGCAGCAGGGGTACGGCTACGACCCGTACGCGCAGCAGAGCTACCAACAGCAGCAGCTGTATCCGCAGCATCAGCAGTCGGCTCAGCAGCCCGAGCAGCAGCAGTACCAGCAGCCTCAGCAGGTTCCGCAGTCTTCGCATCAGCAATCCCAGCAGCACCAGCCTCAGCAGCAGGTCGTGCAGCAGGAGTGGATTCCGCAGCAGGCCGCGGCCCCGCACGACGAGGAGCGCGCCGACGCGTCGGCCGGCACCGCGACGGACCAGCAGGGGCGGTCCGAGCGTTCGGACAAGGCCGCCGCCGACGGGGGCGAGGAGTACCGGACCGAGCAGTTCTCCTTCATCGAGGAGCCGGACGAGGACTCCGAGGACGTCATCGACTGGCTCAAGTTCAGCGAGAGCCGCACCGAGCGGCGCGACGAGCGCAAGCGCCAGGGCCGCAACCGCGTCGTCGTGCTCGCCGTCGTCCTCGCGCTCGTCGTGGCCGGCGGCGTCGGCTACCTCTGGTACGCGGGGATGCTGCCCGGCACGGGCGGCGACTCCAAGGGCGCGGCGGCCTCCGGGGGCGCGCAGAAGCGCGACGTGATCGTCGTGCACCTGCGCGAGACCAAGGGCGGCGGCAGCTCCACCGCCCTGCTCGTCGACAACGAGACCACCAACCGGGGCACCACGGTCCTGCTGCCGAACACGCTCGCCGTCTCCAGCGACGGCGGCAGCGCCACCACGCTCGGCAAGTCGGTGCAGGACGGCGGCACCGGAGGCACCCGCGACGCCCTGAACACGCTGCTCGGCGCGGACATCAAGGGCAGCTGGCGGCTGGACACCCCCTACCTGGAGAACCTCGTCGAGCTGGTCGGCGGCATCACGCTCGACGCGGACGCCACCATTCCGGGCGCGAAGAAGGACGACAGCCCGAAGGTCAAGGAGGGCAAGGACCAGGGGCTGAACGGCCAGGCGGCCGTCGCGTACGCCACCTACCGCGCGCCCGGAGAGGCCCAGGCCAAGCAGCTCGCGCGGTTCGGCCAGGTCATGCAGGCGGTCCTGAAGAAGGTCTCCACGGACACCGGCTCGGCCGTCAACACGGTGGAGTCGCTCGCCCAGATCCCCGACCCCTCGCTGTCCGAGCAGCAGCTCGGGGCCTCCCTGGCGAAACTCGCCGGACTGGCCAAGAAGGGCTCGTACGACACCAAGCTGCTGCCCGTGCAGGGCAACGGGTCGCTCAGCGAGAACGCCACCGACTCGGTGATCAAGGACGTGCTCGGCGGCACGGTGCAGAAGACCGCCGCGGACGCGCCGCCGCGGGTGAGCGTGAAGAACGCGACGGGAAAGAAGGCGGCGGCCGGTTCGGCGCAGGTCGCCCTCGTCAACGGCGGCTACACCGTCGTCGACGGCGGTACGCAGAGCGCGGGGCAGTCCGCGTCGAAGGTGACGTACTCCGACGAGAAGCGGGCGGCGCAGGCCAAGGAGATCGCCAAGACGCTCGGCCTGCCGGCCGGGGCCGTGGCCAAGGGCGACGGCGCGTCGAACGCGGACGTCACTGTGGTCATCGGGAGCGACTACAAGGGGTGACGGCCCCTGTGGGGCCCGCGGCCCCTGGGGCGCGGTGCACCGCGCCCCGGCCCGTACGGCTCGACGACCGTACGGGCCGGGGAACGCGGAGAAGCGCGGCGGCGGAGGAGGCGGCCGGTAGGGCCCCGACACGCGCGGCGGCGGGGTGGTCGGCGGAGCGTGAGACCCTTGACGGGTACCTGATTCCCGATCGAAAGCTTGGCCAGTGACCGCCACGGACCGCTCCATCGAGCTCATCAAGGCCGCCGCACAGGCGGCCGCCGACAAGCTCGCGCACGACATCATCGCGTACGACGTCAGCGACGTACTGTCGATCACCGACGCCTTCCTGCTGGCCTCGGCTCCCAACGACCGCCAGGTCAAGTCGATCGTCGACGAGATCGAGGAGCGGCTGAACAAGGAGCTCGGCGCCAAGCCGGTGCGCCGCGAGGGCGACCGCGAGGCGCGCTGGGTGCTCCTCGACTACGTCGACATCGTCGTGCACGTGCAGCACAGCGAGGAGCGCGTCTTCTACGCCCTCGAACGGCTGTGGAAGGACTGCCCGCAGCTCGAACTGCCCGCCGACGCCGTCGCGACCTCCGGCAAGGCCGAGGAGCACGCCAAGACGCTCGCCGCGGAGGACGACCGGGACGGTGAGCTGAGCTGAACGGCGCCAAGGGCGGCCGGGGCCGCCGCATCGTCCTGTGGCGGCACGGCCAGACCCTGTGGAACCTGGAGCGCCGCTTCCAGGGCACCACGGACATCGAACTGACCGGGACCGGCGTCGAGCAGGCCCGCCGCGCCGCCCGGCTGCTGGCCGCGCTGCGCCCGGACGCGATCGTCGCCTCCGACCTGCGGCGGGCCGCGGCGACGGCGGCGGAGCTGGCCGCCGTCACCGGCCTGGAGATCGCCCACGACGCACGGTTGCGGGAGACCTTCGCCGGCGAGTGGCAGGGGCTCACGCACGAGGAGATCCTCGCCCGCTTCGGCGAGCAGTACACGGCGTGGAAGCGCGGCGAGGCGGTCCGCCGCGGCGGCGGGGAGCTGGAGACCGAGGTCGCCGAGCGGGCCGCGCCGGTCGTGCTCGACCACGCGGAGAAGCTGCCCGACGGCGGCACCCTCGTCGTCGTCAGTCACGGCGGCACCATCCGCACCACCATCGGCCGGCTGCTCGGCCTGGACCCGTACACCTGGGAGTCGCTCGGCGGCCTCTCGAACTGCTGCTGGTCCGTGCTGGGCGAGGGCGCGCGGGGCTGGCGGCTCCAGGAGCACAACGCCGGGACGCTCCCCGAGCCGGTGCTCGGCGACGACGACTGAGCGGCCGCCGGGGCCGGATTTCACATCCGGGCAGGTCGCAGGCTAAAGTTCATCTTGTTCGCGGAACGGCGGGGGAAGCCCCGAGAGCCGCAGAACAGCGGGGCTATAGCTCAGTTGGTAGAGCGCCTGCATGGCATGCAGGAGGTCAGGAGTTCAATTCTCCTTAGCTCCACAGTTCGGAAGATCCCGCCCCTCTGACAGAGGGGCGGGATCTTCTGTTGTTGCGGCTGCGCGGACGGGGCGCCCGCGGCGTCGCCCGGTCCGCCGCTCAAAGGGCGAGCGCGGCCCGTATCTCCGACAGCGGGCGCGCGTGCGCCGGGCAGCCGATGACCGGGTCCTCGATCGAGCACACCTTGCCGATCAGCTCGCGACTCTCCTCGTCGTGCGGCGTGTAGACCACGATCCGGGTCTCCGGGACGCCGCCCACCGCCAGCGAGGTCGAGTTCAGCCGCACCTCCCCGAGGGAGGAGTGGCGGAAGACCTTTATACGGGGGCCGGGCGGGGCCACGTCGCCGTTCTCCCACAGCCGCGCGAAGGTCTCGCTGGCCGTCGACAGCCTCTCGATGAAGCTCTCCCAGGCGGGCTCGCCCACATGGCAGCCGTACGCCCCGCGCAGACTCGCCACGAGGAACGGCAGCTCCTCGGCGTGGTTGAGGTACGGGTTGCAGCACGCCGGCCGGGTGAACAGCTGCCACAGCACGTTCCCGCCGCGACCGGTGGTGCTGTACACGGCCGGGAAGAGGCCGCGGTACGTGGCGTTGGTGGCCAGGATGTCGTAGCGGGCGCTGTAGACGACGGCGGGGAGCGCTTCGAGGGAGTCGACGATGCTCTGCACCTCGGGGCCCGCCGCCTCCGCGTCGCCCTGGTGGTCGCGTACGTACGGCACCTCGGCGAGGTGGTAGAGGTGCACGCGCTCGGTACGGTCGAGCCGGAGCGTACGGGCGATGGCGTCCAGCACCTGGATGCTGGCGTTGATGGGCCGCCCCTGCTCCAGCCACGTGTACCAGGTGACGCCGACGCCGGAGAGCTGGGCCACCTCCTCGCGGCGCAGGCCCGGTGTGCGGCGGCGCAGGCCCGCGGGCATGCCCACGTCGGCCGGGGTCACTCTCGCCCGGCGGCTGCGCAGGAAGGCGGCCAGCTCGGGCCTGCGGCGTCCGGTCGTCGTCGCCATCGTCGTCACGTCCCCCATCGTCGGCCGTCGTCCTCGCTGTGTCCCGAGTGCTGCCTGGTGCTGTCGGTACCAGCATCGGCGGGCTCTCGTGACCTGGGCCCGAGCCGGGTCAGTATCGGACGCATGACCGATACCTACGTTCCGATTCCGGTGGCCGGACCGGAGGCCAGTAAAGACGACGGCACTGACAATCGACGCCGAGGAGCCGGGGCGCGGCAGCCGCCCCGCCCCGGCAGGCTGCTGGCCATCGTGCTCACCGGCCAGTTCATGGCGCTGCTCGACGCGTTCATCGTGAACGTGGCGGCCCCCGCCATCCGCGGCGATCTGCACGCCTCGGGCTCCGGGCTCCAGTTGGTCGTCGCCGGCTACACCATCGCGTACGCGGTGCTGCTGATCACCGGCGCGCGGTGCGGCGCCCGGTACGGGCACGGGCGGGCCTTCATGGCGGGGCTCGCGGTCTTCACGGCCGCCTCGCTCGCCTGCGGGCTGGCAGGCGGCGCCGGGCAGTTGATCGCCTTCCGCTTCGTCCAGGGCGCGGGCGCCGCCGTGATGCTGCCGCAGGTCCTCAGCCTCATCCAGCGTACGTACACGGGAAGTTCGCGGACGCGGGCCCTCGGCGCGTACTCGGCCGTGCTCGCCTCCGGCGCCGCGGCCGGGATGGCGGTGGGCGGCATGCTGGTCAGCGCGGATCTCTTCGGGACGGGCTGGCGCCCGGTCTTCCTGGTGAACGTGCCGATCGGGCTGGCGCTGCTCGTCCTCGCGCCGAAGGCGCTGCCGAGCGAGCGGGACGAGCCCGGGGAGCGGGCGGAGGGCGTCCGGCGCGGCTTCGATCTGCCGGGCCTGGTGCTGCTCGCCGCGGCGGTGATGGCGCTCACGGTCCCGCTGGTGCTGGGGGAGGAGCAGGGCTGGCCGCTGTGGGGCTGGATCTCGCTCGCCGGGAGCGCGCTGCTGGTGGCGGTCTTCGCGGTGTACGAGTCCCGGCTCGCGCGGCGCGGCGGTGCGCCGCTGATAGCGCCGCGGGTGCTGCGGGCTCCGGGGATCCCGCTGGCCGTCGCCCGTATCGGCCTGGCCATGGCGCTGAACGCGGGCTTCCTCTTCGTCCTGACGCTCCATCTGCAGAGCGGCCTCGGGTACAGCGCGCTGCGGGCCGGGCTGATGTTCGTGCCCATCTCGGTGGCCTTCGGCGTGATCGGGCTCAACTGGCGGCGGCTCCCGGAGCGCTGGCACGAGGCGTTGGCGCCGGCCGGGTTCCTGCTCGCGGCCGGTTCGTTCGCCGGGGTCGGGCTGGCGCTGCGCGGCGGCGGCAGCGGCGGGCCGGGGCTCTACGCGGCGCTGGCCGGCGTCGGTTGCGGGGTAGGGGTCGCGTACAGTCCGACGCTCACCCGGGCGCTGGCCGCGATACGGCAGCAGGACGCGGCGGACGCCAGCGGCGTGCTGGTGACGGCCGCTCAGCTCGGCCTGCTGGCAGGCGTGGCCGTCTTCGGCGCGGTCTTCCTCGGCGGGGCGGGGGCGGCTCCGGGGGCGCGTTCGTCCTCCCACGCGCTGTGGGTGACCGTCCTCGCGCTGGCCGGCACGGCGGTGGCCGCGGCGGGTGCGGGCCTGCTGCGACGGCGGCGCTGACCTCGTAGCCGGCGCATGGCAGAATCGGACGGCCGGTAGGTGGACGGGGTCGAAGGGGAGGGAAGGTGACATGTCGGCGCGCATTCTTGAGGAGGACGGTGCAAGCGGTGCCCTTCTCGCGTCGGCTGCCCCTGATCGTCCGTTCCGCCGGCGGCCCGGCCAGGGGGCCCAAGCGCCCGCCGACCGAGGCGCGGTGTCCTATGGGTGCGTGGCCCGCGGCCAAGCCTGGAGCTGACTGATGGGTGCACACAGCCGGAAATGCGACTGGTGCGGCAGCGGGACGCCGATCGTCCGCGACATGGAGCCGCTCAACTCCGCCTACCAGTACTGGTGCGTGGAGTGCGCGCGGGCGCTGATCATAAAGGGCGACCCGATCGAGACATACCGGGAGCTGGAGGGCGAGCCGATCTACGGGCGGCTGCTCGACGAGCACTGCGCGCTGAAGCGTTTCTACTCGTTCGCGACGGCCTGACGCCGTTTCACGCAGCCTGGACGGATCAGGCTCCGCTACTGCCCGATTCCAAGACTGCCCGGCTCCGGTACTGCGTGGCTCCGCTACTGCCCGGCTCCGGTACTGCCCGGCTCCGGTTTCGTGACGGCCTGGTGCTGCTTCGTGACGTTCTGCCCCGGTGCCGGGCCTTGGTCCGAATTCTCCGCGGAAGCCGGAACTCCCCCGGAACCTACGCGCGTTAACCGGTCAGGAGTTGCCGCCGGAAACGGTCGGCGGCACGGGGGAGCGACACGGGGGTCGCAGCATGACCGATACGGAGATCCAACCTGTCCGGGATCCGGCGGAGGCCGGCGGCGCCACGGAGTCCGCGAAGCGGGCGGCCGCGGCGGAACTCACGCCGTTCATCGACGCCTTGCCCATACCGCCGGCGCTGCGGCCGGGCCGGCAGGAGGCGTTGAACGGCATCGACATCGATCTGACGGCGACCTGGGTCCGGCTGCACTCGCAGTTGCCGCCGACCAAGGTGTGGGCCTACGAAGGCCACTACCCGGGGCCGACCATCGAGGTTCCCAGGGGGCGGCGGCTGCGCGTCCGGTGGAACAACCGGCTCGCGGGGAGCTATCCCGTGACGGCGGTGGAGGCCGTGCCGCAGCAGGGCTCGCCCTCGCCGAGCGATGTGCCGGGCCGCAGCGGCGCGGGGCCGCTCGCCGACGTCGCGGCGCTGCCGCCGTGGACGGTCACGCATCTGCACGGCGCGGTGACCGGGGGCGGCAACGACGGCTGGGCGGAGAACGCGGTGTCGCCCGGCGACAGTCAGCTCACCGAGTACCCCAACGACCACCGGGCGGCCACCTGGTGGTATCACGACCATGCTATGGACATCACCCGTTGGAACGTCTTCGCGGGGCTGGCCGGCCTGTATCTGGTACGGGACGACGAGGAGCGGGCGCTGCGGCTCCCGTCGGGGGAGCACGAGGTGCCCCTGATCATCCAGGACCGCAACCTCGACCAGGACGAGGACGGCAGGCTGACCGGGCGGCTGCTGCACAAGACCGTCGTCGTCGGGAAGGACGCCGCCGACAGGAATGTGACGTTGCCGTTCGCGGGCCCGTACACCCTGGTCAACGGCGTCATCTGGCCGCACCTGGACGTGGCGGCGCGCTGGTACCGCTTCCGGCTGCTCAACGCGGCCAACGCCCGGACCTTCCAGCTCCGGTTGGTCGACGACGTGACGGGGGAGCAGGTGCGCGGCGCGGCGTGGCAGGTCGGTTCGGACGGCGGGCTGCTGCCCCGGCCCGTACCGGTCGACGAGCCGCTGTCCGTCGCGCCGGCCGAGCGGATCGATCTGCTGGTCGACTTCGGGCGGCTGCGGGGGCGCCGTGTCCGGCTGGAGAACGCGGCGCCGGGCGTTCCGTACCCGCAGATCATGCAGGTGCGGGTGGGCGCAGAGCCGGTGCGCGACCCGTTCGTGCTGCCGCAGGTGGTCTCGGCGACCTTCCGGCGCATCACCCATGAGACCGCGCCGAAGCACGTGCACCGGATGGTGGCGCTCACCCCGCCGGGCACGGCGGGCAACGCGCACCCGGAGATCTGGGAGCTGCACGAGGTCGATCCGGGCCACGTCAAGATCCCCAGTGAGGGCGTGGTGCAGGTCAAGGGCGCCGATGGCAAGGTGCGTACGTACCAGCGGGGCGCCCGTACCTTCGACGACGCCCTCGGCTTCATGGTCGAGCACGACGCCTGGGAGCAGTGGAGCTTCCTCAACCTGGGCGGCGCGGGGACCCACCCGATGCATATCCACCTGATCGACTTCCAGGTGCTCAGCCGTGATGTCTATCCGCAGGGCCCGGGGAGCCCGTTCGATGTCCAACTGGGCGGCACCCGCAACCCGCTGGAGTACGGGGGGACCGTTCCCATTTCGCCGGGTGATGCGGCGTGGAAGGACGTCATCCAGGTTCCGGCGGGGCAGATGGTGAATGTGATCGGCCGCTTTCACGGAGCGCACGGCCGCTTCATGTACCACTGCCATCTGCTGGAGCACGAGGACATGGGGATGATGCGGCCGGTGGTGGTGATGCCCGCCGAGGTGATGAAGTTCCACCACGGCGACGCGGGCCACGGGCACGGCGGCCACGAAGGGCACTGAGACGCGGGGCGGCGGCGGCCGCGGATGTCAGGCGCCGCGGAGAACGGGCGGGCGCGGGGTTCGGCTGTACCCCGCGCCCGTGCGCTTCAAGCGTCGGCCGGCAATCGATTTGGCAAGGGACGGGGGCATCCGTGTAATGTAGGCGACGCCGCCGGGGAAACCGGGCGGGCCGAAACAAGGGGCTATAGCTCAGTTGGTAGAGCGCCTGCATGGCATGCAGGAGGTCAGGAGTTCAATTCTCCTTAGCTCCACAATCACGGAGATCCCGCCTGGTCGAATCGACCGGGCGGGATCTTTTTGTGGTCGGGGGTCGTCTGGCCCGTGGGACGGTCCTCCGCGGGGCGGCCCTGCGCCGGTCGGTCTTCCGCCGGCCGGTCCTCGCTGGGACTCGTCCTCGGGCGTGCGCGACGGCGCGGGCGCGGCGCGGGCGCGGTAGGGGCGCGGTGGGGTCCGTACGCTCCGTGCCGTCGGCCAGGGCGTGCGCGGCCTCCCGGAGCCCCAGGCGCAGCACTGGCCCCGGCCGCCGTCACTCCCTCCGCTCCAAACGCAGCGCCAGCGCCGGGCAGCGGCGTACGGCGCGCAGTGCGCGCCCCCTCGAAACCGCCGGGACGTCCCCGGCCGCGAGCGCCGGAAAGCCGTCCGCGCCGAGGTGTACGAGCTCCGGCAGCAGTCCCGCGCACAGTCCGTGGCCCTCGCACAGCGTCCAGTCGACGGCCAGCCGCTCGCCGCTCGGGGCGCCCGGCGCGTCGGGGCCGCCGGGCGACGGCAGCGGCAGTACCCCCGAGGTGCCGCGTCCGCAGCCGTCGCCCAGGACGTGTGCCGCAAGGTCGTCCGTGAACGCCGTGAGGGCCGACAGCACGAAGCGGGCCGCGCCGTCCGGGTGCCCGCAGGCGCCCCGGCGGCGTACGGACTGAGCCGTCTGCCGCACCGCCTCCAGGGCGTCCCGTCCGCCGCCGCCCACCACGTCCGCGAGCGCTCCGGCCAGCGCGGGCAGCCCCAGCCGGCACGGGCCGCACTGGCCGGCCGACTCGGCGGCGAGCCACAGCGCGGCCCGTACGGTCTCGCCGAGCGGGCATGTGGCGGCGGGCAGCGGGAGGACGGCACCAGCGCCGAGGGTTCCCCCTTGGGCGCGCAGCCCCTCGTACGAGAGGGCGGCGCCGTACGCGGTCGCCTGGTCCAGCCAGCCGCCGTGGTAGCCGCCGACCAGCACCCCCGGGGGCGCCGGATCGGCCCCGCAGGACTCCAGTACGTACGGCAGGGGCACGCCGCTGGGCGCTTCGACGACGCGCGGGCGGCCGACCGCGCCGGCCACGGTGAGCAGCAGCGTCCCCGGTTCGGACGGGGTGCCGGTAGTGGCGTAGCGGGCCGTGCCGAGGCGGGCGGCGAGCGCCAGCTGGGCGAAGGTCTCGGTGTTGGACAGCAGCGTGGGCACGCCGCCGAGCCCTTCCTCCGAGGCGTGGACGCGCCGCCCGGGCGGCAGCGGAGGGCCGCCGTCCGCCCCGCGCAGCAGCGCGGACGCCTCGCCGGAGACCAGCCGTTCGGGCAGCCGGACGACCCGCGCGCGCAGCGCTCGCCCGCGCCGGTCGGCGAGCCCCTGTTCGGCCAGGGCGGCCCGTACGGACTCCTCGGTCGCCTCCCGCGTCACGCCGACCACCAGCGTGCGCGCGCCCAGCGCGCCGGCCGCCAGCAGCGCGCCGTCCAGCACCAAGTGCGGCGCGCGGCGCAGCAGTACGGCGTCCTTGCGGCACGCCGGTTCGCCCTCGCAGCCGTTGACCACCACGGCGGGCCGTGTCCCGCGCCGTCGGGCGGCCTCGCCGACGGCCCGCATCTTCCGCGCGAACGGGAAGCCCGCTCCGCCCCGCCCCCTCAATCCGATCGTATCGGCGACCTCTGTCACTTGGTCCTCGGTGAGCGAGGGCATCGAACCGTGCACCACCAGATGCGCCCGCCGCTCCAGCCGCTCCGCGTCGCCGAACCCGGCCGTCAGCCGCGGCACCCCGAGGGTGAGCACCTCGGGCACGTCGGGCAGCGGCCCGGAGGCCGCCCGCTCCCCGGGGGGCGCGTTCACGATCCATCACCCGCGGCGGCGTCGCGCGAGGGGCTCCCGAGGGCGGGGGAGAGCGGGGCGGACCCGGAGCGCGGCCGGGGGACCAGCGGCGCGTCGGCGGCCCGTTGCCGCGCCGGCGGCGTCGTGCGCGCCGGGCGCGCGGAACCGGCGTCGCGCCGTCCGGCGCGGCGGGTGCGGACGACCCGCAGGACCAGCGCGCCCGCCACCGCCGCCAGGCACAGCCCGTAGCAGACGCTCACCCAGGCGGTCGGCGGGCGGCCGGACTTGAGGCCGTGCAGGATCGCCGCGCACCACGCCGGGTACGCGCACGCGTGCAGGGCCCGCCAGCGGCCCGCGGCCCGGCCGCGCCCCGCGAAGGCGCTGCGCAGGACGCCCGTGGCCGCGGCGAGGACCATCAGATGGCCGGCCAGCGCCCCCAGCCCGATGAGCCCGCCCGCGCCCCGTACCCCCATGGAGAACGGCAGCAGGGCGGCGAGCGGGCCCACATGGGCGTCCGCGACCTTGAGGGCGACGTGCAGCAGCAGGAAGCCGAGGGCGCAGACCGCGGTCGCGCGGTGCACGGCCTGCGCGAGCAGCCGCCCGCGAGGGGTGAGCAGCGCGCGGCCGGAGGCGATGAGGCCCCAGACGACCGTGGCGGTCAGGGAGAGCAGCGTGAGCACGCCGCCGGTGTAGTCGAGGAACCGGCGCGCTCCGCCACCCGCCGCGAACGGCAGCACCAGCGCGAGGGCGAGCAGTGCGAGGGTCCCGGCGGCGAGCGCCTGACGGGGCGGTCCCAGGGTCCCGGCGCGGCCCCAGCGGTGGATGTGCATGCCCGCACGCTAGGCACCGGGGCCCGGCGGTACGGCGGCCTTCCGGCAACCGCGACGGCCGGCGGGGCGTCGCTGCTAACGTCGGTCCGTTCACCGGGCCTTCGCCGCCGCCGTGCCTCGCGGATGTCTTCCGGCGGCCCGTCGGCAAGCGGCTGCGAACGCCGCCCAGCATTCCTGATCATGACCCTTCCTTGGGCCCTTCTTGGTGAACGCATGCCCCCTGTATGAACACTTGGCCGAAAGAGTGGCGGTTTACGTGGGTGCTACATCCAGCACCTCCGTCATATGCGATGGATCGGACCGCAGGGGGTTCCATGAGATCAAGCCGCTCCAGAGTGCGCGCCGGACTGGCCGCGGCGGCGACGCTGCCGCTGGTCGCCGGCGCTCTCGCGCTCGGCGTGCCCACCGCCGACGCCGACTCCGGCCCGCACGACCGGCACGCGCTCCAGGGCACCAAGCCCCTGTGGGCCACGCCCAAGGCCGACCGCGGTGACACGCCCAAGTCGAACAAGGTCGCCGTGCGCGTCTACCTCGCCGGGCGCGACGCCCCCGGCCTGGCCGCGTACGCCCGGTCCGTCTCGGACCCGAACTCGGCCTCGTACGGCAAGTACTTGAGCGCGAAGCAGGCGAAGGCCCGCTTCGGCGCCACCACGGCGCAGATAGCCAAGGTCAGCGACTGGCTGACCTCCTCGGGCCTCAAGGTGACCGGCGCCAACGGCCACTACGTCTCCGTGAGCGGCGACACGGCCGCCGCCGAGAAGGCGTTCGGCACCAAACTGCACAACTACGCGAAGGACGGGAAGACCTACCATGCCCCGTCCAGCGACGCCACCGTGCCCACGGCGCTGAACGGCGCGGTCCTCACCGTCGTCGGCCTCAACAACGCCCCCCGGCTGGCCAAGCACGACGCGACGCTGCCGCCCCCGAGCGCCGTCTACCGCAACTCCGGCCCGTTCTCCACGTACTACGGCTCGAAGGTCAATAAGAACCTGCCGTCGGCCTACGGGACGCACCAGCCGTACGCGGTCAAGGGCTACACCGGCAAGCAGCTGCGCGCCGCCTACGGGGCCAAGAACTTCACCGGCAAGGACGTGACCGTCGCGATCACCGACGCGTACGCCTCGCCGACCATCGCCGCGGACGCCCAGCGGTACGCCAAGCGCAACGGCGACAAGAGCTACCGCAAGGGCCAGCTCTCCCAGGTGCTGCCCGACGAATACACGCACACCGGCGAGAACGAGTGCGGCGCGGCCGGCTGGTACGGCGAGGAGACCCTCGACGTCGAGGCCGTGCACGCCGTCGCCCCCGCGGCCGACATCGTCTACGTCGGCGCCGCGTCCTGCCAGGACGACGACTTCATCGACACCCTGAACAAGGTCGTCGACAACCGCCTCGCCGACATCGTCTCCAACTCCTGGGGCGACGTCGAGGCCAACGAGACCCCGGACACGGCCGCGGCCTACGACCGGATCTTCCAGCTGGGCGCCGTCGAGGGCATCGGCTTCTACTTCTCCTCCGGCGACAACGGCGACAACGTCGCCAAGACCGGCACGAAGCAGGTCGACACCCCCGCGAACTCCCCGTGGGTCACCTCCGTCGGCGGCACCTCGCTCGCCGTCGGCAAGGGGAACAAGTACCAGTGGGAGACCGGCTGGGGCACCCACAAGAGCGACCTGTCCAAGAGCGGCGACAGCTGGACCTCGCTGCCCGGCGCCTACAACAGCGGCGCCGGCGGCGGCACCAGCAAGCTCTACGAGCAGCCCTTCTACCAGCGCGGCGTGGTCCCGGACTCGCTCTCCAAGGCGAACGGCTCCAAGC
This sequence comes from Streptomyces sp. NPDC050610, assembly GCF_040654875.1. Lineage (NCBI taxonomy): Bacteria > Bacillati > Actinomycetota > Actinomycetes > Kitasatosporales > Streptomycetaceae > Streptomyces > Streptomyces sp. NPDC050610. The sequence continues at coordinate 66,328 of NZ_JBFAIV010000013.1, read as the reverse complement.
CGATGCGCGTCGAGCCCGACATCTCCGCGGTCGCCGACCCGCAGACCGGCTTCCTGGTCGGCCAGACCCAGACCTTCCCGGACGGCTCGCAGCAGTACGCCGAGTACCGGATCGGCGGCACCTCGCTGGCCGCGCCGGTGATCGCGGGCGTCCAGGCGCTCGTCCAGCAGGCGCGGCACGGCGTGCCGGTCGGCTTCGCCAACCCGGGCATCTACGACCGGTACGGCACCGGCGCCTACCACGACGTCACCGACCACCCGCTGGGCCAGGGCCGCGGCCTCGGCGTGGTGCGCGTCGACTACGCCAACGGCTTCGACGCCAAGGACGGGCTGCTCACCTCGCTGCGCAGCCTGGGCGGCGACAGCTCGCTCTCCGCGACCGTCGGCTACGACAACGTCACCGGCGTCGGCTCCCCGGCGAGCGACTACGTGACCTCGTACCGGCCTGGGAAGCGCCACTGAGCCTCCCCGTACCGGCAGGGCGCCCGCCGGCCGCTCAGCGGCCGGCGGGAGGCCCGTACGGCGACGACAGGGCCCGCACCGGGGCGAACCTCGGTGCGGGCCTTTCGGCGGCTGCGGTAACCTGACCCCATGCGTGCCGTACGCCTTCTGCTTAGCCGGCCGCGCTGATCAGCACCGACTGGCGGATTCGGCCAGTCGGACTCGGCGCGGCGTCCCCTCCTGTGCGAGGGGATTTTGCATTTCAGGTGCAGTTTCCGGATGCAGTCCAGATGCGGGCAGACAGCAGAGACGATCGATGGAGCTAGGACGATGAGCGAGACCAATTCCGCCGCCGAGACGGCCGCGCCGCACCGTTACACGGCCGCACTGGCCGCTGACATCGAGGCACGCTGGCAGGACTTCTGGGACGCGAACGGCACGTACGAGGCGCCCAACCCCAGCGGCGACCTGGCGGGCGCGCCCGAGACCGTGGCGCTCCCCAAGAAGTTCATCATGGACATGTTCCCCTACCCGTCGGGCTCGGGGCTGCACGTAGGCCACCCGCTGGGCTTCATCGCCACCGACGTGCACGCCCGCTACCACCGCATGACCGGCCACAATGTTCTGCACACGCTGGGCTTCGACGCCTTCGGGCTGCCCGCCGAGCAGTACGCGGTCCAGACCGGCACCCACCCCCGCGCCTCCACCGAGGCCAACATCGTCAACATGCGGCGGCAGCTGCGCCGGCTGGGCCTGGGCCACGACAAGCGCCGCTCGGTCGAGACGATCGACCCCGACTACTACAAGTGGACGCAGTGGATCTTCCTGCGGATCTTCAACTCCTGGTACGACGACGAGGCCCGGCGCGCCCGCCCCATCGACGAACTGGTGGAGCAGTTCGCCAGTGGTGAGCGGCCGACCCCGGACGGCCGCCCCTGGAGCGGCCTGAGCGCCGCCGAGCGCGCCGACATCCTGAGCGGCCACCGCCTGGCCTACGCCTCCGACGCGCCCGTCAACTGGTGCCCCGGCCTGGGCACCGTACTGGCCAACGAAGAGGTCACCGCCGAGGGCCGCTCCGAGCGCGGCAACTACCCCGTCTTCAAGGCCAAGCTGCGCCAGTGGAACATGCGCATCACCGCCTACGCCGACCGGCTGCTGGACGACCTGGACGGGCTGGACTGGCCCGAGGCCATCAAGCTGCAGCAGCGCAACTGGATCGGGCGCAGCGAAGGCGCGCGGGTGGCCTTCCCCGTAGGGGAAGAGAAGATCACCGTCTTCACCACCCGGCAGGACACGCTGTTCGGCGCGACCTACATGGTGCTGGCCCCCGAGCACGAACTGGTCGAGAAGATCACCCCGGCCGCCTGGCCGGAGGGCACCCACGAGGTCTGGACCGGCGGCCACGCCACCCCCGCCGACGCCGTCGCCGCGTACCGCAAGCAGGCCGCCTCGAAGTCCGACGTCGAGCGGCAGGCCGACGCCAAGGAGAAGACCGGCGTCTTCACCGGCGCGTACGCGACCAACCCGGTCAGCGGCGAGCGGACCCCCGTCTTCATCGCCGACTACGTGCTGATGGGCTACGGCACCGGCGCGATCATGGCCGTCCCCGCGCACGACAGCCGCGACTTCGCCTTCGCCCGCGCCTTCGAGCTGCCGATGCGCTGCGTCGTCGAGCCCGCCGACGACCGCGGCACGGACCCGGCCGCCTGGGACGCCGCCTTCGACTCGTACGACGCGAAGCTGCTCGACTCCGCGAACGAGGAGATCTCGCTGAACGGCCTGGGCGTCGCCGACGCCAAGGCGGCCATCACCGAGTGGCTGGCCGAGCGCGGCATCGGCGAGGGCACCGTCAACTTCCGGCTGCGCGACTGGCTGTTCAGCCGCCAGCGCTACTGGGGCGAGCCCTTCCCGATCGTCTACGACGAGGACGGCGTCGCCCACCCGCTGCCCGAGTCGATGCTGCCGCTGGAACTGCCCGAGGTCGAGGACTACTCCCCCCGGACCTTCGACGCCGACGACGCGGACACTTCCCCGGAGACCCCGCTGTCCCGCAACGAGGACTGGGTGAACGTCACCCTGGACCTGGGCGACGGCAACGGCCCGAAGCGGTACCGCCGCGAGACCAACACCATGCCCAACTGGGCCGGCTCCTGCTGGTACGAACTGCGCTACCTGGACCCGCACAACAGCGAGCGGCTGGTCGCCCCGGACACCGAGCGCTACTGGATGGGCCCGCGCGAGGGACAGCCGCACGGCGGCGTCGACCTGTACGTCGGCGGCGCGGAGCACGCCGTGCTGCACCTGCTGTACGCGCGCTTCTGGTCCAAGGTGCTGTTCGACCTGGGGCACATCTCGTCGGCCGAGCCGTTCCACAAGCTGTACAACCAGGGCATGATCCAGGCGTACGTCTACCGGGACAGCCGCGGCATCGCCGTGCCGGCCGCCGAGGTGGAGGAGCGCGACGGCGCGTACTACTACCAGGGCGAGCAGGTCAGCCGGCTGCTGGGCAAGATGGGCAAGTCCCTGAAGAACGCCGTCACGCCGGACGAGATCTGCGCCGAGTACGGCGCCGACACGCTGCGCCTGTACGAGATGGCGATGGGCCCCCTGGACGTCTCGCGCCCCTGGGACACGCGGGCCGTCGTCGGCCAGTACCGGCTGCTGCAGCGGCTGTGGCGCAACGTCGTGGACGAGGCCACCGGCGAGGTCGCGGTCGTCGACGCCGAGCCCGGCGAGGACACGCTGCGCGCCCTGCACAAGGCCATCGACGGCGTCCGGCAGGACCTGTCCGGGCTGCGCTTCAACACCGCCATCGCCAAGATCACCGAGCTGAACAACCACGTCACCAAGGTGCGCGAGGTGCCCCGGTCCGTCGCCGAGCCGCTGGTGCTGCTGATCGCGCCGATGGCCCCGCACATCGCCGAGGAGCTGTGGCGCAAGCTGGGCCACCAGGACTCCGTGGTCCACCACGACTTCCCGGTCGCCGACCCCGCGTACGTCGTGGACGAGACCGTGACCTGCGTCGTACAGCTCAAGGGCAAGGTCAAGGCGCGCCTGGAGGTCTCCCCGTCGATCTCCGACGAGGAGCTGGAGAAGTTGGCGCTGGCCGACGAGGCCGTGGTCGCGGCGCTGGGCGGAGCGGGCATCCGGAAGGTGATCGTCCGGGCGCCGAAGCTGGTGAACATCGTTCCGGCCTAACCGCCGCGGCGACGTCTCGGGGTCTTTCCCTAAGGGCAGGTTGCGGGTTCAATCGGGACCCGCGGCCTGCCCGCGGCGTTTACGGTGGAGGAAGGCGAAAGACCACTGACCACTGACCACCGACCGATGGATGCCGGGAGAGCCGGAGAGCCGGAGAGCTGGAAAGTCGGCAAGCTGAAGAGCCGACCGGAAGAAGGCGCTGTGGAAACCGAAGCGGGACTGTCGGCTGTTGTTGGTTTTGACCGTTGGTTGTTGGCCGTTGGTTGTCGGAAAACATTCCTGCCGAGCCGCTGAGGAGCGCCCATGGAGGCCGTAGCCGTGATCGTTGCGCTGTTCTTCGCGGCATTCGTGGCGCTGGGGGTGATCGCCGCCGTCAAGACCGTACGGGCCGTGAAACGCGGCGTCGACCGCACGGTCCACCAGACCCGGCGGACGGTCGAGGACACCCGGCTGAAGGCCAAGCAGTACACCCAGCCCGGCGCCGCCGGCGAGCTGGCCGAGCTGCGGCTGTCGCTGCGCACGGCGATGCGGGCGACGCAGGACGCCCTGAACCTCGCCGCCACGGAGGACGCCTCGCTCTCCGAGGCGATGGGCCTCTTCAAACGGCTCAGCGAGCACGGGCACAAGCTCGACGACGAGCTGCGGCGGCTGGAGGGCGAGCCGGACAAGGCCCGGATCGCCGCCCGGCTGCCGGAGCTGCGGGAGCGTACGGACCGGGTCCGGCACTCCGCGAACTCGCTGCGGTGGGCGGCGCAGGACCGGGCCCGGCAGTTCGGCGACGACGACTTCGCGGCGCTCCACGACCAGATCGATCTGGAGGCGGGGGCGCTGCGGCACTGGGTGCCCGCTGCGGATGGGGTCGACGGGGTCGATGGGGCCGGCAGGGCTTCTGGGGCGGGTGAGGTGCCGGGTGCCGCGGGTCCGGTAGGTTCGGCGGGTTCGCGGGGCGGTGTGAACGGCGCGGCACGGGCCGGTTCCGGCAGCGCTGCGGGCGAGGGCGGGAAGGAGCGCGAGGGCGACGGCGAGGGGCTCGGGGGCAGGCCGTCCGCGATCTCCGACGGCCGTGGCCGACAGCGTCCCGCCTACCCCTGGCAGAAGACCAGTCGCCCCGAGAACAGCCTCTGACCTCACTGGGCACGCACGTAAGGTGGGATGATCACCCGGCAGGGTCGGCACTGCCGCCGCGAGAGCCTGACGGGTAACCTCCGGGGCATGTCCCCCCATGTCGCGATCATCACCGATTCCACGGCCTACCTGCCGCAGCAGGCGATGGAGCGGCACCGCATCACGAGCGTTCCGCTGACGGTCGTACTCGGCGACGAGGCGCTCGAAGAGGGCACCGAGATCTCGGCCCGCTCCGTCGCGACGGCCCTCCAGAAACGCAGGCCGGTGACGACTTCCCGGCCCAGCCCCGCGGTCTTCGCCGCCGCCTACCGCGCGGCGGCCGAGGCGGGGGCCGCGGGCATCGTGTCGCTGCATCTGTCGGCCGAGTTCTCCGGTACGTACGACGCGGCGGTGCTCGCGGCGCGGGAGGCGCCCGTTCCGGTACGGGTCGTGGACACCGGCATGGTCGCGATGGCGCTGGGCTTCTGCGCCCTGGCGGCCGCCGAGACGGCGGACGCCGGCGGGTCCCTGGACGAGACCGTCGCGGCGGCCGAGAAGCGCGCCGAGGGCACCGCCGCGTACTTCTACGTCGACACCCTCGACTACCTGCGGCGGGGCGGCCGGATCGGCGCGGCACAGGCGCTGCTGGGCTCGGCGCTCGCCGTCAAGCCGCTGCTGCGACTGGACGGCGGCCGGATCGAGCTGATGGAGAAGGTGCGTACGGCGTCGAAGGCCATAGCCCGGCTGGAAGAGCTCGTGGTCGAACGGGCCGGGGCGAGCCACGTCGATGTCGCGGTACACCATCTGGCAGCCGCCGAACGGGCCGACGCACTCGCCGAACGGCTCCGGAACCGGCTGCCGGACCTCGCGGAGCTGCATGTCAGCGAGGTGGGCGCGGTGATCGGGGCCCACACGGGTCCGGGGCTGCTGGGGGCTGTGGTCTCGCCTCGATGACCACCCGTGCGGGTGGCCGAGTTATCCACAACTGGCAAGTTATCCACGGAACTTGAGGGCTCTCAGCGGGATCGGCTGATCGCGCGTACCGTCGCTCGACATGACACCACGATCACGCACAGCGACGACGGGTCCGGGCCGTGGCCCCGACCCACGCACCGGCCGACGCCGCGTCGTGCACCGCGCCGTGCGCCGCGCACCGAGTACGGCTCCGACTGCCGTCCGCGAGCGTGCGGCCGGACTCTTCGCGGGGGTGCCGGGGCGGGCTGCCGCCGCGGCTACGGCCGTGTCCACGGCTGTGTCTACGGCTTCTGCTGCGGTGGCGGTTGCGGAGGGTGCGGCGCCGGGGGGTGGTGGGGGAGAGCGTGGGGCGGGTGCGCCTCGTGTTACGAGGGCGGTTGGGGCGCGGACATTGGGGGCGGGGGCTGCGCCGGTGCTGGTGCCGGTGCTCTCGCCGGGTGCGGGGAGCGGGTCCGGGGCGGCGGGCCCTGCTCCCAGTGAGCGGTTGCCTGCGCCGGAGCCGGGGTTGGTGTCCTCGTCGGGTGCGGGGAGAGATTCCGGGGCGGCGAGCTTCGGACATCGAGAGGGACTGTCCGAAGTGTTTCGGGCGAGGCTGGAGAGCTACGCGAGCGGGGGCTCAGCGGCTCCACCCGAGGGCGCTGTTGGCGCCGTCGGCGGTAGCGGCGATGGCGACGGTAGCGGCGATGGCGATGGCGGCGGGGCTCGCGTCCGGGGGCGGCGCGGTCACTGGGCGCGCGGCCTGGGGGAGCGGACGCGCCTGTGGGTGCAGCTTCGTTGCGGCATCGAACCCAAGACGCTGGCAGCCGTGGCGGCAGTGCTGCTGGCCGTGTGCGTCTTCACGGTCCACCACTTCTGGACCGGGCGTCCGCAGACGGTACGGGCGCCCGCCGCCGAATCCGCGAGGCCGCGCCCCACCCCGGCTCCGCCGCCCCTGGCGGGCCGGAGTGCCCAGCGGGTCGTGGTCGACATCGTGGGCAAGGTGCGTACACCCGGTGTGCGGCGGCTGCCGGCCGGGTCGCGGGTCGCCGACGCGCTCAGGGCGGCCGGCGGCGTCCGGGAGGGGACGGACACCAGCGGATTGAACCGGGCCAGGGTCCTGACGGACGGCGAACAGATCGCGGTGGGCAAGGCCCCGGCCGCCGCCCCCGCTCCGGCTGCCGCTCCGGCGCAGGGCGGCACGCCGGGCGGAGCCCCCGGCTCGGCCGCGCCGATCAGCCTCAGCTCCGCCACCGCCGCGCAGCTGGACACCCTCCCCGGCGTCGGCCCCGTGCTGGCCCAGCACATCCTCGACTACCGCTCCCAGCACGGCGGGTTCACCTCCATCGACGAACTCCGCCAGGTCAACGGCATCGGCGCCCGCCGCTTCGCCGACCTCCGCCCGCTGGTTCAGCCATGACCGTTCCCCGCCTCGCGGTCCACGCCACCGCGCGCTCCCCGCACGGCAACGCCGACCCGCATCAGGAGGGCCCGCCCGACCTGCGCCTTGTCCTTCCCGCCCTCGGGACATGGGCGGCTGCGGCCGTCGCACTGACCGCCCCCGGCATCGCGGTAGCGGTGGCCTGCGGGGGTGCGGTCCTGGTGGCCGCCCTGTTGCTGCTGATCGCGCGCCGAGGCGCGGGCCCGACGGCACGCGTCGCTGAGCCGCTGTCGCCGCCATTGCCGCCGGCCCCCGGACTGCCCGGGCGGCCCGAACCGGCTCCACCGGGGCGGCCGGGCCCGACGGCTCCGGCGGTAGGGGCAAGTTCGGGGGACGGGCCGGGCAGGGCCCTTGCGGGACGACCAGATTCGAGCAACGGGCCGGACAGGGCCCCGGTGGTACGGGCAGGTTCGGGCGCGGTGCCGGGCAGGGCCCCGGTGGTGCGGGCTGGGCGGCCGGGCGTGCCGGAGAGTGGGCCGACGCAGCGGTGGCGTGCGTCCGGTACGCGGGTGGCGGTCGCGACCGTGTTGCTCTGTGCGGCAGCCGGGGCGGCCTCGGCCGCTCTGCATGCCGCGGACACGCGGCGCGGGCCGCTTCCGGGGCTGGCCCGGCAGTACGGCGAGGCGGCTGTGGAGCTGACGGTCACCAGCGACCCGCGCGTGGTCCGCCCGCGGGTGCGCGGGGCGGTGATGGCCGCGCCGGGCGTCATGTTCGAGGCGGAGGCGAGCCGGGTCACCGCGGCGGACGGGCGTACGACGGCCACCCGGACGCCGGTGCTCGTCATCGTCCGGCAGCCCCGCGCCAAGGCCCGGCCGCCCGCTGCCGCCGGCTGGCTGAGCCTGCTGCCGTCCACGCGGCTGCGCGTACGGGGGCAACTGGCGCCGTCTTCGCACGAAGGCGAACGGATCGCCGCCGTGGTGCGCGTCGGAGGCGGCGGGCCGCCGCGGGTGACCGGTCCGCCGACGGCCGCGCAGCGCGTGGCGGGGCGGCTGCGCGCGGGGTTGCGCGACGCGACGGACGGGCTCGGGCCGGACGCCCGAGCACTGTTGCCGGGGCTGGTGGTGGGCGACACGGCACGAGTGTCGCCCGAGCTCGACGCGGCGTTCCGGGCCACGGATCTGACGCATCTGCTCGCGGTGTCCGGCAGCAACCTGACGATCATCATCGTGCTGCTGATCGGCCCCGCGCACCTCGCCGTGCGCGCGGAGCGGCGCGGGCTGGCGGCGCGGCTCGGGGTGCCGCTGCGGGCCACGGCGTGGCTCGGCGGTGGGTTGACGCTCGCGTTCGTCATCGTGTGCCGCCCGGACCCCAGCGTGCTCCGGGCCGCGGCCTGCGGGCTCGTCACGCTGCTCGCCATCGGCACCGGACGCCGCCGTTCCCTGCTGCCCGCGCTGGCCGCGGCCGTGCTGCTGCTGGTGTTCTACGATCCGTGGCTGGCGCGCAGTTACGGATTCCTGCTGTCCGTGCTCGCCACCGCCGCCCTTCTGACCATCGCCCCGCGCTGGAGTGCGGCCCTGCGGCGGCGCGGGGCGACGCCTCGGGCGGCCGAAGCGCTCGCGGCAGCGGCTGCGGCGCAAGCGGTCTGCGCCCCGGTCGTCGTGGTGCTGGCCGCCCGTGTCAGCCTCGTCGCCGTCCCCTGCAACCTCCTCGCGGAACTGGCGGTCGGTCCAGCCACCGTCCTCGGGTTCGCCGCGCTCGCCGTCGCGCCGATCGCACTTCCGGCGGCCGAGGGCCTGGCCTGGCTGGCGGGGTGGCCGGCCGGTTGGGTCGCCTCGGTGGCCCGTACGGGCGCGGAGCTGCCCGGCGCGGAGTTCGGCTGGCCGGAGGGCTGGGGCGGCGGGCTGCTGCTGGCGGTGGCCACCGGGTTCGCGGTGCTCGCGGCACGCAGGGCGTTGCGGCACCCCTGGCTGTGTGCGGCGTGTGCGCTGCTCCTGCTCGTCGCGGTCGTCCGCCCGGCTCCGCTGACGCGGGCGATCACCGGCTGGCCGCCGCCGGGTTGGCGCATGGTGGCGTGCGATGTGGGGCAGGGCGACGCGCTGGTGCTGGCCGCCGGGCCCGGCGCGGCCGTCGTGGTGGATACCGGGCCGGAACCCCGCGCCGTCGACCGGTGTCTGAGCGACCTCGGCGTGGACACCGTGCCGCTTCTGGTGCTCACGCACTTTCACGCCGATCACACCGAAGGGCTGCCCGGGGTGTTGCGCGGCCGGGCCGTCGGGGCGATCGAGACGACGACGCTCGAAGAGCCGCCCGACCAGGTGGCGTCCGTACGGCGTGAGGCGGCCGCAGGGCGGGTGCCGGTGATCGCCGCGGTGCCGGGGGAGCGGCGGCGCGTCGGCGGCCTGTCCTGGGAGGTGCTGTGGCCGCCGCCGACGTCCGGGCCCGCACGGGCAGGGGCCGAGGACGGTCCCAATGACGCGAGCGTCACGCTCCTGGTCCGTACGGCGGGGTTGACCGTGCTGCTGCTGGGCGACCTCGAACCGCCCGCGCAGCAGGCCCTGTTGGCGTCGCACCCCGAGCTGTCCGCGGTGGATGTCGTCAAGGTCGCCCATCACGGGTCGGCCTACCAGGACCCGGAACTGATACGCCGCCTGCGACCGCGCCTCGCCGTGATCTCCTGCGGGGCGCACAACGTGTACGGGCACCCGTCGGCCCGTACGGTCGCGGCGCTGCGGTCCGGTGGTGCGGCCGTGCTGCGCACCGATACGGACGGGCCGATCGCGGTGCTGGGGGACGGCTCCGGGGCGGTCAGGGCTGGGCGCAGGGGGAGTTCGGCCGGGCCCGCAGGTCGGCGCAGGGTACGTGGCCGTAGGTCCGCATCGTGTTCTTGGCGGTGTCGCTGCTGAGGTAGGTGAGGAACTTGGCGGTGAGGGAGCCGTCCTTGGGAGGACCGTAGGTGTAGAAGTTCTCGACCGCCCAGAAGGGATAGGTGTTTTGACGGACGCGCTCGATGTCGGGTTCGCCGCCGTCCAGCAGGAGGCGGTTGACGTTCGGCTGCTTGGTGGCGGCGGACATCTCGCCGTAGCCGATGGCGCCCGGCACCCGGTTGACCTCGGCGACGAGCTGGTCGGTGCTGCTCAGCTCGCAGTTGACGAACCGGGCGGAGGGGATGCGGTCCTTGTTGCGGCAGTCGTCGGAGGAGGCGACGGGTTCCGTGCCGCCCCGCAGCACCTTCTGCTCGAAGACCTTGCGGGTGCCGGAGTTGGAGGTGCGGCTGACGAAGTGGATTTCCTGGTCGTTGCCGTTGAGCTGGTTCCAGTTGCGGTACTTGCCCGCGTAGATGTCCCGCAACTGACGCAGGGTCAAGTTGTGTATTCCGGTGTTCTTGTTGACCACGATGCTGAAGATCACGACGCCGGCGGGCTGCCCGCGCAGCTGCTGGAAGCTGTGGGGCGCGGGCCCGTCGGACACGGCGATGCGGGCCGGGGCGCCGGAGTGGGCCTTGCCGCCGAGGCTGTTCAGCTCCTGCAGCGCCGTCAGGCTGGCGCTCTCCGTCACGGTGATCTCGGCCCCCGGGCACTGCCGCTCGTACGCCGTGCTGATCAGCGAGGTCAGCCGGGCGAAGGCGGAGGACCCGGTGACGGTGAGCCGTCCCGACGCGCACTCGCTGCGCGGCGGGCTGTCCGAGCCGCTGAGCTGGAGCCCGCCCAGCAGCCCGACCAGGATGATGAAGACCGAGCCCAGTGCGAGGCTGACCGGCTGCGGGCCGCGCCGTTGCGCGTTCCGTACGATGCGGCCGCCGCTGAGGAAGCCCTCCAGGGTGATGCGCTCTCCGGTCCCGGCCCCGGAGAGCAGGACGAGGACCTTGAAGTGGTTGCGCTTGTTGAGCGGTACGCGGGGCAGGGTGAGGCGGCTGCCGTCGGGGCGCAGGCCGCCGTTGCGCGTCAGCATGGCCGCGAGGTTCGGCGGGTTGGAGTCCGGGACCTCCACCCCGACGATGGTGCGGCCCGCGAAGTCGACGGTCAGCGGTTCCTGGTAATCCTGGCGGACGATGTCCTTGCTGCCGTCGTTCTCGATGCGAAGCAGCGCCAGCGTCGCGTCCGAGATCTCCCGGTCCGCCCGCAGCAGCCGCAACTGGACGACACTGTGGGCGGCTTGCGGGTTCATGCCGATCGCCGTGTCCATCTGCACCCGGTAGCCGATCCGCTTGCGCCCCGGCAGGAACCGGTCCACGGCCCAGATCAGCGCGGTCGCCAGGAGCCCGGCGGCGGCGAGGATCGTCTCGGTGCTGGGCAGTGTCACAGGGGACCTCGCACGGGCGATCGGTCGGGCGTCGAGCGTTCGTATGCGAGCAATGTACGAACGTGCCACGCGCCCCGAGCGCGATTCCGCTCCCCGTCACCGGAGGTTCATCCACCGTCCGCCGAACCTGCGACGCTCGCGAGCCGCGTCGCTCGCACGCCACGGCCCCTGACGGTGCGCTTCCCAGCGGGGCGGCCCGGCGTGGCGGTCACATCAAGAGCCCTCCGTGCGGGACGCGTTGTCCAGCGGGCTCTTGGGGCTGGTGTGGTGTTCGCGGATCAGTCGCAGCGAGGCGTCGCGGTCCCGCCGTTCGAGCGCGTCCACGATGTCGCGGTGCAGTTCGTGGCGCTGGGCGATGTACTCCCCGAGGGGCTGTTCACCGCCCGGCAGGACGCCCAGGGTGTGCGTCTCGATGAGGTCGAGGAGGTTGTTGTAGAGCGAGCGGAGCAGGGCGTTGGGGCTGATGGCCGCGATCTGCGCGTGGAGCCGCCAGTTCGCGCGGACGAAGGCGACGGCGTCGGTGGCCGCCACGGCCTGCGCCATGACGTCGAGGTGCCCGCGCAGCCGGGCGAAGTCGGCCGGCGAGGCGTGCCAGAGCGCGTCCTCGATCAGCAGCGGATCGAGCGCGTCCCTGATGCGCACGGCCTCGGCGACGTCCGTCTCTTGCGCGTCGAGGGCGAGGACGGTGTTGCCCAGCCTGACCATCGGCGACGGCCGGGAGGAGAAGATCCCGCCGCCGGGCCCCGGGCGGACGGTCACGAGGCCGCGCGCCTGAAGGAGCCGCAGGGATTCGTTGAACGTTCCCACGGAGACGCCGCACTGGGCGCGCAACTCCTCCTTGGTCCCGAGCCGGGTGCCGGGTCCGGCGTCCTTGGCCAGCGAGGCGATGCGGTCCGCGGCCTGTTCGGCCCGGCTGGGTGCTGCGGGGCGGGCGGTGTTCACGGCACTCCTCGACGTAGCCGAATATTCATTATGGATATTACAACGACCCCCTCTTGATGCCATGAACAGCAGCGGCGCAGTATCACTGTAATCATCATGCTCAATTAGCGCGAGGGTCGCGCGAACACGTGCCGGCCGGCCGCGAATGACGGACGAAGGAGCCCCGATATGGCACTGCACCGTCTGATATCCATCACCATGGGCGTCCCCGACGTCCCCGAGACGGCCGCGTACTACGCCGATCTCGGGCTCACCCCGGACGGCGACGGCTGGCTCGCCACCCGCGACGGGGGCCGCCAACTGCGCATCGTGCACGCCCCGACGCGCCGCCTGCTGGAAGTGCGCGTCGGCGTCGACGACCCCGACGACCTCGCCGCCGCGGCACACCGGCTCGCCCGCCTCGGCGTGCCGGCCGATTCCGCCGACAGCTCCCTGACCGCGTACGACAAGGTCACCGGTTTACGCGCGGTACTCGACGTCGCCCCGCGACCGGCGCCGCCGGCGGCGGTACCGGCCACGCCCTGCAACGGGCCCGGGCGCGTCGAGCGCGTGGGATCGCGCGCGCCGGGCACCCAGCGCTCCGCGCCGGTCCGCCCGCGCAAGCTCGGCCACGCCGTCGTCGGCACCACCGACTTCGACGCCACGACCGCCTTCTTCCGCGACGGCCTCGGGTTCAAGGCCAGTGACTACATCAAGGACTCCGGCGCGTTCCTGCGCTGCTCCACCGACCACCACAACATCCTCGTTCTCAAGGCGCCCGCCGTCTTCCTGCACCACACGTCCTGGCAGGTGGACGACGTCGACGACATCGGCCGCGGCGCGACCGCCATGCTGGAGGGCCACCCGGAGCGGCACGTCTGGGGCCTCGGCCGCCACCACGCGGGGTCCAACTTCTTCTGGTACCTCAAGGACCCGGCCGGCAACTTCGCCGAGTACTACTCCGACATGGACTGCGTCGTCGACGACCAGTTGTGGACGCCCGAGGTCTTCGAAGGCGCCAGGGGGCTGTTCAGCTGGGGCCCGCCGCCGCCCCCGTCCTTCCTGCACCCCGAGGACCTCGCCGCCCTCATGACCCGGAGCCACAGCGCGACGGGATGACCCGAGCGCGCCCCGGAGCTGGAAACCCGGAGCCGGAACCCCGGGGTCGGAGCCGAGGTCGGAATCCTCACTGGGTCCCGGCGCCGGGCACGGACGTGTCAGTGGCCGGCTTCCCGCCAGCCCTCGTACTCGGCGGCGAACTCGTCCAGCGCCGTCGCGTCGAGCCGCCCCGCCGGGTCCTCGATCACCACCAGCCACTGCGCGTCCTCGGCGTCGTCCTCGCCCGCCAGCGCGTCCCGGACGAGCTGCGGCTCCTCGCGCACGCCGAAGCGGTCCCCAAGGGACTCCGCCACCTCCTCCGCCGCATCCCGGTCGGGCAGCACCAGCACATGTCGTACGTCGCTCACCCCTGCATTCTCCGGCACATGCGGCACTGTCAGTGCCGCATGGGATGCTGGACCGCGATGGCCAGGAAACCTTCCCCCGACGACCTGCTCGCCCCCGTCACACTCGCGGTGGGCCAGGAGGACCTCCTCCTCGACCGAGCCGTGCAGCAGGTGGTGGCGGCCGCCCGCGCCGCCGACGCGGACACCGACGTGCGCGATCTCACCTCCGACGCGCTCCAGCCCGGCACCCTCGCCGAGCTGACCAGCCCGTCCCTCTTCGCCGAGCGCAAGGTGGTGGTCGTCCGCAACGCCCAGGATCTCTCCGCGGACACGATCAAGGACGTGAAGGGCTATTTCTCGGCGCCCGCCGAGGAGATCACGCTCGTGCTGCTGCACGCGGGCGGCGCCAAGGGCAAGGGCCTGCTGGACGCCGCCCGCAAGGCGGGGGCCCGCGAGGTCGCCTGTCCCAAGATGACCAAGCCCGCCGACCGGCTCGCGTTCGTACGCTCCGAGTTCCGCGCCACCGGCCGCTCCGCGACCCCCGAGGCGTGCCAGGCCCTCGTGGACGCCATCGGCAGCGACCTGCGCGAGCTGGCCAGCGCCTGCTCCCAGCTCGTCGCGGACGTCGAGGGCACCATCGACGAGGCCGTGGTGGCCCGCTATTACACGGGCCGCGCCGAGGCGTCCAGCTTCACCGTCGCCGACCGGGCCGTGGAGGGCAGGGCCGCCGAGGCCCTGGAAGCGCTGCGCTGGTCGATGTCCACCGGAGTCGCGCCCGTACTGATCACCAGCGCCCTCGCCCAGGGCGTACGGGCGATCGGCAAGCTGGCCTCCGCCCCGCGCGGCGCCCGCCCCGGCGACCTGGCCCGCGAGCTGGGCATGCCGCCCTGGAAGATAGACCGCGTGCGCCAGCAGATGCGGGGCTGGTCCGCGGACGGCGTCGCCGTCGCACTGCGCGCCGTCGCCGAGGCCGACGCGGGCGTCAAGGGCGGCGGCGACGACCCGGAGTACGCCCTGGAGAAAGCCGTCGTCGCCGTGGCCCGCGCCGCCCGCACCCGGAGCCAGTGACCGCGCCCCACGCCGCCCCGCCGACGGGCCCGTACGCCCTGCCGAGGGGCCCGTACGTCCTGGCATAAGGCGCGTACGGGCCGACGCGCGGCAAGCTCGCAATACGTACGTGAACACGTCGAAGGCCCCGGGCCGCTCTGGGGAAGAGCGGGCTCGGGGCCTTCGGATTCACGCTGTGTGCGCCGCACCCGCGTGGCGAACGCAGGCTCGTGTGCGGCGCGGTGCGCCAGTCAATGGCTGGAGCTTCCGGACCGGAGCGGTAGAGAGGGTCCGCTGAGTCCTGTCCGGCGGGTCCGGGGCAGCGCCCCGGGGCAGAGCTGTGGAACTACAGGAGGCTTCAGCCCTGGAGGGAAGCGACCCGCTTGGCCATCGCCGACTTCTTGTTGGCGGCGGCGTTCTTGTGGATCACGCCACGGCTGGCGGCCTTGTCGAGCTTCTTGCCGGCGAGGGCGGCGGCAGCGGTGGCCTTCTCCAGGTCACCGGCGGCAACGGCCTCACGGGTCTGACGGATCGCGGTCTTGAGCGAGGACTTGACGGCCTTGTTGCGCAGGCGCGCCTTCTCGTTCGTCTTGTTCCGCTTGATCTGGGACTTGATGTTCGCCACGAATGAGCCTTCTCAGGTTCGTCGGATTTCGATGAGCGCCTCGCACACCAGAGGGCACGAGGCACGGTGGACCAGGCTACCAGCAGGCTCTCCGGCCTCCCAAACCGGACCGAGGCCGCCGCTCATGGGACGATGGTGGGGTATGCCCGAGCCCCGCCTAGCCGCGCCCAGCCGCGCTAGCCGCGTTCAATCACCGAATGGACCCTGCGTGCCCGCGACCCCTTCGAACGTGCCGGAGCCGAGCCGTACCGACCCGGCTCTCATCCGTAACTTCTGCATCATCGCGCACATCGACCACGGAAAGTCGACGCTCGCCGACCGGATGCTCCAGCTGACCGGAGTGGTCGACCAGCGGCAGATGCGCGCGCAGTATCTCGACCGCATGGACATCGAGCGTGAGCGCGGCATCACGATCAAGTCCCAGGCGGTCCGGCTGCCCTGGGCGCCCACGGAGGGCCCGGAGCAGGGCTCGACCCATGTCCTCAACATGATCGACACTCCGGGCCACGTCGACTTCACCTACGAGGTCTCCCGCTCCCTCGCCGCGTGCGAGGGCTGCATCCTCCTCGTCGACGCCGCCCAGGGCATCGAGGCGCAGACCCTCGCCAACCTGTATCTGGCGATGGAGAACGACCTCACGATCATCCCGGTCCTCAACAAGATCGACCTGCCCGCCGCGCAGCCCGAGAAGTTCGCCGCCGAGCTGGCGCACCTCATCGGCTGCGACCCCTCCGACGTGCTCAAGGTCTCCGCCAAGACCGGCGAGGGCGTCGACGCGCTGCTCGACAAGGTCGTCGCCGAGGTCCCGGCCCCGGTCGGCGTCGCGGACGCCCCGGCCCGCGCGATGATCTTCGACTCGGTCTACGACTCCTACCGCGGCGTGGTCACCTACGTCAGGGTCGTCGACGGCCAGCTCAACAAGCGCGAACGGATCCGGATGATGTCCACCGGCGCCGCGCACGAGCTGCTGGAGATCGGGGTCTCCGCGCCGGAGATGAAGGCCGCCGACGGAATCGGCGTCGGCGAGGTCGGCTACATCATCACCGGCGTGAAGGACGTGCGGCAGTCCAAGGTCGGTGACACGATCACCTCCCTCAGCAAGGGCGCCGACAAGCCGCTGGGCGGCTACAAGGACCCGAAGCCGATGGTGTTCTCGGGCCTGTACCCGCTGGACGGCTCGGACTACCCGGAGCTGCGCGAGGCCCTCGACAAGCTCCAGCTCAACGACGCCGCGCTGGTCTACGAGCCGGAGACGTCCGCCGCGCTCGGCTTCGGTTTCCGCGTCGGCTTCCTCGGCCTGCTGCACCTGGACGTGATCCGGGAGCGGCTGGAGCGCGAGTTCGGGCTCGACCTGATCGCCACCGCCCCTAACGTGGTCTACCGCGTGATCATGGAGGACGGCACCGAGCACACGGTCACCAACCCGAGCGAGTTCCCCGAGGGCAAGATCGCCGAGGTGCACGAGCCCGTCGTCCGCGCGACCGTGCTGGCCCCCAGCGAGTTCATCGGCTCGATCATGGAGCTCTGCCAGGCCCGCCGCGGCTCGCTGCTCGGCATGGACTACCTCTCCGAGGACCGCGTCGAGCTGCGCTACACCCTCCCGCTCGCCGAGATCGTCTTCGACTTCTTCGACCAGCTGAAGTCCAAGACCCGCGGTTACGCCTCGCTCGACTACGAGCCCACCGGCGAGCAGCAGGCGCAGCTCGTCAAGGTCGACATCCTGCTGCACGGCGACAAGGTCGACGCGTTCTCCGCGGTCACCCACAAGGACAAGGCGTACGCGTACGGGGTGCGGCTGGTCGCCAAGTTGCGCGAGCTCATCCCGCGGCAGAACTTCGAGGTGCCCATCCAGGCCGCCATCGGCAGCCGCGTCATCGCCCGTGAGACGGTGCGCGCGATCCGCAAGGACGTGCTCGCCAAGTGCTACGGCGGTGACATCTCCCGTAAGCGGAAGCTGCTGGAGAAGCAGAAGGAGGGCAAGAAGCGGATGAAGATGGTCGGCAGCGTGGAGGTGCCGCAGGAGGCGTTCATCGCGGTGCTGTCCTCGGACTCCGACGGCGCGGACTCCAAGACGAAGAAGTGATTCCCGGCGGGACTCGGCTCAGGCGCCTCTGAAAAGCTGCCGGGCCGAAGTCCCGCCGCCGCGCAGGGCGCTCACCCCGGTACGACCGGGGCGGGCGCCCTGTGCGGCATTCGGGTGGTCGTACGGGCGCGTGGCGCGAACAGGCCCCCGCGCGGGGTTTCCGATCGGCGCGCGGTCCCGTTACGGATACCGACAGCGACGC
Source organism: Streptomyces sp. NPDC050610 (assembly GCF_040654875.1). Classification (NCBI taxonomy): domain Bacteria; kingdom Bacillati; phylum Actinomycetota; class Actinomycetes; order Kitasatosporales; family Streptomycetaceae; genus Streptomyces; species Streptomyces sp. NPDC050610. Next base: position 48,632 of record NZ_JBFAIV010000013.1, on the reverse strand, counting down.
CCGTCGCTGCGGAAAGGGAATCCGACAGTGAAGTACACGAAGGCCGCCGCAGTCGTTGCCGGTTCGCTGATGGCTCTCGGCGTCGCCGCGCCCGCGTTCGCCGGCGGCGTCGAGGCGGACGCCGCGCCCGGCCAGGCCACCGCGGGACCGCTCCAGGACGTCGACGTCCAGGGCCTCGTCGGCGCGGTCGGCGAACTGGGCAGCGCGTTCGACCGCACGCAGGGCGCCGAGGGGAAGAGCTCGACCCAGCCGTCCCGGAACCCGACCATGGTCGGCGGCCTGCCGATCGGCGCACCACTGGGCGGCTGACGCCACAGTCGCGGCGGCCGCGCCGGCGCGGCCGCCGCCCATGGCCGGATTCCGGCCCACACCGAGGGCTGCGCCCGAGGCTCGCGCTGACGGCCGCCCCGGCCCGTACGGGCGGTGGTCGCGCGTGCGGGCTCGCCGTGACGGCCGTACCCGGCCTGAAACCGACGCTCGCGCCTGCGGGCTGGCCCTGGCGGTCGTGCCCGCACGTACGGGCGGTCGTGCCGACGGTCCGTACCGACAGCCGTGCCGGTGGTCCGTCCCCCGGCCGGCCCGTGCTGATGGCCGTACTCGGCCGGTACGGGTGGGCCGTACCGGCAGCCAGTATTGGCGGTCGTGCCGACGGTCCGTCCCCCGGCCCGCGCTGATGGCCGTACCCGGCCAGTACAGGCGGGCCGTACCGGCAGCCAGTACTGGCTGCCGTGCCGGCCAGCCAACACTGGCGGCCGGTACTGGCGGCCGTATCGGCAGTCAGCGCCGTCATCCGACACTGGCGGTAGCACCGGCAGGCCGTACCCGCAGGCCATCCCCATGGCCGCGGGGTGCGGCTCGCGCCCACAGCCCGTACGGGCCGTCGGTACCGGCAGCCCCGCGCCTGCGGTTCACGTCTGCGGATCACGCCTGCGGGCCGCGGCCCGCAGCCCGCGCCCGCGGCGCCGCCGCGGCCCGTACCGGCGGCCCGTACCGGCGGTCCGTCGGTCCGGCGAGAAGCTCGCCGTACCGCCGGCACGGGAGGGTGCATGTATGGGGCATCTATCGCATCGGCAACCGGTTCAACTGGAGTCCCGCAGCCTCTTACATGGCGGCGGCATCGCATCTAGTCTGATCACTGCTCGAAGGTTACTCGCGAGTCACCAGCAATGAGGCGGGCCCCGGAGGATGCCGTGACCGATACACAGGCTTTGATCGAGAACCGGCCACCGTCCGTGGCGAACCTCTTTCTCGAACGGGTCGAGGCGACGCCGGACGCCGAGGCATACCGCTACCCCGTCCCCGCCGCCTCGGGCGAGGGCCCCGACGACTGGGCGTCGCTCAGCTGGCAGCAGGCTTCCCAGCGCGTCTTCGCCATCGCCGCCGGACTGCTCGACCTCGGCGTACAGCCGGAGGAGCGCGTCGCGCTCGCCTCCAACACCCGCGTCGAGTGGATACTCGCCGACCTCGGGGTGCTCTGCGCGGGGGCCGCGACCACCACCGTCTACTCCTCGACCAACACCGAGGAGACGGCGTTCATCCTCTCCGACTCGGACAGCAAGGTGCTGATCGCCGAGGACGCCGCGCAGCTCACCAAGGTCCGCGCGTGCCGTGCCGAGCTGCCGTCCCTGGCCCATGTCGTGGTCATCGAGGAGGCGGACGCGGTGGCCGCCGAGGGCGACCCGGAGGGCTGGGTGCTCTCCCTCGCCGAGCTGGAGCGGCGCGGCGGCGCGTTTCTGGAGAAGAGCCCCGACGCCGTGACCGACCGGATCGGCGCCCTGGAGCGGGACCAGCTCGCCACCCTCATCTACACCTCCGGCACCACCGGCCGCCCCAAGGGCGTCCGGCTGCCGCACGACTGCTGGTCGTACATGGCGCGCGCCATCCAGGCGACGGAGCTGGTCACCCCCGACGACGTGCAGTACCTGTGGCTGCCGCTCGCGCACGTCTTCGGGAAGGTGCTCACCGCGGGGCAGATCAGCGTCGGGCACATCACCGCCGTGGACGGCCGGGTCGACAAGATCATCGAGAATCTGCCGGTGGTCCAGCCCACCTATATGGCCGCCGTGCCGAGAATCTTCGAGAAGGTCTACAACGGGGTCGTCGCCAAGGCGCGGGCCGGCGGCAGCGCCAAGTACAAGATCTTCCAGTGGGCGGCCGAGGTCGCGCGCGAGTACGCGAAGGCCTCGCAGGACAACTTCCGCCACACCGGAAACGGTTCGGTCTCCTTCGGCCTCTCGGCCAAGCACAAGATCGCCGACGCTCTCGTCTACGCCAAGCTCCGCGAGGCGTTCGGCGGCCGGCTGCGCGCCTGCATCTCCGGCTCGGCCGCGCTCGCCCCCGACATCGGGTACTTCTTCGCCGGCGCGGGCATCCACATCCTGGAGGGCTACGGGCTCACCGAGACCAGCGCCGCCAACTTCGTCAACCCCGGCGAGGCGTACCGCACCGGCACCGTCGGCAAGCCGCTGCCCGGCACCGAGGTCCGGATCGCCGACGACGGCGAGATCCTGCTGCGCGGCCCCGGCATCATGCAGGGCTACCACGGGCTGCCCGAGAAGACCGCCGAAGTCCTCGAATCCGACGGCTGGTTCCACACCGGCGACATCGGCGAGCTCTCCGCCGACGGCTATCTGCGGATCACCGACCGCAAGAAGGACCTGATCAAGACGTCGGGTGGCAAATACATCGCGCCCGCCGAGGTCGAGGGCCAGTTCAAGGCGGTGTGTCCGTTCGTCTCCAACATCCTGGTGCACGGCGCCGACCGCAATTTCTGCACCGCGCTCATCTCGCTCGACGAGCCCAGCATCATGGAGTGGGCCAAGGAGCACGGCCAGTCGGGCCGCTCGTACGCGGAGGTGGTCGCCGCCAAGGAGACCGAGCAGCTGATCGACGGCTATGTGAAGCGGCTCAACGAGGGGCTCCAGCGCTGGCAGACGATCAAGAAGTTCCGGCTGCTGCCGCGCGATCTCGACGTCGAGCACGGCGAGCTGACACCGAGCCTCAAGCTCAAGCGGCCGGTCGTGGAGCGCCAGTTCAAGGACCTCATCGAGGACATGTACGCGGGCACGCGCGAGTCATAGCCACGCGGATACGGGCGTACGAGCGCGTACGGGCGTACGGACGCACCGGGAGGCACGGGCGTACGTACGGGCGTCCAGGGGCGAACAAGCCGGGGCGGGGCAGAGCGGGCCAGGGCGACACTCCGCCCCGGCCCGCCCCCGCTCTCACCCCCGCCCGCCGCGCAGCTCCCGCAACGAGGCCTCCACGGCCGACACCCGGCGCCGCAGCTCCTCCGCGTCGGCCAGCTCCCCGCGCGCCAGTTCCCGCTCGATCCCGGACAGCCGCGCCAGCATCGTGTCGATGCGCGCCTGATCGCGCAGCAGCAACTGCTGCAACTGCCGGTTCTTGCGGTACAGGTCGAGGAAGACGGTGACCTTGGCGCGCAGCACCCACGGGTCGAACGGCTTGGTGAGGTAGTCCGCGGCACCGGTGGCGTAACCCCGGAAGGCGTAGCCGGAATTGGAGTCCGTGCCGGTCAGGAAGATGATCGGCACGTCCTTCGTCTGATCGAGCCGTTTGATGTTGGCCGCCGTCTCGAAGCCGTCCATGCCGGGCATCAGCACGTCCAGGAGTACGACGGCGAACTCCTGGCGCAGCAGCGCCTTCATCGCCTCCTCCCCGGACCGGGCGCGCACCAGCGGCTCGCCCAGCGAGGTCAGTACGGCCTCCAGGGCGGCGAGGTTGTCGTCCATGTCGTCGACGAGGAGGATGCTCGCCCGGTCGGCGGCCCCGATGGCGGCCTCGGCGGTGGCGGTGGAACCAGAACTCATGAGGGCCTCGTGATGTTCTCGGCCGACTCCTCGGTCGGCGCGGGGGCGGCAGGGGCTGCCTCTGGGTCCAGGAGGCGGAGCGCCACGGTGAACAGGTGGTCCACGTCCACCGGTTTGGGAACGTAGTCGGACGCGCCGACGGCGATGGACTTCTCGCGGTCGCCGGGCATGGCTTTCGCGGTGAGGGCGATGATCGGCAGTTCGGCGAAGCGCGGGGTGCGGCGGATGGCGTCGATCGTCTCGTAGCCGTCGAGCTCCGGCATCATGATGTCCATCAGCACGAGCGCGACGTCCGGGTTCCTCTCCAGCGTCTCGATGCCCTCCCGGCCGTTCTCCGCGTAGAGCACGGGCATGCCGACCCGGCCCAGTACATGGGTGAGCGCGAAGACGTTGCGGATGTCGTCGTCGATGATCAGCACCCGGCTGCCGTCGAGGACCGCGCCGACCCGGCCGACCCGCCACTCGTGCAACCGGGTCGCGGCCGGCCAGTTCGGCTCCTCGGGAGCGTCGTACTCCTCCTGGACCTGCTCCGGCTCCGCGCACAGCTGCGGGGGCGAGGCGTGTCCGGGGACGTCGGACTCGTCGTCGGCCAGGTGGCCGCTCCAGGTGGGGGGCACGTACAGCGTGAAGGTCGAGCCCTTGCCCGGCTCGCTCTCCGCGGTGATGCGCCCGCCGAGCAGCCCGGCGATCTCGCGGCTGATGGAGAGGCCGAGGCCGGTGCCGCCGTACTTGCGGTTGGTGGTGCCGTCGGCCTGCTGGAACGCCTCGAAGACGGCAGAGAGCTTGTCGGCGGGGATGCCGATGCCGGTGTCGCTGACGGCGAAGCCGATCTGGTCCTCGTCGTCCTCCTCCGCGCGGACCCGGTTCACGCGCAGCACGATCTTGCCGGTCGCGGTGAACTTGATGGCGTTGGACAGCAGGTTGCGCAGGATCTGCTGGAGCCGCTGCTCGTCCGAGAACATCTCGCGCGGTACGTCCTCGCCGACCGTGACCTCGAAGGCGAGCCCCCGGTCGATGGTGACCGGCCGGAAGGTGGCGTGCACATAGTCGAGGATCTTTATCAGCGGCAGTTTCTTGGGGCGTACATCCATCCGGCCCGCCTCGATCTTCGACAGGTCGAGGATGTCGTTGATCAGCTGGAGCAGGTCGGAGCCGGAGCGGTGGATCGTCGCGGCGAACTGCACCTCCTGGTCGGAGAGGTGCCCGTCCGGGTTGTCGGAGAGCAGCCGGGCCAGGATGAGCAGCGAGTTGAGGGGCGTCCGCAGCTCGTGCGACATGTTCGCCAGGAACTCGGACTTGTACTGCGAGGAGGTGGCCAGCAGCGCCGCCTTCTCCTCCAGCTCCGCGTTGGAGCGCTGCAACTGGGCCTGTTGGCCCTGGAGTTCGTCCGACCGCTCCTGGAGCTGCTGAGCGAGGCGCTGGGACTCGCTCAGCAGCGACTCGGTGCGGGAGTTGGCGATGATGGTGTTGATCGCGACGCCGATGGTGTTGACGAACTGGTCGAAGAACGCCAGGTGGACGTCGGAGAAGCGGGAGAAGGAGGCCAGTTCGATGACGCCGAGTAACTGGTCCTCGAAGAGGATCGGGATGATGACGACGCTGGCCGGCGCCGCTTCCCCCAGCCCGGAATTGATCTTGATGTAGCCGGGCGGCGCCTCCTCCACCAGGATGCGCTTCTTCTCCAGCGCCGCCTGCCGCACCAGCCCGTGGCCGGGCATCCCCGGCGTGTCCACGGTGGCGCCCTGCGCGGAGCCGTACCCGGCGATGAAGGCCAGGCCGCGGGCGCCCGCGGCCGCCGCGCCGTTCGTGCCCTCCTCCGGCTCGGCCAGGAAGAACGCCCCGTACTGCGCGTTCACCAGCGGGGTCAGCTCGCGCAGGATCAGATCGGCGACCTCCATAAGGTCCCGGTGCCCCTGCATCAGACCGGCCAGCCGTGCCAGGTTCGACTCCAGCCAGTCCTTGGCGCGGGTCGTCTCGCGGAGGTTGGCCACCATCAGATTGATGTTGTTCTTGAGCTCGGCGACCTCGCCCTGGGTCTCCACCGTGATCGAGCGCGACATGTCGCCCTGCGCCACGGCGCTGGCCACCTCCGCGATGGCGCGGACCTGGGTGGTGAGGTTCGACGCCAGCTCGTTGACGTTCGTCGTCAGCCGCTTCCACGTGCCGTACACGCCCTCGACGCGCGCCTGGCCGCCGAGATTGCCCTCCGTGCCGACCTCGCGGGCCACACGGGTGACCTCGGCGGAGAACGAGGAGAGCGTGTCGACCATGGTGTTGATGGCCGTCTTCAGCTCCAGGATCTCGCCGCGCGCGTCCACGTCGATCTTCTTCGACAGGTCGCCGTTGGCGACGGCCGTGGTGACCTGGGCGATATTGCGGACCTGCGACGTCAGATTGTCCGCCATGAAGTTGACGTTGTCCGTGAGGTCCTTCCAGACGCCGGACACGCCCCGCACCTGCGCCCGACCGCCGAGTCTGCCGTCCGTGCCGACCTCGCGGGCCACGCGGGTCACCTCGTCCGCGAACGCCCGCAGCTGATCGACCATCGTGTTGATGGTGTCCTTCAGCTCCAGGATCTCGCCGCGCGCGTCCACGGTGATCTTCTTCGACAGGTCCCCGTCGGCCACCGACGTCGTGACCTGGGCGATGTTGCGGACCTGGGATGTCAGGTTGGAGGCCATGAAGTTGACGTTGTCGGTGAGGTCCTTCCAGACGCCGGAGACCCCGCGCACCTGCGCCTGGCCGCCCAGGTTGCCCTCGGTGCCGACTTCGCGGGCGACGCGGGTGACCTCGTCGGCGAAGGCCGAGAGCTGGTCCACCATCGTGTTGATCGTCGACTTCAGCTCCAGGATCTCGCCCTTGGCCTCCACCGTGATGGTCTTGCCGAGGTCCCCCTGCGCCACCGCCGTCGCCACCTGGGCGATGTTGCGGACTTGGGTGGTGAGGTTGTCCGCCATGAAGTTGACGTTGTCGGTGAGGTCCTTCCAGACGCCGGACACGCCCCGCACCTGGGCCCGGCCGCCGAGTCTGCCGTCCGTACCGACTTCGCGGGCGACGCGGGTGACCTCGTCCGCGAAGGCCGAGAGCTGGTCCACCATCGTGTTCACGGTGGACTTGAGCTGGAGGATTTCCCCCTTCGCGTCCACCGTGATCTTCTGCGACAGGTCGCCGTTGGCGACGGCCGTGGTGACCTGGGCGATGTTGCGGACCTGGGACGTCAGGTTGGAGGCCATGAAGTTGACGTTGTCGGTCAGGTCCTTCCAGACCCCGGACACGCCCCGCACCTGCGCCCGGCCGCCCAACTGCCCCTCGGTGCCGACCTCGCGGGCCACCCGCGTCACCTCGTCGGCGAAGGCCGAGAGCTGGTCCACCATCGTGTTCACGGTCAGCTTGAGCTCCAGCAGCTCACCGGTCGCCTCGATCGTGACCTGCCGCGTCAGATCACCGCGCGCCACCGCCGTGGTCACCACCGCGATGTCCCGGACCTGCGCGGTCAGCCGCGCCGCCATCGTGTTGACCGCCTCGGTGACGTCCCGCCAACTCCCCGACAGACCCGCCACCTTGGCCCTGCCGCCCAGCCGCCCCTCGGTGCCGACCTCGCGGGCCACCCGCGTCACCTCGCCGGTGAACAGCGACAGCTGGTCCACCATCTTGTTGACCGCGCGGCCCAGCCGCCGCAGGTCGCCGCGGAGCGGGCGGTTGCCGTCGTGCAGGTCCACGCGCTGCGTGAGGTCGCCGCCCGCGACCGCGTCCAGCACGCGCGTGGCGTTCGCCGCCGGGGTGACGAGGGCGTCGATGAGGACATTCGTGGCCTGCACGCTCATCGCCCAGTGGCCCTGCCCCGGGCTCGGCTCCACCCGCTCGTCCAGCCGGCCCTGCCGTACCACTTCCCTGCGCACCCGCGTCAGTTCGTCGGAGAAGTGTTCATTACGAGCCACTACCTGATTGAACGCGGCGGCCAGTTCCGCCAGCACGCCGCTCTGCGCGCCCGACATCCGCACCCGGAAGTCGCCGTCGCTCAGAGCGGTCAGAGCGCTCAGCAACGGGCGCAGTTCGGCGGCTCGTACCCACTGGTCCTGCGTGTCCCCCGAGCCGGCGAATGCCGTCGGAGCTGCGGTTTCTCCACTCATGGCGACCCACTTACGTAACTCGGTGCATATGAGCGTGGTCAGTCTGTCACTCTGTCGGTGTCGGAAACGGCACTATGCCGGAACTGGTCAGGAGCTACCCGGTGGGTACATCATCTTCTGTTCAATGGGGTGCGGCGGAGCCGCACGGGGTCCATTCACGCGCCGTTCCCGGACACAGCGAGACGGCCGGATCCAGCCAGGCCGAGCCCGTACCGAGCGACCCCGTACCGCATGACCCCGTACTGGACGAGCCGGTGCTGGACGCCCCCGTACTGCACGACCCCGTGCTCGACGGGACCGGTCCGGGCGGACCCGGCTTGAGCGAGCCCGGCCCGGCCGCCGCCGCCCGCGTCGCGCCGACGGCCCGCACGCGCCTGCCCGGCAACTCCCTCGCGCCCCTGGCGGCCCGCCAGTTCGTACGGGCCGCGGTCGCCGAGTGGACCGCCCTCGCCCTCCCCGCGGTGCGCGGGGTCGCCGACCGGCTCACCGAGGACGCCGTCCTGCTGGTGAGCGAGCTGGTGACCAACGCGGTGGTGCACGCGGGCACCTCCGTCGAACTGCGCTGTGCGCTCGACGGCGGGACCGGCGACGGGCGGCTGGCCTTCCTGTGCGTCGAGGTCACGGACTACCACCCCGCCCGCGTGCTCCGGGCCCGGCCGCCGTGCGACATCGACGACGAACTGCCGCGCTCCGGCCACGGCCTGCGGCTGGTCGCCGAGTGCGCCGAATCCTGGGGCACGACGTACCACCGCACGAGCAAGACCGTCTGGTTCCGGCTGCCCGTCGTGCCCGGCGCCCAGCCGCCGCCCGAGGCCGCCACCGCCGGCGACCAGGCGCTCCTGCGCGACCTGCGCGTCGCCGAGATCCTCGCCCCCGCCCCGCGGCGCGCGGGCGACTGCCCCGCCGACCCGGACTGGATCAGCCACGGCGCGCTCTCGTTCCTCGCCGAGGCGTCCGAGCTGCTCGCCGGGCAGTTCGACGAGGACTTGGTGGCCTCCCTCGCGACCCAGCTCCTCGTGCCCCGGCTCGCCGACTGGTGCGCGGTCTGGCTCGACACCGACGGCCATGTGCCGCGCCTGTCCCGCGTCTGGCACACCAGCGAGAGTCGCATCGAGACGCTGCGGCTCACCCTGGAGAAGGACCCGCCCCGGCCGCCCGCCGCCGCCCTCGGCAGCGCCGTCTCCTGGCCCTGGCCCGGCGAACCCGGCGCGTACGGACCCGGCGGCACCGCCCTCGCCTGCCGGCTCGTCGCCGGGGGCCGCGGCGTCGGCACGATACTGCTCGGCCGGGCCGGACTGACCCGCACCCCCGACGAAGTCGTCGGCCTCATCGAGGACTTCGCGCGCCGCGTCGCGCTCGCCCTCGCCTCCGCCCGGCAGTACACCCGGCAGCTCACCATCAGCCAGGTCCTCCAGCGCGGGCTGCTGCCCCGGAGCCTCGCCGAAATCCCCGGCATCGAGCACGCCATCGTCTACGAACCGCGCGGCGACACCTGCGCGGGCGGCGACTTCTACGACCTCTTCGCGGGCGGCGACGGCCGCTGGTGCTTCGCGCTCGGCGACGTGTGCGGCAGCGGCCCGGAGGCGGCCGTGGTCACCGGCATGGTGCGGCCGTGGATGCGGTCCCTGGCGAAGGAGGGGTACGGGGTCGGCGAGGTGCTCGACCGGATCAACCGGATGCTCGGCGAGGACGCGGTCGAGGGGGTCGTCGGCGCCGTGGGGGCCGTGGCGGCGGCGACGGAGAGCGGACCCGGCGTGCCCGTCGAACCGCCGGAAGACGACGGATCGGACAACGGTTCCCCGCGCTTCCTGTCCCTCGTCTACGGCGCGCTGGTCCCGCTGGGGCCCGGCAAGGGCGTCCGCTGCACCCTCGCCAGCGCCGGCCACCCGCCGCCCCTGCTGCTCAGTCCCGACGGAACGGTCCGGCCCGCCGCCGGCTCCCAGATGCTGCTCGGGGTGGCGGAGAGCTCCACCTATACGAGCGAAACCTTTGACCTCGATCCCGGCGACACCCTGCTGTGCGTGACGGACGGGGTGACGGAGCACCGGCGCGGGCCGGACACGGTGGAGCTGTTCGACGACGATGACGGGTTGGCGGCGGCGCTGAAGGGGTGTGCCGGGCTGAGCGCGGGCGGCGTCGCCGAGCGCATCCGGCGGGCGGTCCACGATTTCGGGGCGAGCGCGCCGGACGACGACCTGGCGCTGCTGGTGCTGCGGGCGCGGTAGCGGGGCCCGAAGAGGCTGCGGTAGCGGGGCCCGAAGAGGCTTGCGGAGCCGGGCGCGGGGCGGCCGGTTCCGGTTCCGGACGGCGCCCGGCGCCGATGCCGGACAATGGAGCCCATGCCTTCCGTACTGCCCGATGGTGAGCCCGTGCCCGACGACGGGGCGCTGCCCCCGCACGCCCTGACCGGGGCGGCGGACCGGCCGCTGGGGTTCTACCTGCACGTTCCGTACTGCGCCACGCGGTGCGGCTACTGCGACTTCAACACCTACACGGCCAGTGAGCTGCGCGGCTCCGGCGGGGCCCTCGCCTCGCGCGACAACTACGCCGAGACGCTGGCGCACGAGATCCGGCTGGCCCGGAAGGTCCTGGGCGACGACCCCCGCCCCGTGGAGACCGTATTCGTCGGCGGCGGCACCCCCACCCTGCTGCCCGCGGCGGACCTGGTGCGCATGCTCGCCGCGATCCGGGACGAGTTCGGGCTCGCGGACGGCGCGGAGATCACCACGGAGGCCAACCCGGAGTCCGTGAACCCGGCATATCTGGCGGAGCTGCGGGCCGGCGGCTTCACGCGCGTCTCGTTCGGAATGCAAAGCGCGCGGCAGCACGTACTGAAGATCCTCGACCGTACGCACACACCCGGCCGGCCCGAGGCGTGTGTGGCCGAGGCGCGCGCCGCCGGGTTCGAGCACGTGAACCTGGACCTGATCTACGGCACGCCGGGGGAGAGCGACGCGGACTGGAAGGCGTCGCTGGAGGCCGCGATCGGGGCCGGCCCCGACCACGTCTCCGCGTACGCGCTGATCGTCGAGGAGGGCACCCAGCTCGCCCGCCGCATTCGCCGCGGCGAGGTCCCGATGACCGACGACGACGTGCACGCGGACCGCTACCTGATGACGGAGGAGGCACTGTCGGGCGCGGGTTTCCGCTGGTACGAGGTGTCGAACTGGGCCACCACGCAAGCCGGCCGCTGCCGCCACAACGAGCTGTACTGGCGCGGCGCCGACTGGTGGGGCGCGGGCCCGGGCGCGCACAGCCACGTGGGCGGCGTGCGCTGGTGGAACGCCAAGCACCCCGGCGCGTACGCCCAGGCGCTCAGCGACGGCCGGTCGCCCGGCGCGGGCCGCGAGCTCCTGTCGGCGGAGGACCGCCGCGTGGAGCGGATCCTGCTGGAACTGCGGCTGAGCGAGGGCTGCCCCCTGGACCTCCTCGCCCCGGCGGGGGCCCGCGCCGCCGCCCGCGCGCTCGCGGACGGACTGCTGGAGCCCGCCCCGTACGAGCGCGGCCGGGCCGTCCTCACGCTGCGCGGCCGGCTGCTGGCGGACGCGGTGGTGCGGGACCTGGTGGACTGAGGGGCTCCCCGGCCTTGAGGGGCCTGAGGAGCGCGGCGCCCCCGCTACCCCGTGACGAAGTCGATCAACTCCTCGACGCGGCCCAGCAGCGCCGGCTCCACGTCCTTGTAGCTGCGCACCCCGCCGAGGATGTGCTGCCACGCGGCGCCCGTGTTCTCCGGCCAGCCCAGCGACCGGCAGACGCCCTTCTTCCAGTCCTGGCCGTGCGGGACCGACGGCCAGCCGGCGATGCCGACGGAGGCCGGCTTCACGGCCTCCCAGACGTCGATATAGGGGTGGCCGACCACGAGAACGTTCGCATCCGTGACCTCCGCCGCGATCCGGGACTCCTTGGAGCCCGGCACCAGGTGGTCGACGAGCACGCCGAGCCGGGCGTCCGGCGCGGGGGAGAAGTCGCGGACGATGGCGGGCAGGTCGTCGATCCCCTCCAGGTACTCGACGACGACGCCCTCGATGCGCAGATCGTCGCCCCAGACGCGTTCGACCAGCTCGGCGTCGTGGCGGCCCTCGACATAGATGCGGCCCGCGCGGGCCACGCGCGCCCGCGCGCCCGGGACGGCCACCGACCCGGAGGCCGTACGGGCCGGGCCCCGCGCGGCCCGCTGCTGCGGCCGTACGAGCGTGACGACGCGCCCCTCCAGCAGGAACCCGCGCGGCTCCATCGGGAAGACCCGGTGCTTGCCGAACCGGTCCTCCAGGGTGACGGTCGGCCCCTGGGCCGTCTTCTCGCACCGGATCACCGCGCCGCAGAAGCCCGTGGCGACCTCCTCGACGACGAGGTCGGGATCGGCCGGCACCTCGGGCGCGGGCGCGGTCTTCTTCCACGGGGGTGTCAGGTCGGGGCCGTACTCTCTGCTGCGCATCCGCCAGACGATAGAAAAAGTGACCGGGCGCGCGTCACGACACGCCGAAGCGGGCCGCCAGAGCGTCGCGTTGATCACGTACGAACCGGGCATCCACCACGGCTCCGTGACCCGGCACGTACACCGCGTCATCGCCGCCGAGCGCCAGCAGCCGGCCGAGGGCGGCCGGCCACTGCCGGGGCAGGGCGTCCGATCCGGCCTGCGGTTCGCCGGACTCCTCGACCAGGTCGCCGCAGAAGACGATCTCCGGCGGGCCCAGCACGCACACCGCCAGATCGTGCGCGGAATGGCCCGGTCCGACGTTGGCGAGCAGCACCTGCCGGCCGCCGAGGTCGAGCGTCAGCTCGCCGCTGACGGTGTGGTGCGGGCGTACGAGCAGGTCGGCGGCTTCCGCGGCGGCGGAGGCGGCCACCCCGTGCCGTACCGCGTCCTGCCGCAGCGCGTCCTTCGCGCCCGCGAGGTGATCATCGAGCCCCACCGCGCCGTACACCTGGACCCCGGCGAAGGCCGCCGTGCCCAGCACATGATCGAAGTGCGGATGCGTCAGAGCGATATGCGTCACGGGACGGCCGAAGAGCCGCCGCACCTCGCGGCGGATCTCCGCGCCCTCGCGCAGCGTCGACCCGGTGTCGACGACCAGTACGCCCGTATCGCCGAGCACGGCCCCCACCGTGCAGTCCCAGCCCGGCAGCCTGCGCCGCACCACCCCCGGCGCGAGCGTTTCCCAGTGCGCCTCTTCCCAACTGCTCTCCATACCCAGACGCTAGACCCTGCGGTCGGACTCCCGCCCGCTCCGAGGCGCCCGGCGCGCGCCCAAGCCGCCGGTCCGCACCGCGGGCGGGCGACGGGAGTTCGCGGGCAGGGTCCGGCGAGAGCGCGATACGGTTGCCTGTCGGACCCGTCCAGCCGACGGGCCCGCCCTTGCCCTGGTCGTGGCACCCGGCCGTACACTGGCTGAGGGTGGCTGGCACTCGTGACCATGGAGTGCCAAGTGGGTGCCGAGTGAGAGACAGGGGAAAGTCCCCGGTGGACGGCTGGACGGGAGGTGTGCGCGATGCTGAACGAACGCAGGCTTGAAGTGCTGCGCGCCATCGTCCAGGACTATGTGGGCACGGAGGAGCCGGTCGGCTCCAAGGCGCTCACCGAGCGGCATCAGCTGGGCGTCTCCCCGGCCACGGTGCGCAACGACATGGCCGCGCTGGAGGACGAGGGCTTCATCGCCCAGCCCCATACGAGCGCGGGCCGCATCCCGACCGACAAGGGCTACCGGCTCTTCGTGGACAAGCTGGCGGGCGTCAAGCCGCTGTCGACGCCGGAGCGGCGGGCCATCCAGAACTTCATGGACGGTGCCGTCGACCTCGACGACGTGGTGGGGCGCACGGTCCGGCTGCTCGCGCAGCTGACCCGGCAGGTCGCCGTGGTGCAGTACCCGTCGCTGACGCGCTCGACCGTGCGCCATGTGGAGCTGCTCTCACTGGCCCCGGCCCGTGTCATGCTCGTACTGATCACGGACACCGGGCGGGTCGAACAGCGTATGGTCGACTGCCCGTCGCCGTTCGGCGAGACGGCGCTCGCGGATCTGCGGGCGCGGCTCAACAGCCGGGTGGTCGGACGCCGGTTCGCGGATGTTCCGCAGCTGGTGCAGGACCTCCCGGAATCCTTCGAAGCGGAGGACAGAGGAACCGTTTCGACGGTCCTGGCGACTCTGCTGGAGACCCTGGTCGAGGAGACCGAGGAGCGGCTGATGATCGGCGGCACCTCCAACCTGACTCGATTCGGGCATGATTTCCCGTTGGTGATCCGGCCGGTGCTGGAGGCGCTGGAGGAGCAGGTCGTGCTCCTCAAGCTGCTCGGCGAGGCCAAGGATTCCGGCATGACTGTACGAATCGGGCATGAGAATGCTCATGAAGGGCTGACGTCCACATCGGTCGTCGCCGTCGGCTACGGTTCGGGCGACGAGGCAGTCGCCAAACTCGGCGTGGTCGGACCGACCCGCATGGACTACCCCGGAACGATGGGAGCGGTACGCGCAGTGGCACGTTACGTCGGACAGATCCTGGCGGAGTCGTAAGTGGCCACGGACTACTACGCGGTCCTCGGCGTACGGCGGGACGCCTCGCAGGACGAGATCAAGAAGGCCTTCCGGAGACTGGCGCGTGAGCTGCACCCGGATGTGAACCCGGATCCGAAGACCCAGGAGCGGTTCAAGGAGATCAACGCCGCTTACGAGGTGCTGTCGGACCCGCAGAAGAAGCAGGTCTACGACCTCGGCGGCGACCCGCTCTCGCAGTCGGCGGGCGGAGGCGGCGCCGGCGGCTTCGGCGCTGGCTTCGGCAACTTCTCCGACATCATGGACGCTTTCTTCGGGCAGTCGTCGCAGCGCGGCCCGCGGTCGCGCACCCGGCGCGGCCAGGACGCCATGATCCGGCTCGACATCGACCTGAACGAGGCCGCGTTCGGCACCACGAAGGACATCCAGGTCGACACGGCGATCGTCTGCGCGACCTGCAGCGGCGAGGGCGCGGCCCCGGGCACGTCCGCCCAGACCTGCGACATGTGCCGCGGCCGCGGCGAGGTCTCGCAGGTCACCCGGTCCTTCCTCGGCCAGGTCATGACCTCGCGGCCGTGCCCGCAGTGCCAGGGCTTCGGCACCGTGGTGCCGACCCCGTGCCCGGAGTGCGCGGGCGACGGGCGCGTACGCTCCCGCCGCACCCTCACGGTCAAGATCCCGGCGGGCGTCGACAAGGGCACCCGCATCCAGCTCGCGGGCGAGGGCGAGGTCGGCCCCGGCGGCGGCCCGGCCGGCGACCTGTACGTGGAGATCCACGAGAACCCGCACCCGGTCTTCCAGCGGCGCGGCGACGATCTGCACTGCACGGTCACCATCCCGATGACCGCGGCGTCCCTGGGCACGAAGGTGCCGCTGGAGACGCTCGACGGGATGGAGGAAGTCGACATCCGGCCCGGCACCCAGTCCGGCCAGTCGATCCCGCTGCACCAGCGCGGCGTCACGCATCTGCGGGGCGGCGGGCGCGGGGACCTCATCGTGCATGTCGAGGTGCTGACGCCCAGCAAGCTGGACCCGCAGCAGGAGGACCTGATGCGGCAGCTCGCGAAGCTGCGGGGCGAGGAGCGGCCCACGGGCGAGTTCAAGCCGGGGCAGCAGGGACTGTTCTCGCGGCTGAAGGACGCTTTCAACGGCCGGTGACGGCGGTAGGGCTGTGCGCGTCCAGCGGCCGGTGACGGCGGGTTGGGCTGTGCGGCATCCAGCGGCCGGTGAAGACCGGTCGGGCTGTGCGGATTCAGCGGCCGGTGACGGCCGGGCGGACTGTGCGGAATTCCGCTCAATGTCTGCCCAACCCTGCTCAGCGGTCCGCCCGAGCGCCCGCCCGACGGCCGTCAGGAGAACGCTCCTGGCGGCCGTTGAGGCGGAATGGTCGCGCAATGGTGGGGCATACCCGTCGATGACGAATCATCGTGGAGGGCGTGACACTATGTGGTCATGCCCTGTGCTCTGACCGATCTTTACCGATACCCGATCGTGCAGGCCCCCATGGCGGGCGGTGCTTCCACTCCCGTATTGGCCGCTGCCGTGAGCGAAGCGGGCGGTCTCGGCTTCCTCGCCGCCGGCTACAAGACGCCGGAGGCGATGTACGAGGAGATCAAGCAGATCCGCAGCCTCACCGACCGGCCCTTCGGCGTGAACCTCTTCATGCCGCAGCCCTCCGTGGCGGACCCGGCGGCGGTCGAGGTCTACCGCGAGCAGCTCGCGGGCGAGGCCGCCTGGTACGAGACGCCGCTCGGGGACACGGACTGCGTCGGCGACGACGCGTACGACGCCAAGCTGGCGATCCTCGCCGACGATCCCGTCCCCGCCGTCTCCTTCACCTTCGGCTGCCCCTCGCGCGCGGTCTTCGAGACATTCGCCAAGGTCGGTACGGCGACGGTCGTCACCGCGACCTCGGCCGCCGAGGCGCAGGCCGCCCAGTGGTCGGGGGCCGACGCCGTCTGCGTCCAGGGCATCGAGGCCGGCGGCCACCAGAGCACCCACCGGGACGACCCGCACGCCGACGGTACGGGCGCGGGCCTGGGGCTCCTCGCGCTGATCACCCAGGTCCGGGAGACCGTGCAGATACCGATCATCGCCGCGGGCGGCCTGATGCGCGGCGCCCAGATCGCCTCGGTGCTCGCCGCGGGCGCGGTCGCCGCCCAGCTCGGCACGGCCTTCCTGGTCTGTCCGGAGTCCGGCGCCCACACGCTCCACAAGCGCGCGCTGACCGACCCGGTGTTCGTACGCACCGAACTCACCCGCGCCTTCTCCGGCCGCCCCGCCCGCGCCCTCGTCAACCGCTTCATGCGCGAACACGGCCCGTACGCCCCGGCCGCTTACCCGCAGCTCCACTTCCTCACCGCGGGCCTGCGCAAGGCCGCGGCGAAGGCGGGCGACCCGCAGGGCATGAACCTGTGGGCGGGCCAGGGCCACCGCCTGGCGCGGGAGCTGCCGGCGGGCCAGCTGGTGGAGGTGCTGACGGCCGAACTTCAGTCGGCGCGGGGGGCGTTGGTGGAGGAGATGATCGGTTCGGCCGACGCGGGCGGACCGGTGGGTTCGAGCGGGCGGCATGCGTCGCAGGGGACGCACGCGGCACACGGGCAGCACGGCTCGCACAGTTCGCGTTCGCAAGGAGAGGTCGTATGACGGCGCCGGTGTTCCTGGCCGACTCGCTGGCGGGGGCGGAGGCGGGCTCCGTCGTCGCTCTCACCGGCCCCGAAGGCCGGCACGCGGTCTCGGTCCGCCGCCTGCGGGTGGGCGAGGAGGTCACCCTCACGGACGGCGAGGGCGTCGGCGCGTACGGCACGGTGGCCGCGCTGGAGGGCAAGGACCGCCTGGAGGTGTCCGTCACGGAGGTCCGTACGGAACCGGCCCCGCGGCCCCGCATCACCGTCGTCCAGGCCCTCCCCAAGGGCGACCGCGGGGAACTGGCGGTGGAGACGATGACGGAGACGGGCGTGGACGCCATCGTCCCCTGGTCGGCTTCGCGCTGCGTCACGCAGTGGAAGGGCGACCGCGGCCTCAAGGCCCTGGGCAAGTGGCGCGCCACGGCCCGCGAGGCGGGCAAGCAGTCCCGCCGCCTGCGATTCCCGCAGGTCTCCGACCTCATGACGACGCGTCAGGTGGCGGCCCTGCTGGCGGACGCCGCGTTCGCCGCGGTCCTCCACGAGGAGGGCAGCGACCCCCTGGCCACCTCCCCCCTCCCGGCGGCCGGCGACCTCGTCCTGATCGTCGGCCCCGAAGGCGGCGTGTCCCCGGACGAGTTGACCGCCTTCGCGGACACGGGCGCGAAACCGTACCGCCTGGGCCCGAGCGTGCTCCGCACCTCCACGGCGGGCACAGCGGCGACGGCGCTGCTGCTGGGACGGACGGGGCGTTGGGCCTGACGGCCCGCTCCGCGAAGAGGCCGCAACGCGGTGCGGGTGCTCAGCCCCCGCTGTGCCCGCTGCCTTTCTCCGGGTTGTCCTCGAAGCACACGACGAAGTCCTTGGCCCCGGCCGCCGTGAGCGTTCCGGTGGTCCCCTTCACATCCCAGCATGAGATCTCGGTGACGGATTCGTCGTCCCGCTTCAGCACCTTGTAGGCGGCGTGCGCGTCCCCGCAGTCGTGTTTCTTGATCTGCGGCTGCTTTTTGGTGCCCGTGTTCTCGAAGCAGTCGCCAGCCTGGATGTCCTCCGCATCGTCCTTGCCGGTGAACCCGTTCACGGCGAAGGAGGCGGCGAGCGCGGCGACGAACAGCCCGAAGATGATTCTGTTCCGGACTATCTTGCGGCGGTTCGGTTTGATCGGGTCGCCCAAGGGCGGCAGGGTGATCAAGGAAGTTCCCCCCGGAAACGATGGTGAAACGATGGTGATCGTCGGCTGTCGAAGGGTGAACGGTAGCGGATGCGAGACCGCCGGCTCAGCCCCGTATGCCTGTTTATGGCATTTGCTCGCAACGGAAATGGCGTGCTCCCTCCCCGAGCCATGTTCTTTTGCCCTGGCATTGCGTCGCGTTGGGCGAGCCGTGGTCTCCGCTTCCTAGGGTGGAACTTTGCGCGGGGGCGGGCAGCGGGGGAGGCGTGCGATGGGCGACGGGCACGACAGTGGCAAGGTCCTGGACATCAAGACGGCGGACATCAAGTCGGTGGCGCCGGTCTTCAAGCGGCAGGGCAAGGAGCTGAGTTCGGCGCTGACCGAACTGATCACCATCTTGGACGGGCTGGGGGAGCCGTGGGGCGAGGACGCGAAGAAGTTCGGGACGGACTATCTCGCCAATGTCCGGTCGATGGAGAGTTCGGCGGGCATTCTGGTGCTGGGACTCGTCAGTGTCCATGAGGCGCTGAGCGATATGGCGGACGGTCATGTCGACAATGACGAGGCGATCGCGGGCATCTTCACCAAGGAGAAGGCCGGGCCGGGCAAGGGCGGCCGGTGAGCGCCGCCGAGAAGGCCAAGGGGATTCTCGAACACCTGGGTCTGCATTGGCCGGCCGGAGATCCGGGAAAGCTGCGGGAAGCGGCCAAGGCGTGGCGGACTTTCGCCGGCCGCGTCGACGATGTGCATACGCCGGTGCACCACGCGGCGTCTTCCCTTATCCACAACAACAAGGGCGAGGCGATCGACGCCTTCGAGGTCTTCTGGTCGCGCTATGCCAAGGACGGCGGCGCGGGCTGGCTGCACGACCTCGCCAAGGCGTCTCGGGATATGGCCGACGGCCTGGACGAGCTCGCCCGTCGGATCGATGACGCCAGGCACAAGTTGTGGACGTCGATCGAGGCCAGTGCCGCGGTCATCGTGGCGGGGGCCGCGGCGACGTGGTTCACCGGCGGGCTGTCGGACATTCCCGCGGCACTGGCCGTAGAGGGAATCCTCGGGCTCGGCAGCGAACTCGAACTGGCCATCGTGACGGCCGCGGAGGAGATCGCCGCGAACGCTCTGGTGGGCGCGGCCTTCGGCGGCGTGGAGACGGTGGCGCTCGACCTGGCCGTCGCGCAGCCGGTCAAGATACTCCGAGGTGACCAGAGCGGGATCAGCCTCACGGAGATCAACGACGCCGCGAACAGCGGCATGCTCTACGGGGGCGTGTTCGGAGGCGGGGCGGCGGGTCTTTCCAGAATGCCTCCCAACGGGGAGCTGTTCCGCTTGCCGCAGCCGGTCGGCAAGGGCATTGAACTGCTGCGCCGGAATGTGATCAAGCTGGGGCAGGCGTGCCGGCGGGGCAAGGAAATGCCGTGTGTCGGGGAGCCGATCGATGTCGCGTCGGGCGACATGCTGATGATGCAGACCGACCTCGTATTGCCTGCCGACTTGCCGTTGGTCTTCGAGCGGACGCACCTGTCGTCGTATCGGGCGGGAGTGTGTTTCGGCCCGGCATGGGCCTCGACGCTGGACGAGCGTATTCAGCTCGACGCGCAGGGGGTGGTGTTCGCGGCGGCGGACGGAATGCGACTGGTGTATCCGGTGCCGCGTCCCCAGGAGCCGGTGCTGCCGGTGAAGGGCGCGCGCTGGCCGCTGGAGTGGGACGGGAGGCCGGATGGGACCGTGACCATCACCGATCCCGGTACGGGGGTCGTCCGCACCTTCGGCCATTCCCGGCCCACCTCCGAACCGGGCACGGTGGAACTGCCGTTGGAGAGCCGGCGTGACCGCAATGGCGCGCGTATGGACGTGGAGCGCACGGCCGAGGGTGTCCCGACCGGAATCCGCCACAGCGGTGGCTACTACCTGGCCGTCGATACGCAGGGGCCGCGGATCACCGCGCTGCGACTGCTGGAGGAGGCGCCGTCGCGCTATGCGGGGGAGCCGCGCGGCGATGCCGACGGTAGTCTCCGTAACGGCGGTACGGTGGTGGTGCGTTACGGCTACGACGCGGCGGGCAACCTGACCGAGGTCGTCAACTCCAGCGGCAAGCCGCTCCGTTTCACGTACGACGAGGCGGGGCGCGTCACCTCCTGGACGGACCGGAACGGAACGTCCTTCGCGTACGTCTACGACGCCCGGGGCCGGGTGGTGCGGACGGAGGGGAGCGACGGAGTCCTCTCGGGCACGCTCGCGTACGACGATGACGCGCACACGACGGTGTACACCGATTCGCTGGGCCGGCGTACCGCCCACCGGTACAACGCGGACGGTCAAGTGACATCGGAGACCGACCCGCTGGGCCATGTCACCCGCACCGAGTGGAACGACCGGGGCGACTTGCGCACCGCCGTGACGGACCCGTTGGGCCGTACGACGCGCTACGCGTACGACGCGCTCGGGAACCTGACCGAAGTGATCCTGCCGGACGGCTCGGCGGGACGCGCCACGTACAACGGGCTCGGCCGGCCGGTGGAGGTCGTCGAGCCGGGCGGCGCGGTGTGGCGGCATGCGTACGACGAGCGCGGAAACCTCACGGCCACAGTCGACCCCATGGGCGCGGAGACGCGCTACGCGTACGACGACGCCGGCCACTTGATCGCGGTCACGGACCCGCTCGGGCACACCCGCCGTGTGACCGTCGACGCGGCAGGGCTCCCCGCGGCCGTCACCGATGCGCTGGGCCACACGACCACGGTCCGCCGGGACGCCTGCGGCCGTGTCGTCGAGACGACCGACCCCCTGGGGCACACGACGCGGATGGGGTGGACGACGGAAGGCAAGCCGCGCTGGCGGGAGCTGCCGGACGGGGCGCGGGAGACCTGGGAGTGGGACGGGGAGGGCAACCTCCTCACGTATACGGATGCTGCGGGGAACGTCACGCGTCAGACGTCCACGCATTTCGACGTCCCGGCGACGCGTACGGACCCGGACGGCGCGGTGTACGCCTTCGCGTACGACACGGAGCTGCGGCTGACGGGGGTGACGAACCCGCAGGGGCTGACCTGGAGCTATGAGTACGACCCGGCGGGCCGCCTGGCGTCGGAGACGGACTTCGACGGCCGGACGCTGACGTACGAGCATGACGCGGCGGGTGACGTGGTCGCGCGCACGAACGGGGCGGGGGAGAGGCTGCGCTTCGAGCGGGATGCGCTGCGGAGGGTGGTGGAGCAGCGCGGCGACGGGGGTGCGACGGTTGTGTATGAGCACGACGCCGCGGGTCGCTTGGTCAGGGCGGCGAACGCGGACACGGAACTGGTCATGGAACGGGATGCGCTGGGGCGTGTGCTGAGGGAGAGCGTCAACGGCCGGGCGACGACGTATGAATACGACGCGTTGGGCCACCGCCTGCTTCGGGTCACCCCGTCGGGAATGGCGTCGGAGTGGGCGTACGACGCGGAGGGCAACCCAACCGAACTGCGCTCGGACGCGGGTGCGTTGGCCTTCACGCGCGACGCGGCGGGGAGGGAGACGGAACGGTCCCTGGCGGGCGGCTCGATCCTGCGGCAGACCTGGGACAAGAGTGACCGCCTGACCACACAGACAATCTGCGGTACGCAAGCGAACGATCTTCTGCAACACCGCGCCTACGCCTACCGCCCGGACGGCTATCTCACTGAAATTCGCGAACTCACCTCTGGCACACGCCGCTTCGACCTCGACGCAGTCGGCCGGATAACGGGTGTAAGCGCTCATGGTTGGACGGAGTGCTACGCTTACGACGGTGTCGGCAACCTGACGCGAGGCGAGGCCCCGGCGCACGGGTCCTCAGGTGAGCGGGAATTCAGTGGGGCCTTGATTCGGCGGGCGGGCCGCACGCGGTACGAATACGACGCCCAGGGACGCCGGACCCGCAAGACCCGCAAACTCCTCAACGGCCAGACGAGAACGTGGACGTACGCGTGGAGCGCGGAGGACCGCTTGACGGAGTTGGTGACGCCGGGAGGCGAGCGCTGGCGCTATGCGTACGATCCGCTGGGACGTCGAATAGCGAAGCAGCGCCTATCGGATACGGGGGCCGTGGCGGAAGGAACGCATTTCACATGGGATGAGAGCCGCCTGGCCGAACAGATATCGCCCGATGGCCGAGCCGTCACGTGGGACTACGCCCCGCATACTCACTGCCCCCTGACGCAAACGGATCGCCGTCCCTTGAACCGTACGGCGGGCGAGTCTCTGATAACCAAGTACGCGGAACTCTCCGACCCGGGTGAGGCCACTCAGTTCCACGCGATCATCACCGACCTGGTCGGTACCCCCATGGAGTTGGTCACGCCTGCGGGCGAGGTGGCCTGGCAGCATCGCACGGCACTTTGGGGTGCCGACTCACCGGCCCCGACGGACACCAGTACCGCCACCTGCCCTCTCCGATTCCCGGGTCAGTACGCGGATGCGGAAGCGGACCTCCACTACAACTATTTTCGTTACTACGACCCGGAAATCGCGAGCTACGTCAGCCCGGATCCGCTGGGCCTTGATCCTGCACCGAACCATTATCGCTACGTGGATAATCCGCTGACGCTCTCGGACGTGCTCGGGCTGGGCTGCGGCACTCTGGATCTTTCCGGCGCGACGCCGCACCAAGGGCGCTTCCCGAAGACGTCCCAGCCGAATGAGACCTTGGTTCGGCGTAAGCAGGACGGAAGCGTAACCGCCTATGCCGTCTATGATTCCGATGGGGCGATGGCCAAGCGAGTGGACATAGACCCAGATTCTGCCGTGCACAACGGAATTGCGCCGCCTCATGTGGTGCCGATGGAAAAGCACGTAAATCCGAAGACCGGCAAGA
This sequence comes from Streptomyces sp. NPDC050610, assembly GCF_040654875.1. Lineage (NCBI taxonomy): Bacteria > Bacillati > Actinomycetota > Actinomycetes > Kitasatosporales > Streptomycetaceae > Streptomyces > Streptomyces sp. NPDC050610. The sequence continues at coordinate 25,558 of NZ_JBFAIV010000013.1, read as the reverse complement.
TATACTACAATTGGGGCGAGACGAGGCCGGCTCGACCGGACGAAATTCCCACCGGCCACTGATAGGGGAACCCGTGGATCCGAAAACACATCCCGAGATCAAATCCTGGACCGACGGATATACGGGTGAGCTCGACTCGGTCGATTTCCTTATGGGGAATTGCACGGTCGGGATGTGGCTGGCTTTCGCTCATTTGATGAACCCGGAGTTCGTGGAGGTGCGGGGCTGCGTCCTCTGGGAACGTGTGTATGAGCCGAGGAATTTCGAAGAGTGGTATGCGCGGCTGGATGGCGATGTGCGCAGGGTGGAAGATCTGCTCAACCGGTTCGTGGTGGGATACGCCGTCGACTGTGGTGAGTCCGGCGAGGATGAGGAAGCGCTCAAGGATATCGCGCAGGTCCTCGCCTTTTCTTGGGAGTCCGCCCTTGCGCGGCATTTCCCGTCGCGGAGCTTTCAGGTCCAGGTGCTGGCGACGGATGATGGGCCGACCGTTGTCTTCAGTCAGGCGGTGTCGGACGGCCGGTCCTGACGGTCGGTGACAGGGGTGGAGCGGTGCGGAGGGCGCCTGCTCAGGAGTGGCCGATGAAGCCCTAGTACCGCAGTCGCCGTGGTGGGAGTCTGTCCTCTATGGGGGCATTCAGGTGGTTACGGGGTCGCAGGGTGTTGTGGGGGACCGGGGTGGTGGCGGTGGTCGGCGTTGGGGTGGGGGCGTTGGTGGGGTGTGAGCCGAGTGCGGGTGGGCTCAGCACCATCGCTGTCTCCGTTACCACCGATCAGCTCGCCACCCGCGCGCTGGAGCGCAACCACGTCTCCGTGCAGTGGCTCGGCTGTTCCGGGGAGGTCGAGGAGACGGGGAAGAAGGGCGAAGGGTCCCCGCCGCCTGTGACCGCCGTCGGGGTCGACTGCCAGGGGCAGACCCGGGACGGGAAGAAGATCATCGTCTACGGGCGGGTCACCGGCGTCAGCGGTGACGCCTGCGTCCGCGGCAACCTCACCGCCAAAGTCGACGGCCGGACCGTCTTCACCTCCACCGTGCTCGGCTCCTGTGCCGGGGACGCTTCCTCCGCTCCTGCCGGCAGCGGTGGCGGCGGGGGGCCCGAGACCAGTCGGCCGAGTCAGTCCAGTTGGGCCCCGCAGCCCTGGCCCTCGGACAGTTGCTCCACCACCCTCCCCGGTAAGTGACACCCGTCCCGCCTCACCGGTCATCGGGCTGTCGGTCCCGGCCGGTAGCATCCGGTTCGTACGCGCGGGCCGCGCGCGGCAAACGATGCGGGAGGAGCCCACCGGTGGCGGGAGAAGCGCAGGCCGACTGCCTGTTCTGCAAGATCGTGGCGAAGGAGGTGCCGGCGACCGTCGTGCGGGAGAGCGAGACGACCGTGGCGTTCCGGGACATCAACCCGCAGGCGCCCACGCACGTCCTGGTGATCCCCAAGGCGCACTACCCCGACGCCGCCTCGCTCGCCGCCGCCGAACCGGCCGTCGCCGCCGATGTGCTGCGCGAGGCCGGGGAGATCGCGCGGGAGGAGAAGGTCGACGGGACCGGGTACCGGATCGTCTTCAACACCGGCGCCGGCGCGGGGCAGACCGTCTTCCACGCGCACGCCCACGTGCTCGGCGGGCGCGGCCTCAACTGGCCCCCCGGATAGCCGGGAGCAGGTCCGTTGTCCGTACGTGAACTCGTCGTTCTCGGCACCGCCAGCCAGGTGCCGACCCGGCACCGCAATCACAACGGCTATCTGCTGCGCTGGGACGGCGAGGGCATCCTCTTCGATCCGGGCGAGGGCACGCAGCGGCAGATGCTGCGCGCGGGCGTAGCGGCGCACGACCTCAACCGGCTGTGCGTCACGCACTTCCACGGCGACCACTCCCTCGGCCTCGCCGGGGTCATCCAGCGGATCAACCTCGACCGCGTGCCGCACCCCGTCGTCGCCCACTACCCCCGCAGCGGCCAGCGCTTCTTCGACCGGCTGCGGTACGCGACCGCCTACCGCGAGACCGTGCAGCTCGTCCAGGAGCCCGTATCGGGCAGCGGCGGCACGCTCGCCGAGTCCTCCTCGTACGAGCTGGTCGCGCGCAAGCTCTCGCACCCCGTCGAGTCCTACGGCTACCGCCTCGTCGAGCCCGACGGGCGGCGGATGCTGCCCGAGCGGCTCGCGGCTCGCGGCATCGCCGGGCCGGACGTGGGGCGGCTGCACCGGGAGGGGAGCCTGAACGGCGTCGCGCTCGACGAGGTGAGCGAGGTGCGGCGCGGGCAGCGGTTCGCCTTCGTGATGGACACGCGGCTGTGCGAGGGCGTGTACGAGCTCGCCGAGGGCTGCGACATGCTGGTGATCGAGTCGACCTTCCTCGACGAGGACGAGGGGCTCGCCGTCGAGCACGGGCACCTGACGGCGGCCCAGGCCGCGCGCGTCGCGGCCGGGGCGGGCGTACGGCATCTGGTGCTGACGCACTTCTCGCAGCGGTACGCGGACCCGTCGGAGTTCGAGCGCCAGGCCCGGGCGGCGGGGTTCGGCGGGGAGCTCACCGTCGCCCGGGACCTGATGCGGGTTCCGCTGCCCAAGCGGGGTCAGGGCAGGTAGTACATCGGGTTCGGGAGCTTGACGGACTTCTGCGCGTAGCCGCCGGACAGGTCGCTGTACTGGTCGCCGAAGTTGGCGACGATGGTGTAGCCCTGGGACTCGATGTGCTTGCGCGTGCCCGCCTTGTACTCGACGGTCGTGCACGTCGAGCCGCACGGCAGGTACGCGGGCGGCGTCTTCTTGTTCTGAAGGTAGAGGTGCGCGGTGTCCGCGGCCGCCCGGTAGCCGGCGTTCTTGAGGTTGCGGGCGCTCCACTCGCGCTGGTGCTCGTCGCGGCCGGTCACGAAGAACACCGTGATGCCCTTGGCCTGCGCCCGGTTGACCAGCTCCGGCATGCCGAAGACGGCCGCCATGTCCTTGTTCTTGAGGTACTCGTCCTGCGACTCGGGCGTGAAGTGGAAGCCCTGCTCCAGCTCGTAGTTGTACGAGAGGAGCGTGGTGTCGTCGAGGTCGAGCACGATCGCGGGTTTGCTGTGCTTCCCGTGGTTCCCGTGCTTGCTGTTGTCGTGCGCCGCCTGCTTCGCCGCGCGGTCCAGGTGGCGCTCGGCCTTCTTCTCGATGCTCGCCAGTTGCTTGGCGTAGCTGCTGTACGGGGAGGCGTAGTGCTCGCCGGAGGGCGTCACCGTGTCGCCGTAGTACGCCTTGATCTTGTCGGTGACCTGCGTGAGGTTCGGGATCTCCTTGTCCGAGCGGGGCACGGAGTGGTCGGCGGAGGCCGAGCCCGCCGCGAAGAGGCCGCCGCCGGCGGCGAGGGCGACGGCCACGGCCGCGACGCGGACGCGCGTAGATGAGCGAGTGAAGGCGTTGAGGGCCACGCGGAGTCTCCAGAAGGCGCTGAGGATGCACACGAGGGTGCGTACAGGTGCAGCGTGAAACTAAGGGGTGGATAAGAGCCCGTCAAGGGTTGTCTACGCGCGGAGAGCCCGGATGGGGTACGAGGGCGGGGCACCGCCCGTACGGGCGGTGCGAGGCGGCTGGGCGCACCCGCCCGGCCCGCGTACGGTATGTGCAGATTTCCGAAGAGAAGGGCTGGCCGATCATGGCGCAGGAAGTACGCGGAGTCATCGCACCCGGCAAGAACCAACCGGTCCGGGTGGAGACGATCGTGGTACCGGACCCGGGGCCGGGCGAGGCCGTGGTGCGGGTGCAGGCGTGCGGCGTGTGCCACACCGACCTGCACTACAAGCAGGGCGGCATCAACGACGAATTCCCCTTCCTCCTCGGACACGAGGCGGCCGGCGTCGTGGAGTCCGTGGGGGAGGGCGCCGGCGACCTCGCCCCCGGTGACTTCGTCGTCCTCAACTGGCGCGCCGTGTGCGGCGAGTGCCGCGCCTGCCGCCGGGGCCGTCCCCAGTACTGCTTCGACACCCACAACGCCAAGCAGAAGATGACGCTCAAGGACGGCACCGAGCTGTCCCCGGCGCTCGGCATCGGCGCGTTCGCGGAGAAGACCCTGGTCGCCGCCGGGCAGTGCACCAAGGTCGACCCGAGCGTCTCTCCGGCCGTCGCCGGGCTGCTCGGCTGCGGCGTCATGGCCGGCATCGGCGCCGCCATCAACACCGGCGCCGTCGGCCGGGGCGACTCGGTCGCCGTCATCGGCTGCGGCGGCGTCGGGGACGCCGCCATCGCCGGCGCCCGGCTCGCCGGGGCCGCCCGCATCATCGCCGTCGACATCGACGACCGGAAGCTGGAGACCGCGAAGTCGATGGGCGCCACCCACGCCGTCAACTCCAAGTCCACCGACCCCGTCGCCGCGATCCGCGAGCTGACCGGCGGCTTCGGCGCGGACGTCGTCATCGACGCGGTCGGCCGCCCCGAGACGTACGAGCAGGCCTTCTACGCCCGTGACCTCGCGGGCACCGTCGTCCTGGTGGGCGTCCCGACGCCCGACATGAAGCTGGAACTGCCGCTCCTCGACGTCTTCGGGCGCGGCGGCGCGCTCAAGTCCTCCTGGTACGGCGACTGCCTGCCCTCCCGCGACTTCCCGATGCTCATCGACCTGCACCAGCAGGGGCGGCTCGACCTCGGCGCGTTCGTCACGGAGACGATCGGGCTCGGGGACGTGGAGAAGGCGTTCGAGCGGATGCACCAGGGCGACGTGCTGCGTTCGGTGGTGGTCTTCTGATGGCGGCCGAGCCCAAGCCCCATTCCGAGCCCAAGCCCCATTCCGAGGCCACGTCCGAGACTGTGCCCCGCGTCCGCGTCGACCACCTCGTCACTTCCGGCACGTTCTCGCTCGACGGCGGCACCTGGGACGTCGACAACAACGTGTGGATCGTCGGCGACGACCACGAGGCGATCGTCATCGACGCCGCCCACGACGCCGACGCCATCGCCGACGCGCTGGGCGGCCGTACGCTCCGCGCGATCGTCTGCACCCACGCGCACAACGACCACATCGACGCGGCCCCCGCCCTCGCGGACCGCACGGGCGCGCCGATCCTGCTGCACGCCGACGACCTGCCGCTGTGGCAGCAGACCCATCCGGACCGCTCCCCGGACGACTGGCTCACGGACGGCCAGACCCTGACGGTCGCGGGCGTCGGGCTGACCGTGCTGCACACCCCCGGTCACGCGCCCGGCGCGGTCTGCCTTTACGCGCCCGCGCTGAGCACCGTCTTCACCGGCGACACGCTGTTCAACGGCGGACCGGGCGCCACGGGCCGGTCCTTCTCCAGCTTCCCGACGATCGTCGAGTCGATCCGGGAGCGGCTGCTGACGCTGCCCGCGGAGACCGTCGTCCGCACCGGGCACGGCGAGACGACGTCGGTCGGCGCCGAGGCCCCGCACCTGGCGGAGTGGGTGGCCCGGGGGCACTGACCCCGGGCGGGAGCGGGGGAGGGGCCACCCGGACCGCCCCTCCCCCGCTCAAGTCGTGGACGCCCGTTCCAGAATGCGGGCGGCCACCGCCGGGGAGTCGACCAGCGGATGCAGGGCCAGGGCGCGCAGCGCCGCGTCCCGGTCCTTGTAGACCGCCGCCTCGATCGACGCCCGTTCCACCGCCTTGAGCTGGAGCATCAGCCCGAGCTGGTCCTCCCGCAGCGGCGCGCACGGCAGCGGGCGCGCGCCGCCCTCGCCGACCTCGCACACCGTCTCGATCACGGCGTCCGGCGCCAGCTGCGGAACGGTCGTGCCGTTGGGGACATTGAGAATGAGACGGGCGTGCTCGTTCCGCGAGATGGCCCGCATCAGCGCCAGCGCCACCTGGTCGTAGCCGCCGCCGTCCAGGTCGCAGGAGTCGCGCTCCCAGCCCCCGCTCGCCGCCCGGCTCTCGGACATGTACGTCTCCTCGCGCTGGAGCCGGGTCCGCTCCCACAGCTCGTACGCCTGCTCCGGCCGCCGGTCCGCGGCCTCGGCGAAGAACGCGCCCTGCTGCCCGTCCAGGAACTCGCCGCGGGTCTTGACCGATTCGGTCACCGAACGCAGCGTCTCGCGGCGGAAGTAGTAGTAGTGCAGATACTCGTTGGGGAGCGCGCCGAGCGCCTTGAGCCAGTCGGCCCCGAAGAGCTTGCCCTCCTCGAAGGCGCCGAGCGCGGCGGCGTCGGAGAGCAGATCCGGCAGCAGGTCGCGGCCCTCGAACCGCAGGGACCGCAGCCAGCCCAGGTGGTTGAGGCCCACGTAGTCGTAGCTGACCGCGTTCGGGTCCACGCCGAGGGCGCGGGAGGCCCGCCGCACCAGGCCGACCGGCGAGTCGCAGATGCCGATGACCCGCTCGCCCAGTACGGCCGTCATGGCCTCGGTGACCATGCCGGCCGGGTTGGTGAAGTTGATCAGCCACGCGTCGGGCGCCACGGCCGCGGCCCGTTCCGCGATCTCCAGGGCGACCAGGATCGTACGCAGCCCGTACAGCACGCCGCCCGCGCCGACGGTCTCCTGCCCCAACACGCCCTCGGAGAGCGGGATGCGCTCGTCCCGCACGCGGCCCGCGGTACCACCCACCCGGATCGCCGAGAAGATGAAGTCCGCGCCGCGCAGCGCGTCGTCGAGCGTGCCGGCGATGCGCACGGCGGGCGCGCCGGGCACGTCCGCGGACTGCGCCGCCAGTACGGACTCGATGACGCGCAGCCGCTCGGAGTCCGTGTCGTACAGCACCAGTTCGGTGCAGCGGCCGGGCGCGTCGCGCCGTGCGTCGTCCAACAAGGCCCGGTGTACGAGCGGTACGCGAAAACCGCCACCGCCCAGAATCGTCAACCTCATGCCCGGAACGTACCGCAGCATCGGGCACACTGTCCGAACCCGCTCCACGGCGACCAGGCGAGGTCACCGGCAGGACCACAGGGAAGGCGGCGGGAGAGGGCGCCGCCGGGGGCGTGGGTAGGACAGCAGACAAGGCAGCGACACGGCAACCAGGACCGCAGACGTGACCGCCGGCACCCACCGCAGACGGGGCCGGCGGCACGGCCAGAACGAGACGCAGCGAGCGTCGGGGAGCGCACCGTGACATTTGGCGACGGAGACCGGCCGGCGAACGGCGCGCGGCCTCACGAGACGGGCGGCGCCGCCGCGCGGGCCGGGAGCTATCCGGTTCTCGACCCGCTGGCGGAGGTCCGTTCCGACCGCGATCCCGCGACGGACGTGTATCTCACCGGCACCGTCTTCCTCGACATCATCTTCACCGGCCTGGACTCCGCCCCCGTGCGCGGCACCGAGTCCTGGGCGCGCGGCATGGGCTCCAGCCCGGGCGGCGTCGCCAACATGGCGACCGCCCTGTCCCGGCTCGGGCTGCGGACGTCGCTGGCCGCCGCGTTCGGGGACGACATGTATGGCGAGTACTGCTGGGACGCGCTGTCCCGGGGCGAGGGCATCGACCTGGAGCAGTCGCGTACGGTGCCGGGCTGGCACTCGCCGGTGACCGTCTCCATGGCGTATGAGGGCGAGCGGACCATGGTCTCGCACGGCCACGAGGCGCCGCCGCCCGAGGAGCCCGCCCCCGTGTGCCCGCCGCCCGCGCGCGCGTGCGTCAGCCTGCTGGAACCCGGCAAGCGCGAGGAGTGGCTGGGGCACGCGGCCCGCCGGGGCAGCCGCATCTTCGCGGACGTCGGCTGGGACGACACCGGCCGCTGGGACCCGGACGACCTCGCCGACCTCCAGCACTGCGAGGCGTTCCTCCCCAACGCCGAGGAGGCCATGCGCTACACCCGCACCGACTGCCCGCGCGCCGCCGCGCGGGCGCTCGCCGACAAGGTGCCGCTGGCCGTGGTCACGCTCGGCTCGGAGGGCGCGTACGCGGCGGACGGCCGTACGGGCGAGACCGCCGAGGTGCCGGCCATCGCCGTGGAGGCGCTGGACCCGACCGGGGCCGGGGACGTCTTCGTCGCGGGCTTCGTCACCGGGACGCTCGCCGACTGGCCGCTCGCGGACCGGCTCGCCTTCGCGGGGCTGACCGCCGCCCTGTCCGTCCAGGAGTTCGGCGGGTCGCTGTCCGCGCCGGGGTGGGTGGAGATCGCCGCGTGGTGGCAGCACGTGAAGTCGTACGACGACCAGGACCCGGCGGCGCTGCGGCGCTATGCCTTCCTCGACGGGATTCTGCCGGCGGCGGCCCGGCCCTGGCCGCTGGTGCGGGCGGTGCCGACCATCGGTTTCCGCCGGCAGTGACTCGGTTCGCGCAGGCGGTGAGGGGTGCGGGGAGGCGGGGGAGGCACGGGGAAGCCCGGAGCGCCGCGGTCCCGCGGCGCTGTCCGGCGACGCCCCGCGGGCCGCGGGCGAGACGGCCCATAAAACACCTCGGCCTTGTCAGTGCACCGTCGTACCCTTGGTATCCCAAGGCTGTCGAGCACAGAAAGAGGGATGAGCAGGCCAGAGAGCCGGCCCATGACTCAGACACCTACGCAACCGCAGGCGCGTGCCCACTTCACCGTTCCGGCCAAGCACCCCATGGTCACGGTCCTGGGCTCCGGGGATTCGCTCCTGCGCGTGATCGAGAAGGCGTTCCCGTCCACGGACATTCATGTACGGGGCAATGAAGTAAGCGCTACCGGGGACCCGAAGGAAGTCGCCCTCGTGCAGCGCGTCTTCGACGAGATGATGCTGGTGCTCCGCACCGGTCAGCCGATGACGGAGGACGCAGTGGAACGGTCGATCGCCATGCTCCAGGAGAGCGCCAACGGGGACGGCCCGGCGGAGACCCCGGCCGAGGTCCTCACCCAGAACATCCTCTCCAGCCGCGGCCGCACCATCCGCCCCAAGACGCTCAACCAGAAGCGCTACGTCGACGCCATCGACAAGCACACGGTCGTCTTCGGCATCGGCCCCGCGGGCACCGGCAAGACCTACCTGGCCATGGCCAAGGCCGTGCAGGCCCTCCAGTCCAAGCAGGTCAACCGGATCATCCTGACCCGCCCGGCCGTCGAGGCGGGCGAGCGGCTCGGCTTCCTGCCCGGCACGCTCTACGAGAAGATCGACCCGTATCTGCGCCCGCTCTACGACGCGCTGCACGACATGCTCGACCCGGACTCGATCCCGCGCCTGATGGCGGCGGGCACGATCGAGGTCGCGCCGCTGGCATACATGCGGGGCCGCACCCTTAATGACGCGTTCATCATCCTGGACGAGGCGCAGAACACCAGCGCCGAGCAGATGAAGATGTTCCTCACCCGGCTCGGCTTCGACTCCAAGATCGTGATCACGGGCGACATCACCCAGATCGACCTGCCCAACGGCACGAAGAGCGGGCTGCGCCAGGTCCAGGAGATCCTGGACGGCGTCGAGGACGTGCATTTCTCGCGCCTCACCAGCACCGACGTGGTCCGCCACAAGCTGGTGGGCCGTATCGTCGACGCGTACGAGCAGTACGACAGCCGAAACGGCCTGTGACACCGCAACGGCCTGTGACACCGAAACGGCCTGTGACACCCGACGAAGGTAAAAACTGAGCACCATGGCGATCGACGTCAACAACGAATCCGGTACGGACATCGACGAGCAGGCGGTGCTGGACGTCGCCCGCTACGCCCTGGCCCGGATGCGCATCCACCCGCTCTCCGAGCTCTCGGTCATCGTCGTCGACGCCGACGCCATGGAGCAGCTGCACATCCAGTGGATGGACCTGCCCGGGCCCACCGATGTCATGTCCTTCCCGATGGACGAGCTGCGGCCGCCCGCCAAGGACGAGGAGGAGCCGCCGCAGGGGCTGCTCGGCGACATCGTGCTGTGCCCGGAGGTCGCCAAGCGGCAGGGCGAGGAGGCGCCGACCGGCCACTCCATGGACGAGGAGCTCCAGCTCCTCACCGTCCACGGCGTGCTCCACCTGCTCGGCTACGACCATGAGGAGCCGGACGAGAAGGCCGAGATGTTCGGTCTCCAGGCCGCGATCATCGACGGCTGGCGCGGCGAGCGCGGCGTCGAAGGGCCCTCCCCGGCCCCCACGTTCACGTGACCGCTCAGCTGCTGGCCGCCGCGGTCCTGCTGGTCGTCGTCGCCTGGCTCGCCGCCTGCGCGGAGGCCGGCCTGGCCCGTACGACGCGGTTCCGCGCCGAGGAGGCGGTACGGTCCGGGCGGCGCGGCAGCGCGAAGCTGATGGCCGTCGCCGCCGACCCCACCCGCTATCTCAACGTGGCGCTGCTGGTGCGCGTCGCCTGCGAGATGGCGGCCGGGGTGCTGGTCACCTATGTGTTCCTGGGCGAGTTCGACCGGACCTGGGAGGCGCTCGTCCTGGCGATGGCCGTCATGGTCCTCGTCTCGTACGTAGCCGTCGGGGTCTCCCCGCGCACCATCGGCCGCCAGCACCCGGTGAACACCGCGACCGCCGCCGCGTACGTCCTGCTGCCGCTCGCCCGCGTCATGGGCCCGATCCCGCAGCTCCTCATCCTCCTCGGCAACGCGCTCACCCCCGGCAAGGGCTTCCGCAAGGGCCCCTTCGCCTCCGAGGCCGAGCTGCGGGCCATGGTGGACCTGGCGGAGAAGGAGTCGCTCATCGAGGACGACGAGCGCCGCATGGTGCACTCCGTCTTCGAACTCGGCGACACGCTGGTGCGCGAGGTGATGGTGCCGCGCACCGACCTCGTCGTCATCGAGCGCGGCAAGACCATCCGGCAGGCGCTGACGCTGGCGCTGCGCTCGGGGTTCTCGCGCATCCCGGTGACCGGCGAGAGCGAGGACGACATCGTCGGGATCGTCTACCTCAAGGACCTCGCCCGCAAGACGCACATCAGCCGGGACGCGGAGTCGGAGCTGGTCTCGACGGCGATGCGGCCGGCGGTCTTCGTGCCCGACACCAAGAACGCGGGCGATCTGCTGCGCGAGATGCAGGTGCAGCGCAATCACTGCGCTGTCGTCATCGACGAGTACGGCGGCACGGCGGGCATCGTCACGATCGAGGACATCCTGGAGGAGATCGTCGGCGAGATCACGGACGAGTACGACCGCGAACTGCCGCCGGTGGAGGACCTCGGCGACGGCACGTACCGGGTGACGGCCCGCCTCGACATCGGCGACCTCGGCGAGCTGTACGGCCTGGAGCTGGACGACGAGGACGTCGAGACGGTCGGCGGGCTGCTGGCCAAGTCGCTGGGGCGGGTCCCCATCGCGGGGGCCGCGGCGGAGGTGGACCTCAGCGAGGACGCCACCGATCCGGGGCTGCGCGCCCTGCGCCTGACGGCCGAGTCCCCCGCTGGCCGCCGCAACCGCATCGTCACGGTGCTGGTCGAGCCGGTCCGTTCGCTCCATGTCCAGGAGGCGGAGCCGGGGGCCTGAGCCCGTCGGGAGCGCAACTATGCTCGCCGTATGACGGACAACGCGCCCTTGGACCCCGAGGACCTCAAGCTCATCACGCTGGCCCGCGCCACTCGCGCCCGTAACGCGGTGCCCGAGGGCGCGGCCGTGCGCGACGAGACGGGCCGTACGTACGTGGCCGGGACCGTCGCCCTCGAATCGCTCGCGCTGAGCGCCCTCCAGACCGCCGTCGCGATGGCCGTCGCCAGCGGCGCGACGTCGCTGGAGGCCGCGGCCGTGGTCACCGCCGCCGACGCCCTGTCCGACGCGGACCGCGCGGCCGTACGGGACCTCGGCGGCCCGGCCACGCCGGTCGTGCTCGCGGGCGCGGACGGCACGCCGCGGCTGACCGTACCGGCCGGATGAGCGCCGTGAACTCGCCGTCGAAGCTCAACTGGTCGCTGACGGCGGGCTGGGGGCTCATCGTCTGCGGCACGATCCTGACCGTGAGCGTCTTCGTCGACCTGGCGCTCGGCGACGGCTTTGCCTGGTGGACGCTGGCCTGGATGTTCGTGCTGCTCCCGGAGGGCGTGCGCTATGTGGACGCCGAGCGCGGCTCGGGGCGGATCGCCGCGCGCGTCCAGTCGCTGCTGCCCTGGCGGTTCGCGGTGGCCGGGGTGATCCTCTGGGCCGGGCTGATCACGGACTGGGCGCGGGGCCGCGGCACCGACTGGCTCGTCCTCGCCGCCGCGGTCCTGGTCCTGGCGTCCATGGCCCTCACCGCCTACACGTCCGTCACCGCCCGCGTCCGACGCCGCCAGGCGCGTACCCAGGGTGCGACCGGCTGATACGGGGCCGCAGCTCCCCGTACGCGCCGGTGCACGGACAGTCGCCGCGTACGCGGAGCGGCGGCGGCCCGCCTCCCCGCCCGCCGCGCTGGTCGGCGGCGGCCGGGGGATCGGGGAGAATATCCCCTATGGATAACGCCTCATCCCCGACCCAGGCCCCCCATCGCGCGGGCTTCGCGTGCTTCGTCGGCCGTCCCAACGCGGGCAAGTCGACCCTGACCAACGCACTGGTGGGGACGAAGGTCGCGATCACCTCCAGCCGTCCGCAGACCACCCGGCACACCGTCCGCGGCATCGTGCACCGGCCCGACGCCCAGCTCGTCCTCGTCGACACCCCCGGTCTGCACAAGCCGCGCACGCTGCTCGGCGAGCGCCTCAACGACGTCGTACGGACCACCTGGGCCGAGGTCGACGTGATCGGGTTCTGCCTGCCCGCCGACCAGAAGCTCGGCCCCGGCGACCGCTTCATCGCCGCCGAACTGGCCAAGATCAAGAAGACCCCGAAGGTCGCGATCGTCACCAAGACCGACCTCGTGGAGTCCAAGACGCTCGCCGAGCAACTGCTCGCCGTCGACAAGCTCGGCCAGGAGCTCGGCATCGAGTGGGCGGAGATCATCCCGGTGTCGGCCGTGGGCGACAAGCAGGTCTCGCTCCTCTCCGACCTCCTCGTGCCGCTGCTCCCCGAGAGCCCGCCGCTCTACCCGGAGGGCGACCTCACCGACGAGCCCGAGCAGGTCATGGTCGCCGAGCTGATCCGGGAGGCCGCGCTGGAGGGCGTACGGGACGAGCTGCCGCACTCCATCGCCGTCGTGGTCGAGGAGATGCTGCCGCGCGAGGGCCGCCCCGAGAACAAGCCGCTGCTCGACATCCACGCCAATGTCTACATCGAGCGGCCCAGCCAGAAGGGCATCATCATCGGCCCCAAGGGCGCCCGCCTCAAGGACGTCGGCATGCGGTCGCGCAAGCACATCGAGGCGCTGCTCGGCACCCCGGTCTTCCTCGACCTGCATGTGAAGGTGGCCAAGGACTGGCAGCGGGACCCGAAGCAGCTGCGCAAGCTCGGCTTCTGAGCCGGGGAGCCGGGAGCCGGGGGAGCCGACCGGCCGGCCCTGCCCGGAGTCGACCGCGATCGGCCTGGGCCCCGGGAAGGCCGGACAGTTCACCGAGGCCGCCGCCGAACGCTTCGCGCCGCCGCCCGGCTTCGCCGCGTCCGTCGTGGCCGGCCCGCGGCGGCGGCCTGACCGCCGCCGCCTTCGGGCCGCGCGGCCTTCCGGTCCGCCGCGACGGCCTGCCCTTTCACCGATAGCCGGCAGCCACGCGGTGGCGTCTGTCTCTGCCCGGTACCGCGATGGTGACGGCTTGGTGCACCAGCCATTCCAGGGGGCCGCGGCGCAGCCAGGTGCGCCACAGCAGGGACGCGGTGAGTGAGACCGCGACGAAGAGAGCGAAGGACAGCACGGAACGGCTGGTCGGCCCGCCTGCGCCCACGCTGATCGGCGCGAGGTGCTGGAGCCAGAGGAAGTGACCGAAGTACCAGGTCAGAGCCATGCTGCCGAAGGCGGTCAAGGGGCGGAGCAGCCGCTGCCACAGCCGCTTGTCCAGCAGGGTGAGGAGGCCGCCGAGCAGTGCGGTGATCGTGCCGAGCATGAAGGCGCTCTCGGCGGCGCCGAATTGCTTGTCGGCAGGGCCGGGGTGGCCCATCGTGACGAGCGACTCCCAGGGCGCCTTGGGCATGCTGGGAGGCGCGGACGACGCACCCTCGGGCGCAGACGCACCCCCGGGCGCAGCCGTCGCGGCGGCCGGCGGATTCTTGTACGCGGTGACCTTGTCCATGGCGCCCAGCGGATACATCGAGACCAGCGACAGCAGGAGTGCGGCCGCGGCCGTTCCCGCGCCGGCCACCGTCATCCGTCGCCGTATCGCGGCTTTGCGCAGGTCCAGCTTGCCCAGCGCGAGCCCGAGTACCAGAAACGGAAGTGCGGAGATGGTGTCCTGGCCGACGTTTCCCAGACCGAAGACGACTTCTTGGAGGGCGGGCAGCCATGCGTCCGGCGTGATGAGCAGGACGAATCCGCCCACCGCTTCCTTCGGGACCAGGCCCGGTCCCATGCCCGGCACGAAGCCCCAACTCGCCCCCGCGTGATCGACGGCGATTTTGAGTGCCGGGCAGACCGCCGCCAGCACGCCGACGATGATCAGCAGGGTTCTGACCCGCAGCACTGACAACGGAAGCAGGAGCAGCAGCCACAGGGCGTAGTAGTGCAGGATCTGGACGTCCCATGCCCCGAGCTCGCCCAGCACCATCGCCAGTACGAACAGCATTCCCGCGCGGACCGCTACCCGCTTCCAGGCGATGACCCGCTCCCGGCCGCGGCGTACCGACGTACCACCGGTCAGCAACGCGACCGTCACCCCTGCCAGCAGGAAGAAGATCTCCCGCGAGCGGCTGCCGAGCAGCCCCTGGATCCAGGCCAGTGTGGCATCGGCGGGCTTTCCGGCCGGCGCGGGGCTCCCCCAACCGGTCAGTCCGAAATGCAGCCAGACCATGCCGAGGATCGCGAACGCACGCAGTACGTCGAGCCCTGACATGCGCCCTTTCGAGGCCGTCCGGTCCGTCGCGTCCGCACCGTGGGCGTGCGCTTCTCGTGGACCGCGCGCCTGGGCCGCTGGGCTGGCCATGAGATGTCCTGCCTTTCTTCATGGGGTGATCCGGTCATTGGCAGGACCGGGCCGCACAGGGTTGCCGGGTGTGGCTGACGGGCTCTGCCCGTTGGCGGCTTGAGGGGGTTGGCCGACGAGGCGGTGAGTGGCGCGAGTCCTGCTCGTACGGTCGTGGAGCGCCTTGAGCATCGGGCACCCGCAGACGCCGAGGGGGCCGGAGACCAGGCCGGCGGGGGGAGGGACAGGCACGGCTGGTAGGAGGTGATTCCCTGGTGCATGCCCCGCAGGCAATCACCCGCCGAGGCCGGTCAGTTGCGCGGTCATCGTCCGGTCACACAGCGGTCAAACGACGGTCGCACAGCCGGCTGCGGTGCACTGCCGGCCGACCGCCCCGTGAGAACCGGGCCGGCGCCAACCCGCCTCCGAGTGCTCAGTCCACGCCGCGAATGCGGTGCACCCCCGCCGCGCCCGCCAGGACCACCGCCGCGGCCAGGAAGTACAGCGTCCGGTAGCCGCCGAGGTGCGTGACGACGGGCGCGGCCAGGGCGGGGGCGAGGACCTGGGGCAGGGAGTTGGCGATGTTGACCACGCCGAGGTCCTTGCCGCGGTCCGCGGCGGCCGGCAGCACGTCGGTGATCAGCGCGAAGTCGACCGACGTGAACACCCCGAAGCCGACGCCCAGCAGCGCCGCCGCGACCAGCGCGCCGGGCCACGTCTGCCAGCAGGCCAGCAGCACGGCGGACCCGGCGATGAGGACGCCGGCCCAGGTCACGTACGGCTTGCGGCGGCCCGTACGGTCGGAGCGGACGCCCGCCGCGACGACCGTGGCGAGCAGCGCCGCGCTGTTGACGGCGGTGAGGATCAGCACGCCGTCCTCGGCGTCGCCCGCGTAGTGCACGACGTCCCGCAGGTAGTACAGGAGATACAGCAGGGCGATGGAGTTGCCCAGGTTGATCAGGAACCGGGTCAGCCACGCCCACGCCAGGTCCGGGTGGGCGCGCGGACTGAGCAGGAATCCGGCGGCGAACGTCCGTACGCCGAAGGGCGGGCGCAGCTCGCGGGGCAGCACCAGGTCGCGGTGGCGCAGCAGGTACGGGAGGGCGCCGAGGACGGTGAAGGCCGCGCAGGCGAGGTAGCCGGCGGAGCCGCCGCCCGCGGCCGTGGCCAGGCCCGTCCCGGCCAGGACGCCCAGGATCTGGGCGGCTCCCAGCCAGCCGCCGACCGTGCCGCGCTGCCGGTGCGGCACCCGGTCCGGGACGGCGGCGGTGAGCGCGGCGAACGCGGCGTTCAGGGCGAGCTGGACCAGGCACCAGCCCGCGATCATGACGGGGAGCGTGTCGGCGGCGGCGAGTACACCGAGCCCGGCGGCCCCGCCCAGCACACCGGCGGCGATCCAGGGCGTCCGGCGGCCGTAGCGCGAGGCCGTGCGGTCGGAGAGCGCCCCGAAGAGCGGGTTGGCGACGACCGAGACGGCCGCCCCGGCGCCGGTCACCCAGGCGAGGGCCGCCGCCTTGTGACCGGGGGCGACCTCGGCGGCCTGGAGGGCGAGCAGCACCTGGATCGGACCGAACCACCCTGCCCAGACCGCTCCGTTGGCGAGCGAGAGCGAGGCGGTCCAGCCGCGGCCGACCTCGCTCGTGGGCGCGGCGAGCGCGTCCGTCAACTGCTCGCCCGCGCGTTCGCCCGTATCGCGTCCCGCAGCCAGTGGTACGAGTCCTTGGGGGTGCGGACCAAGGTGGCGTAGTCGATGTGGACGAGGCCGAAGCGCTGTTCGTACCCCTGCGCCCACTCGAAGTTGTCCATCAGCGACCAGACGAAGTACCCCCGGACGTCGACGCCCGCCTCCACCGCCTGGTGCAGCGCCCGCAGATGGCCGTCCAGGTAGTCGATACGGTCCTGGTCGGCCATGCCGTCGTACGAACAGCCGTTCTCGGTGATGTACACGGGCGGCAGCCGGTCGCCGTAGCGGTCGCGGAAGGCGGTCAGCAGCTCGGTGAGCCCTTCGGGGACGACGGGCCAGCCGAAGGCGGTGCGCGGGCGGCCCTCGATCTCCTTGAGGGAGAAGGGGAGTTCGGCGGGGAGCGCGATGCCCGAGTAGTCGCTGCCGCCCTCGGCCGCCGGGTCGGGCGCGCCGACGAGGGTGGGCTGGTAGTAGTTGACGCCGTACCAGTCCAGCGGCTCCGCGATGGTCTTGAGGTCCTCCTCGACCGGACCGGGCATGGCGTCGGCGATCCCTTGGTCGGGATAGCGGCCGAGCAGGATCGGCTCGGCGAACAGCCGGTTCAGGAGCAGGTCGTAGAGGTCGGCGGCCTCCCGGTCGGCCGCCGCGTCCGAGGCGGCCCAGGTGGGGCCGTGCGAGTTGGCGACCCCGATGGAACGGGCCCCGCGCGCCCGCAGCGCCTGTACGGCCAGCCCGTGCCCGAGCAGCTGGTGGTGGGCGGCGGGCAGCGCGTCGAAGAGCAGCCGCCTGCCGGGGGCGTGCTCGCCCAGACCGTAGCCGAGCAGGGTGAGTTCGGCGGGCTCGTTGATGGTGATCCACATGTCCACGCGGTCCCCGAGCCGCTCGGCGACGGTGTCCGCGTACGCGGCGAAGCGGTGCGCGGTGTCCCGTACGAGCCAGCCGCCGCGCTCCTCCAGCGCCAGCGGCGTGTCCCAGTGGAAGAGGGTCGGCACGGGCCGTACGCCCGCCGCGCACAGCTCGTCGACGAGCCGGTCGTAGAAGTCCAGGCCGGCCTTGTTGACGGGGCCGCGGCCGTCGGGGTGCACGCGGGACCAGGAAAGGGAGAAGCGGTACGCGCCGACGCCGAGCCCCTTCAGCAGGGCGACGTCCTCGCGGTAGCGGTGGTAGTGGTCGCAGGCGACCGAGGCGTCGCTGCCGTCCTTGATCCGGCCGGCCTCGGCGGCGAAGGCGTCCCAGCTGGAGGGCGTCCGGCCGTCCTCGCGCGGCGCGCCCTCGATCTGGTGCGCGGAGGTGGACACGCCCCACAGGAAGTCCCGCGGGAAGCCCGGAAGCGGCCGTGGAGAAGATGCTGACACCGGTGTTGCCTCCTGCCCGATCGGAGATCGCGATCGTCCGGGGCGGGCGGACAGGTGTCAAGAGGTGAGGATGGTTCTTCTTTCCGGCCGCTCCGGCGCGGCGCTTTCTACGAGCCTTGCTCGCGCGCCGCGCTACGCGCCTTCCTTCAACACGCTCCGGATGAGCTCCCGTTGGTGATCGGTGAGGTGCGGGTCCGCGCAGTGGGCCGTGCGGCCGTCGACGGTGATCTCGTAGTGGAAACCGTCCGGCACGCCGCGCGGGGAACCGCCCGGGCACCCGCTCAGGGCCTGGTGGGCCAGGGCTTTCAAGTGATCCGCGTCGGGCCGGCCGACGGTGTCCAGCTCGGCCCGGCGCTCGATGCCGGCGAATCCGCCGGTTCGGGTGATGGCAATCCGCATGGGGCCATCCTGTACCGGATCGTCCGTCACTTCGAGGCGGAGACCCCGACCTGGGACCACGCCTTGAGAACGGCCTGAATCTCGTCGCCGTCGCCGAAGAGGGAACGGGCGCTCGCGACGGTCAGCTGGGCGAACTCCGCGAACTGGGCCTCGGTGGACAGCTCACCGCCGGTCAGCGTGGCGTACCAGATCTTCCCCGCCTTCTCCCAGGCGTTGCCGCCGAGCGCCTGCGCCAGCAGGTAGAAGGCGTGGTTGGGGATGCCGGAGTTGATGTGCACGCCGCCGTTGTCCCGCGAGGTGTTGACGTAGTCGTCCATCGTCGCGGGCTGCGGGTCCTTGCCGAGCTTGTCGTCGTCGTACGCCGTGCCCGGGGCCTTCATGGAGCGCAGCGCCTCGCCCTGCACGTCCGGGCCCAGCAGCCCCGCGCCGATGAGCCAGTCGGCCTGGGTGGCGGACTGCCCGAGCGCGTACTGCTTGATCAGCGCGCCGAAGACGTCCGAGACGGACTCGTTGAGCGCCCCCGACTGGCCCCAGTACTCCAGGTTGGCGGTGTGCTGGGTGACGCCATGGGTCAGCTCGTGGCCGATGACGTCCACGGGGATGGTGAAGTCGAGGAACAGGTCCCCGTCGCCGTCGCCGAAGACCATGCGGCTGCCGTCCCAGAAGGCGTTCTCGTACTTCTCGCCGTAGTGGACGGTGGCGTTCAGCGGCAGCCCCGAGTCGTCGATGGAGTGCCGGCCGTAGACCTTGAGGTACAGCTCGAAGGTGGCGCCGAGCCCGGCGTGGGCGCGGTTGACGCTCGCGTCCTTGGAGGGCTTGTCGCTCTCGGAGTGCACCTTCCGGCCGGGCAGCGTCTCCTCGTGCTTGGCGTCGTAGATGGTGCGCTGCGGCTTGTCGGAGGCGGCGCTCGTCGGGGCCGCCGCGGCGCGGACCGTGGTGATCCGGCGGCGGGTGCGCTGGAGGGCGTCGTGCTCGATGGTGCGCGCGGCCCGGTCGGCGCGCGTGGGGTCCTCGCCTCGTGCGAGCTTGTCGAGGACATGTGGCGGCACGATGGTGCAGAAAACCGGATTGGCTGTGGCGTCCATGCGAGGAAATGTGGCACTGGGTCATCGCGTTGTCACTGCCTGGCGTCATGATTAGTGAAATCGAGTGGTTGGCCTCCTCTTGCCCGGCGCCGGAAGGTCGCGTGTGCTGTGTCTTGTCCGGCGCCGGGGGCCGTGTGCGCTGTGTCGGGGGCCATACGCCCCGCACCCGGTGACGGATGTCCCGTCCCGCATACTGATACGGGGCCGACGGTTTCCGGACTGCTCGGTTAGGGTGCTGGGCATCATGCGTTTCGGGCTGCTTCTCCTTAGCTGCCGCGGCGAGGGCCTGTAGTCGTAGGCCGACCCCCTCCCCGCGGAGTTCGGTGTTGCGGTGAATCCACCCGTCGGCCGTCCCAGTGGACCCACGAGGAGCCCTACGCAAATGTCTGTTTCCGACAACGCCATCGGCCGTCCCACGCCGATCACCGCCGCCACGGTCAAGCAGCAGCCCTCCGGCATGCCGGCGCACCGCTACGGCCAGTACGAGGCCGTCGAGATCCCCGACCGCACCTGGCCCGACAACCGCATCACCGCCGCGCCCCGCTGGCTCTCCACGGACCTGCGGGACGGCAACCAGGCGCTGATCGACCCGATGTCCCCGGCCCGCAAGCGGGAGATGTTCGACCTGCTGGTGCGCATGGGCTACAAGGAGATCGAGGTCGGCTTCCCGTCCTCGGGCGCCACCGACTTCGACTTCGTGCGCTCGATCATCGAGGAGGGGGCGATCCCGGAGGACGTCACCATCTCCGTGCTGACGCAGGCCCGCGAGGAGCTGATCGAGCGGACCGTGCAGTCGCTGCGCGGCGCGCACCGGGCCACCGTCCACCTGTACAACGCCACCGCCCCCACCTTCCGCCGGGTCGTCTTCCGGGGCTCCCGCGAGCAGGTCAAGCAGATCGCCGTGGATGGCACCCGGCTGGTCGTGGAGTACGCCGAGAAGATCCTGGGCGACGAGACGGCGTTCGGCTACCAGTACAGCCCCGAGATCTTCACGGACACCGAGCTGGACTTCGCGCTGGAGGTCTGCGAGGGCGTCATGGACGTCTGGCAGCCCGAGGACGGCCGCGAGATCATCCTGAACCTGCCGGCCACCGTGGAGCGCTCGACGCCCTCCACGCACGCCGACCGCTTCGAGTGGATGTCGCGCAACCTGACGCGGCGCGAGCACGTATGCCTGTCCGTACACCCGCACAACGACCGGGGAACCGCCGTCGCCGCCGCCGAGCTGGCGATCATGGCCGGGGCGGACCGCATCGAGGGCTGCCTGTTCGGGCAGGGCGAGCGGACCGGCAACGTGGACCTGGTCACGCTGGGCATGAACCTCTTCTCCCAGGGCGTGGACCCGCAGATCGACTTCTCGCAGATCGACGAGGTCCGCCGCACCGCCGAGTACTGCAACCAGATGGAGATCCACCCGCGCCACCCGTACGCGGGCGACCTGGTCTACACCGCCTTCTCCGGCTCCCACCAGGACGCCATCAAGAAGGGCTTCGAGGCCATGGACACGCAGGCCGCGGAGCAGGGCAAGAGCGTCGACGAGCTGGAGTGGGCGGTCCCGTACCTGCCCATCGACCCGAAGGACGTCGGCCGCTCGTACGAGGCCGTCATCCGCGTCAACTCGCAGTCCGGCAAGGGCGGCATCGCCTACGTCCTGAAGAACGACCACAAGCTGGACCTGCCGCGCCGGATGCAGATCGAGTTCTCCCGGATCATCCAGAACATGACCGACGCCGAGGGCGGCGAGGTCACCCCGGCCGCGATCTGGACCACCTTCCAGGACGAGTACCTGCCCACCCCGGACAACAACCCCTGGGGCCGCATCACGCTGCGCGCCGCCCAGACGTCCACGACCAGCGAGGGCACCGACGCGCTGACGGTGGAGGCCGTGGTCGACGGCGCGGACACGGTGCTGACCGGCACCGGCAACGGCCCGATCTCCGCGTTCTTCGACGCGCTGGCCGGCGTCGGCGTCGACGCCCGGCTGCTGGACTACCAGGAGCACACGATGAGCGAGGGAGCCAGCGCCCAGGCCGCGTCGTACATCGAGTGCGCCATCGGCGGCCAGGTGCTCTGGGGCATCGGCATCGACCCCAACACCACCCGCGCCTCCCTGAAGGCCGTCGTCTCCGCGGTCAACCGCGCGTACCGCCGCTGACCTGCTCTTCGCCGTACGCACGCGGCGACCGCACACCGCCCCGCACCCCCCGCGCACCGGGGTGCGGGGCGGTGTGTTCGGCCCGTTGCCGTCCTCCGGGTGCGTACGAGGTGCTGACGCGGCATCATCGATGTGGCTAACATCACGTCAACGCGGCGACGGTGCCGTGGCGTTATGGAGGTGCGGCGTGATGTACACGCAAGACCGACACGAGCGGAACCGTTGTCTTGTCGGCGTACGCACCGTATGGCGCACCGTCGGCGACGGCGAGTTCTTCTGCGCCGACTGCGGGGGAGACCGCAACTACCACCGGCGCACCGGCCGGCGCCGCCTCTTCGCCTTCGGCGTCCCGCTGCTGCCGCGCGGCCCCGTCGGCCCGGTCGTCGAATGCACCGCCTGCCACTCGCGGTACTCGCTGGACGCCCTCGACCACCCCACCACCACCCGCTTCTCGGCGATGCTGCGCGACGCCGTGCACACCGTCGCGCTGGCCGTGCTCGCCGCGGGCGGCACCGAGGCCCGCGGCGTCCGCCAGGCCGCCGTCGGCACGGTGCGGGCCGCCGGGTACGCCGACTGCAGCGAGGAGCAGCTGCTCACCCTGATCGAGGCCCTCGCCGCCGATACGGGCCGGCTCCCCGGCGCGTACACCGACGACCGCGACGGCTTCGACCCCTGCGGCACCGCTCTCGCCATCGAGCTGCACGAAGCCCTGGAACCCCTCGCCCCGCACCTGGCCCCGGCCGGCCGGGAGTCGATCCTGCTCCAGGGCGCCAGGATCGCCCTGGCCGACGGCCCGTACCAGCCGGCGGAGCGGGAGGTGCTGGCCACCGTGGGGCGGGCGCTGCTGCTGCGGCCCGAGGACACGGACCGCTTGCTGGCGGCGGCCCGTACGCCGTCCTGACCGGTTCACGTAAGCAGAGGCATGAAGACGGTGTCGACGATCTCCTCGATGTCCGCTGCCGGCATCGGCCTCAGATTCATCAGCACGTCGTGCCGGAGCAGGTCGTAGGGGAGCCGCGTGATGCGCGGGGTCGGCTTGGCCCCGTCGATCTCGCCGCGCTCGACGGCACGGCGCGTCACGGACTCGATCAGCGACCACCGCTCGTCGATCAGGGACGTCCGCAGTTCGGCGGGTGTCGTCCCGGTCTCTTCGAAGAAGGCGGCGAGCTGCGCGGTCATGGCCGCGGCGAACATCGTGAACGCTCCGTTGAGCTGTTCCAGCAGCGCGACGGTGTCGTCGCGCAGGGACCCGGTATCCGGGTCGGTGAGCGTGAACTGATCGCTGGCGCGGGTGATCGCGTCGCGTACGAGCACGTCCTTGGCGGCCCAGTGACGCCCCACGACCGGCCGGCTGGTGCCGGCGCGCTGCGCGACCGCGGCGAAGGTGAACGCGGCGTAGCCGCGTTCCATCAGCTCCTCCCACGCGGCGTCGAGCAGCGCCGTCTTCAGCTCCGCGCCGTGTCTGCGACGCCGGGGGCCGGGATGATCCTCGCTTGTAAGATGCATGAGCGCATCTTACAGTGGTGGCGAAGCCTGCGGCATACGAGGCGATACGCCAATCTTGTGCCGTTTCGCAGATGCGCGAAAGGAAACACCATGAGCACTGCCCCTGTGACCGTCGACGTCCACACCATGGGCCGCACATTCGACGAGACCACCGTGGACCAGTGGGAGCTGGCGGCCGCGCGGCGCGCCCTGAAGAACCTGAAGGCCGTGGCCGGCGGCCAGATGATGATGGACCTCCTCGCCGACCGGATAGCCGTCGGCGACAGCTTCCAGAAGGAACTCATCGAGGCGTCGGCAGGGACCTACCGCGAGTCGCGCACCGAATTCACCGTGCGCGGGCTCAGCGGCACCGACCTGGCCACCTGGTTCCAGGCACAGGCCGCGACCGGCCGCTTCCAGGACAAGTCGCTGCTCCTCAACGCCCACCCCGAGCACTACGTCGAGCCCCCGACGTACACGGGCGGCATGGTCGAGACGATCGGCGGCCACCTCACCCGCTTCAAGGTGTCGGTCGCCCGCGAACTGCCGCCCCTGGTCGCCGAATACCTCGACGCGTCCTACCCGGTCACGCTGATGAACGCCCTGCTCAGCCTGGACGACGGCACCCCCTTCGCGTACTGCCTGCACCAGGCGCGCGACACCGCGACCGGCGCGGACGTCGTCGTACGCGTCATCTACCCGTCCGCCGCCCCGGACTCGATGATCGAGGGCCACTGCGAGCACCTGTCGATCGAATTCCGCAGCTGGATCCGGAACGCGGCGGCGGCGACGGGCTGATGGCCTTCAAGATGCCCTTCGAGGGGAAGAAAGCCCTGGTCACGGGCTCCAGCGCGATCGGCGGCCTGGGCCACGCGGTGGCGCGCATCCTGGCGTCGGTGGCGCGGACGTCACGATCACCGGGCGGGACTCGGCTCGCGGCGCCCAGGTCGTCGAGGACCTCGGCGGCCGTGCCCGCTTCCTGCGGGCCGACCTGAGCGAGAACGGGGACGTACAGCACCTGGCCGAGCCGGAAGGCTGCCTGACCGTAGCCCCTCGATGCTCGCCTGCGTACCAGACGCCAAAGCTCTGCCTGACCACTGGATATGGCTCAGGCAGGGCGACAGCGCACAGGTTCAGTGTGTGATCCGCGCTTGGACCAGCAGCGTGCCGATGTGCCCCGGCTCCGGGGCCTCGATCACGCTCGCTTCAACATCCATGAACCCGGTATGCAGCAGGATGCCGCGCCACATCTCGGGCGTGTAGCAGTAGCGGCGAAGGAACTGCCGGGGACCGGCGAAGCCCCCCTTGTACATGCCTTGCGGGCCGTAGCAGCCGTCAATGGCCGGGGGGTGGGCGAAGGCAAGGACTCCGCCGGGATTCAGGTGGTCGCGGATGAGCGGCAGCAGTTCCCGCGGGTCCGTGAACCATACGGCGCCGAACACGGAGTAGACCGCGTCCCACCGCTCTTCGCTCTTGGCCAGGTACTCGACTGCCTCAGTCTCGATGAACCGGGCGCCGCATCCACCCCAGCGGTCGAGCACGTTCTTCACCGCTACCGGCGACAGGTCGACCCCGGTGACGTCGACTCCTTGCCGTGCGAGATACGCAGCGTTGTCACCGCTGCCGAAGCCGACCTCAAGCACCGTCTTGGGGTCTCCCAGAACGGCTTCGGTGGGGCCGTGTTCCGGGTACTGCGTCCACCTGAACGACTGCACAGTGTCGGGCGACGGAGATCGTTTCGCTTTGCTCTCTGCGTAGGTGTTCCAAACCTCTGCTTCAACGGTCACGAGGGCGACGCTACTCGCCGTGTGTCCCTCCGGTAGCAGGAACGGCCGGCACCCCCCAGACGGGCAGTGCCGGCCGTTCGTGAAGCGCTGGTTCTCAGTGGCTGTCGGGCGCCTTCTGGTCGCACGGGCTACAGTCCGCCGAGTCCATGCTCCACAGCTCCTCGTCGACGGCGAAGCCGTTGTCGCGGAGGACGCTCGCCGTCCTGAACACGGTGCCGTCGCGCCGGCGTACAAGGTTCGGTTCGTGGTGCTTGTACTTGCCGCCGTTGTACTTCTCGCAGAACGCGAAATACGTCTTGGTGTCGAGGATCAGTGTGTGCACACCGATGTCGACGACCTTGCCGACGCCCATGTCGGTGTTCGGGTGTTCCATCGCTGTGATGAGGTAGGCGACTGCCTGCCCCATGATCCGCTCGGCCATGTCGCGCACCATGACGTGGTCCCGGAGCATGAGCGTGATCTCTCGCTCCCATACCTCCGGGTCGAGGAACGACCGCGGATCTCGTGCTTCGGCTGTCGTACCCATGCTGGTACCCCTTCCGATGGAACCGGATCTCGCGTCCCCTGGGGGAGCGGGACGCTGTTGGCAGTCGTCGGCCTCCATTGACCCGCCCTGGGCTGTCTAGCGTTGGGGCGGGGGCTTCGTGGGGCACCCTCGGCAGCGCCACCGTTCCTACCCTGCTGCCGAGGGTGCCGGCCCGTCCCAGTTCTCCGACCTCACCAGACACCGGGACGGGCGTGGACCCCTCTGCGCTGGTCCGCTCACACCTAGACGAGTCATTCCGATGTGATCAGTGGTCGTAGGCGATCAGGGATCGCAGGACCGGCTGGCCGGTCTTGTGGTTGTGCCAGATCGCGGCGGCCATCGCGAGGA
>NZ_JBFAIV010000012.1:0-220753 GCF_040654875.1 Streptomyces sp. NPDC050610 | reverse complement strand
CGTAGACCTCGTCCCCGGTGACCCAGCCGACGTGGTGTCCGGCATCCAGGAACCGTTCGATCATCGTGCGGGCCAGTTCCGGCTTGGTCGCGAAGTCGGTGTCCTCACCGAGTCCGGCTGCCCGGCAGCGGTCCGGGGCGCACGTCCAGGAGCGCGGGATGTACAACTCCCGGTCCACCGCCGCGTGCCCACGCTCGCCGGCGTAGACCAGGTAGACCGCGACCTGGGAGTCCTCGATCCGTCCAGCCGTTCCGGTGTACTGGCGCTGGACCCCGACCGTGTGGGTGCCCTTCTTCACGTCGCCGGTCTCGTCGACCACCAGGACCGCGGCCTCGTCATAGAGGTGCTCGACGACGTATTCGCGCACGTCATCACGGACGCCATCGGCATCCCAGACGGCCCGGCACAGCAGATGCCGCATGCCGTGCGGGCTGGCCTCCCCGGCCCATTCCGCAATCGTCCAGCAGTTCTTGCGCGGCAGGTCCGACAGCAGGCCCAGCACCAACCGCCCGGTCCGCAGCCGTGGTTCGACCCGGGTGAACCGGCCCGCGATCCGGCCCATGACCACCGCGAACGCCCTCCCGCCAACGGACGGGTTCTATTCTGTGACCTGCGGCCACCGTCTCATCGTCACTCCACGCAAGTCACGATGATCAACGGTGGCCGCACCCGTCTCCGCACTGGCCCCGACCAGCAAGATCACGATCTACAGCTGGAGCATTAGGGGCTTCACAGGAGCTGGCCGCGAACACCCAAAGACAGGCATCGTCGGAGGTCAGAGGCTGTTTCTGGGTTGAAGTCCCGGTTACTTGAGTGCACCCGAAGCCGATCCAAAACCAGCCCGTCAGGAGGCACCTCCCAGCGGTAGCTGGGGGAGATTGAGGACACCCGAAGGCCGAGCCAATCCAGCCCGTCCGGCGATTGAGGACCGGGGCCCGGGGCAGCGCCCCGAAAAAGGGCCCGGCCCCGGGGCGGCACGAAACCACCCCGAAGCCGAGCCCCCAAAGGACGACAGCCAGCCCGCAGGGCTACGGCATCCACGCCTTCCAGACAGAAGGGTTCTTCTCCACCCACTTCTTGGCGGCGGCCTCCGGCGACAGCTTCTCCGAGGCGATCATCTCCGACACCTGGTTCTGCTCGTCCTTCGACCACTTGAACTTCTTCAGGAACGTCGCCGCGTCCCCGCCGTGCTTCACGAAGTTCGTGTTGAGGTACTTCTGAAGCGGCGTGGTCGGGTATTCGCAGTCCACCGTCGTCGGATCGGCCGCCCCCTTGTCCCCGCACTCGTCGGTGTACTTGGGCAGCTTCACCTCCACCATCGGCACCTCGTTGAAGAGCCACTGCGGTTCGTACCAGTACGTCAGAAACGGCTTCTTCTGCTTCGCGAACTGCTGGATCTGGGTGATCTGCGCGGCTTCCGACCCCGCGAAGACGACCTGGTAGTCCAGGTCGAGGTTCTTCACGAGGGCCTTGTCGTTGGTGACGTACGACGGCGATCCGTCGAGCAACTGCCCCTTGCTGCCGCTTTCGGGGGTGCGCAGCTGCTGGGCGTACTTGTTGAGGTTCTTCCAGTCGGTGACCTCGGGGTGCTTGTCCGCCCAGTACTTCGGTACGAACCAGCCGATGTGCCCGATGACGCCGACCCCGCCGGCCGGGGTGATCGTCTTCTTGTCCTTGACGTACCGCTGCTCCTGCTCGGGGTGGCCCCAGTCCTCCATGATGGCGTCGACGCGGCCCTGGCTGAGCGCGTCCCACGCGGGGACCTCGTCGACCTGGACGGTGTCGACGCGGTAGTCGAGCTTGTTCTCCAGCAGGTACTTGGCGACCGCGACGTCCGCCTGGGCGCCGACCCAGGTCTGTACGGAGAGGGTCACGGTCTTCGCGCCCTGGGCGTTGACGTAGGGCGAGGACTGCTTGGTCATGTCGGCGGCGCCGCAGCCGGTGGCGGCGAGCAGCCCGATCCCGGAGGCGGCGGCGAGCAGGGCCCGTCGGCGCGTGTTCGTACGACCCATGAGATGACGAGCCATGTCAGGCCCCCTTCCGCGCGCGTCGCGCCGTCGGCTGGGTGACCCGGTCGAGCATCAGGCCGAGGCAGACGATCGCGACGCCGGCGGGCAGGCCGGTGGCGAGGTCGCCCTTGGCGAGGCCGGTGACGACGTCGTAGCCGAGGGCTCCGGAGCCGACGAGGGCGGCGATGGTGACGACGGCGAGTACGAGCACCACGCCCTGGTTGGCGGCGAGCAGCAACGCGGGCCGTGCGAGGGGCAGTTGGACCTGCCGGAGCTGCTGGCCGCTGGTCGCGCCGAGCGAGCGGGCGGACTCCATGGCGGAGGGGTCGACCTGCTTGATGCCCTGGGTGGTGATGCGGATGACGGCGGGCAGCGCGTAGATCACGGCGGCGGCGACGCCCGGTGCGCGGCCGACGCTGAACAGCGCGACCACGGGGATGAGGTAGACGAACTGCGGCATGGTCTGGAACACGTCCAGGATCGGCCGCAGCACGGCCTCCAGGCGGCGGCTGCGGGCGGCGGCGACGCCGACGGCGAAGCCGACGACGAGCGTCACGACGAGCGCGGCCAGCACCTGGGACAGGGTGTCCATGGACGGCTGCCACAGTCCCAGCACGCCGATCGCGGCCATCGCGAGGACGGAGGTCAGGGCGGTGGCCCAGGTGCCGATCAGCCAGGCGAGCGCGGCGACGACGAGCAGGACGCCCCACCACGGCGCGGACTGGAGGCCGTCGCGGATCGGGTCGAGCACCCAGGTCGTGAAGTGCCCGGCCCAGTCGTTGGTGCCGCCGACGACGGGGACGCCGGAGTAGAGGTGGTCGACCATCCAGTTCTTGGCGTCGTTGACGGGCGCGGCGATGGCCACGGTCCAGCTCGCGGGCCAGATCTGCGAGCCGGCGAGCCGGCCGACGACGGCGACCACGACGGTGACGAGCGCGACGCCCGCCCAAGCCGCCTTGCCGCGCAGCCACTTGGGGCCGCTCGGTTCGGCGCCCATGCGCTCTCCGGCGGCGCCGGTCGTACGGTCCATGACGATGGCGAGGAGGACGATGGGGATGCCCGCGGCGAGGGCCGCGCCGACGTCGACGGCGGACAGCGCCTGGTAGACGCGGTCGCCGAGGCCGGCCGCGCCGATCATCGAGGCGATCACGGCCATGGACAGCGCCATCATGATGGTCTGGTTGAGGCCGAGCAGCAGTTCCTTGCGGGCCAGCGGCAGCCGGGCGGTCAGCAGCCGCTGCCGGCCGGTGGCGCCGAGCGATTCGACGGCCTCCAGGACGCCCTTGTCCGCGCCGCGCAGTCCGAGCGCGGTGAGCCGGGCCATGGGCGGCGCGGCGTAGATGACGGTCGCGATGACCGCGGACGGCACGCCGATGCCGAAGACCATCACGACGGGGAGCAGGTACGCGAAGGCGGGCAGCACCTGCATGGTGTCCAGTACGGGCCGCAGTACGCGGAACATCCGGTCCGACAGCCCGCCCGCGAGCCCGAGCAGCGCGCCGATGACGACGGACGCGAGGACGGCCACGACCATCAGGGCGAGCGTCTGCATGCCCGGCACCCACATGTCGAGGAGGCCGGTCACGGCGAAGGACACGAGGGCGGTGACGGCGATCCGCACGCCCGCGACGCGCCAGGCGACGAGGGTGGCGGCGGCGGTCACGCCGGCCCAGCCGAGTGCGAGGAGGACGAGGTAGACGGCGCGCACCGAGATGACGATGGCGTTGCTGACGTGGCCGAAGAAGTAGAGGAACAGCCAGTGGCTGTCCCGGTTGTCGATGATCCAGTCGCTGGCCTTGCCGAGCGGGCCGGACGCGTCGACGGTCAGCGCGTGGGGCCAACTGCCGCTGGCCCATTTGGCGTTGACGATGGGCACGAGCACCGCCGCGAGGACGGCGAGCAGCAGGAGCTTACGGACGGCGGGATGCCGCAGGGCCGATCTGAGGACCGGCGCCGGGGCCGCTTCGGGGGCGGCGGAGGTGGCGACGCTCACACGCGCCTCCCGCGGACGGCGCGGCCGGGCGGACCGGCGGTCGCGGCCGTGCGGCCGGCCGCGGCGGACCAGCCGCCGACGGGGCGCACGACGGGCAGCGGCGCGGTGCGGGCGGCGCTGCCGACGGTGGCCACCTCGGGGCGGAGCGCGTCGGCGACGGCGGATCCGGCGCGCGAGGCCCAGGCCGCGAGCCTGCGTCCGGCGGTCGGCCGCTCGTCGTCCGTGCCCTTGCGGGAGGCCGCGCCCGCGCGCAGCGCGGCGCTCGCGAGGGCGCCGACGGCGGCGGCCCCGGAGCGCGGGGCGGCGCCCACGGCGCCGGCCGCGGCCTTCCCGACCCGGCCCGTGACGTCGCCGGAACCGGAACCGGAGTCGGAACCGGAGCCGGCTCGGGTCTCTTCAGCCGCGACGGCGGCGTTCGCCGCCGACACCGTGCTGTCGTACATCGCGCTCATGCCGCCGCTGCCTCTCCACGGTCCAGTCCAGCCACTACGCCCAGCAGGCACTCGTAATCGATGACGCCGACGCAGCGCCCGTCGTCGACGACCCGCAGCGGGCCGCCGCTGCGCGCCACGGCCTCGATCGCGTCGGAGACGGTGGTGTCGGGCGCGAGCGTCGCGCCGTCCTTCGCGTCGGTCTTCGCGACCGGCCGCATGGCGCGGCGTACGGTCAGCACCTGCTCGCGCGGCACGTCGCGGACGAAGTCGCGCACGTAGTCGTCGGCGGGCGAGCCGACGATCTCCTCGGGGGTGCCGCACTGCACGATGCGACCGTCGCGCATCAGCGCGATGCGGTCGCCGACGCGCAGCGCCTCGCTGAGGTCGTGGGTGATGAAGACCATGGTGCGGCCCTCGTCGCGGTGCAGGCGGACGACCTCTTCCTGCATGTCGCGGCGGATCAGCGGGTCGAGTGCGCTGAACGGCTCGTCGAACAGGAGGACTTCGGGGTCGGCGGCGAGGGCGCGGGCGAGGCCGACGCGCTGCTGCTGGCCGCCGGAGAGCTGGCCGGGGCGGCGGGATTCGAGTCCGGCGAGGCCGACCTTGGCGACGATCTCGCCGGCCTTGGCGCGCCGTTCGGCCTTGCCCATGCCCTGGATTTCGAGCCCGTAGGCGACGTTGTCGAGCACGGTGCGGTGCGGGAGCAGGCCGAAGTGCTGGAAGACCATGGCGGCGCGGTGCCGGCGCAGGTCGCGCAGCCGGCCGCGGTCCATGCCGCACACGTCCTCGCCGTCGATGGCTATCTCGCCGCTGGTCGGCTCGATGAGCCGGGTCAGGCAGCGGACCAGCGTGGACTTGCCGGAGCCGGAGAGGCCCATGACGACGAAGACCTCGCCCTGGCGGACGTCGAAGGAGACGTCGCGGACGGCGACGGTGCAGCCGGACTCGCTGCGCAGCTCGTCCGCGGGAAGCTCGGCGAGCGGGCTGCCCGGCACGCGCTCCGGCTTGGGGCCGAAGACCTTCCACAGGTTGCGTACGGAGAAGACGGGCTCGCCGTCGGGTTTCGGGCCGTCCACCGCTTCGCGGGGCGCCGGTACGGTGCTGGTCATGCTCGATCACCCCCGGGTGTCGAGGCCGCGGCAAGCATTTCGGCGCACTTCTCCCCCACCATCAGGACTCCGATCATCGGGTTCACGGCGGGCATCGTCGGGAAGACCGATGCGTCGGCGATACGGATGTTCTGCATGCCACGGATGTTCAAGTTCGGGTCCACGACCGCGAGTTCATCATCGGAAGCGCCCATTCGGCAGGTGCCGGCCGGGTGGTACACGGTGTGCGCGACCTTGCGCGCGTACTCGCTGATGTCCTCGTCGGAGGTGACCTCCGGGCCCGGGCAGACCTCGCGCTTGAGCCAGCCGGCGAGCGGCTCCGTCTTGGCGATCTCGCGCGCGATGCGGATGCCGTCGACGAGGGTGCGGCCGTCGTAGTCGTCCTCGTCGGTGAAGTACCGGAAGTCGAGGGCGGGCTTGACCTCGGGGTCGGCGCTGGTCAGGTAGAGCCGGCCGCGGCTGTGCGGCTTGGGGATGTTGGGCGTCATCGACACGCCGTGCTCGGGCTTCTCGTAGCCGAGCCGCTCCGGGTTGTCGGTGAACGGGATTTGGTAGAAGTGGAACATCAGGTCCGGGCCGTTGGCCGCGGGGTCCCGCTGGATGAACAGCCCGGCGTCGGAGTCCATCGCCGAGTTCTCCGGGATGGGCCCGTCGGTCTCCCAGACGATGACCGACTCGGGGTGGTCGAGGAGGTTCTCGCCGACGCCCGGCAGGTCGTGGACGACGGGGATGCCGAGCGCTTCGAGGTCCTTGCGCGGGCCGATGCCGGAGTGCATCAGCAGCCGCGGGGTGTCGACCGCGCCCGCGCAGACCAGCACCTCGTTGGACGCCTCGACGAGGATCTCCTCGCCGTCCTTGGTCCGCACGTGCACGCCGGTCGCCCGGGTGCCGTCCAGCTCCAGCTTGTGCGCCCAGGTCTCCAGCATGATGTGCAGGTTCGGGCGGTCGAGGAACGGGTGCAGGTAGGCGACCGACGCGGAGGAGCGCTTGTTGTTCTCGGGGTGGTACGAGAGGTCGAAGAAGCCCACGCCCTCGTGGAACGGCTTCTTGTTGAAGCCCTCCACGCGCGGCACGCCGGTGGCCGCCTTCGCGGCCTGCACGAAGTCGCTCGCGATGGCGTTGCGGTCCTTCTCGTCCACCGCGACGATGTTGTTGCGCAGCCGGTAGAAGTACGGGTCCATGGACTCGGCGTCCCAGCCCTCGGCCCCGGCCGTCGCCCACTCGTCCCAGTCGCCGGGCAGCGGCTTGAAGGAGATCAGGGTGTTGTGCGAGGAGCACCCGCCCAGCACGCGCGCCCGGCTGTGCCGGATGTGGGAGTTGCCGCGCGGCTGCTCGACCGTCGGGTAGTCGTAGTCCAGGTCGCCGCCTAGCAGCCCCAGCCATCTGCGGAGCGTGAGGACGTCCTCCCGGTCGATGTCGGTGGGCCCGCCCTCGATGACGGCGACCGTGATGTCGGGGTTCTCGGTGAGGCGGGACGCGATGACCGATCCGGCGGTGCCGCCGCCGATCACGACGTAGTCGTACACGGGCATGGGGGGTGCTCCTCTGCTGCTACTGCTGAAGGTTCTGCGCGTGAAGAGTGGGCTGGTTGAACCGAGGGTCGAACGGGCCGTGGAACGCGCTGTACGGGACGGGTACGGGCGCGGTCAGCCGGCGAACCAGCGCACCGCCTTCGGTTCGAGGTTCTGGTAGATGTGCTTGGACTCGCGGTACTCGGCCAGCCCCGCGGGGCCCAGCTCCCGGCCGATGCCGGACTTGCCGAAGCCGCCCCACTCCGCCTGCGGCAGGTAGGGGTGGTAGTCGTTGATCCATACGGTGCCGTGGCGCAGCCGCCCGGCGACGCGCCGCGCGCGCCCCGCGTCGGAGGTCCACACGGCGCCGGCGAGTCCGTACTCGGTGTCGTTGGCCAGCTCGACGGCCTCGTCCTCGGTGCGGAACGTCTCGACGGTGACGATCGGCCCGAAGGTCTCCTCCCGCACCACGCGCATCCCCCGGTGGCACTGGTCGAGGACGGTCGGCGAGTAGAAGTAGCCGGTCTCGGGGCGGACCTTCGACGGCTTGGGGCGGGAGCCGCCGCAGCGCAGCGCGGCGCCCTCGGCCAGCGCGGAGGTGACGTACGCCTCGACCTTGGCGAGCTGCTGCTCGGAGACGAGCGGGCCGCACTCGACGCCCTTCTCGGTGCCCCGGCCCAGCTTGATCTTCTCGGCGCGGCGGGCCAGCTCGGCGACGAACCGGTCGCTGACCGACTCCTCGATGATCAGCCGCGCGCCGGCCGAGCAGACCTGGCCGCTGTGCGCGAAACCGGCGTTCAGCGCCTGGTCGACGGCGGTGTCGAAGCCCTCTTCGGTGGCGCAGGCGTCGGCGAAGACCACGTTGGGGTTCTTGCCGCCCAGCTCCAGGGCTATCTTCTTGGCCCCCGCGACGGCGGCGGCGCCCGCCTTGGTGCCGCTGGCCAGGCCGCCGGTGAAGGAGAACAGGTCCACGTCCGGGTGCTCGGCGAGGCGCTGGCCGACCGGGACGCCCGCGCCGGTGACGATGTTCGCGACGCCCGCCGGGAGCCCGGCCTCCACCAGCAGCTTGATCAGGTGCACGGTGGAGAGCGGGGTGACCTCGCTCGGCTTGAGGACGAAGGTGTTGCCCGCGGCGAGCGCCGGGGCCACCTTCCAGCTGGCCTGGAGCAGCGGGTAGTTCCAGGGCGTGATCAGCGCGCACACGCCGACCGGCTCGTGCACGACGACGCTGTGCACCTCGGGGCTGCCCGCGTCCACGACGCGCCCGCCGCTCTCGTTCATGACGAGGTCGGCGAAGTAGCGGAAGGCGTTGGTCACGTCGTCGACGTCGACGCGGCCCTCTTCGAGGGTCTTGCCGGTGTCCCGGCTCTCGGTCAGCGCGATCTCCTCGCGGTCGCGCTGGAGCAGGTCCGCGACGCGGCGCAGCAGCGCGGCCCGCTCGGCGACGGGCGTGCCGGGCCACGGGCCGGAGTCGAAGGCCCGCCGGGCGGCGGCGACGGCCGCGTCGGTGTCGTCCGTTCCGCCTTCGGCCACGGTCGCGAGGGGCCGGGCGTCTGCGGGGTCGAGGACCTCCCGCTGCGCGCCGGATGCGGCCTCACGCCACACCCCGTCCACATGAATGGTCTCGACTGCTGCCGACACGTCGTACTGCCTTCCGATCACTGAAAAGTTCCGCTGGTCACGCCAGCAACAGGGACCCCTAACCGGAAGATCCGAACGTATTCCTCATTCGCCGCCAAGAGTGGTCCGAGTCACTGTCCTCTCCCGTTCTGCCCCATTTGTTGCCGCCGGGTTGTTAGCGCGAGCTGAATGACCAAGCGATACGGCATGTGGGCCGCAGCGATCTGCGCGGCCGCGACAGTGGGCGTCGCCGGCTGCGGATCCGATAACTCCGACAGCGCGAAGGGCAAGGGGGAACTGGACGGACTCTCCGCCCAGGAGATTTCGAAGAAGGCGCGCGGCGAGCTGAGCTCCGCCTCCTCGCTGCGCATGAAGATGGACGCGGCGGCGGGCACGGCGTCCGCGAAGATGGACATCGCCGCGGACGACAAGAACAACTGCGCCGGCACCACGAGCCCCCCGACCGGCAAGGGCTCCGTCGAGGTCGTCAAGCGCGGCGACGAGGTGTGGCTGAAGCCGGACACCGATGTGTGGACCGCCGCGACCGGCGACCCGAAGAAGGGCGCGCTCGCCGCCAAGGCGGCGAAGGGCCGCTACCTGCACGGCAAGACCAGCGAGGCCCTGCTGAAGCAGATGGCTTCGTCCTGCGACGACCTGAAGACCTTCCAGAAGAAGATCGCGGGCGACAACGCGGGCGACGAGAAGCTCAAGAAGGGCGAGGAGACCACCCTCGGCGGCAAGCGGGTCGTGCCGCTCACCGCGAAAGGCAAGGACGGCGCGGAAAGCACGATCTATGTGGCCGCCGAGGGCAAGCCCCAGCTCCTGAAGATCGCCTCGAAGCAGAACGGCAAGACGAGCACCATGGAATTCACGGACTACGGGAAGCCGGTCGCGGTGAACCCGCCGTCGGAGAAGGAGTCCATGAGCGTCGACGAGTTCAAGAAGGCCGTGCAGAAGGGCTGACGCCGGGGGCCGCCCATAGCTCTGGGCACGCGGGCGACCTACTCACAAATCCACCGAAAACGGCTTCGGGGCCGACCGCCCCGGCACGCGGACTTTCTCCGGCACACGGACTTTCTCCGGCACGCGGGCTTTCTCCGGCCAGAGGGCCGGGGGCGGTCCGCCCGTCGTCCGCCCCCGCCGCCGCGCCAGTGGGGAGAACACCGACAGCACCCGTGGCGAATGGGCCCCTGGCGAACGGGCGGGCGCGCTCGCCGGTTCCGGTGTTCCACTTTCGCTCCGTGGGGATGCCTCCTAGCTTGCTCCTAGGGGTTTGGCCTCTGTGGCCGAACGTGGGGGCGTGGGCAAAGGGGAATCTCATGGGCCGGCACACCGCTCCGCTCATCGTCGTCAACCCCGGTTTCGAGGACGGGGCCAAGGGCTGGACGTTCAAGGGGGCCCCGGTCGACGGCGGCGGTGAGGCGCGCAGCGGGGTGGGCCGGAGCAAGCCGTTCAGCGGTGCGCTCCACGCCTGCCTCGACGCCCGTATCGGCCAGCGGGGGATCACCTCGGCCGCCCAGACGGTGACCGCCGCCGCGAACGGCGTCTACTCCCTGTCGGCCTGGGTGGCCGGGGAGGACGCCAACGCCCGCTTCGTCCTGCGCCGCAACGGCAGGACCGTCGCCGCCGTGTCCCCCGTCTTCGACGGCGACTACCGCCGCTGGACCCTCACGGACGTGGAGCTGCACGCCGAGGACCGGCTGGAGATCGCGTTCGAGGCGTCCGGCGGCGATACGGACTCGGGGTGGGTCGCCGTCGACGGCGTCATGGTCTCGCCGGGGCTGCCGGCCCGTCCGAGGGTCGCCTCGTCCAGCCGCGAGGTGGTCGAGATCTTCGACTGGGCGAAGGGGAAGGCGGCGGGCTGGGTCCAGCAGTGCGGTGCGCCGGGCCCGCTGGACATGGACGAGACCAGCCACCGCCCGCCCGCCGCCGAGGCCGAGTACGCCCCCTCGTACTGGGCGGGCTATCCGGACCGTACGGGCTATTACGCGCGCGACACCGCCCACCAGGTCAGCGGCGCCCACATCCTGGGCCTGGACGCCGAGAACCACACGATGCTGCGGTCCTTCGCGGCGTCGGCGACCGCCGAGCACCGGCACTGGCCGGTGTGGGCCGTCAACTTCGACGCGCGGACGCCGCTGGCCATCGACTACCGCAGCGCCCAGGAGTTCGTACGGGAGCTGCCCGCCCCCTTCGAGCTGGTCGAGAAGTGCGCCGCGGCCTTCCGCTGGAGCGGCGACCGCCGCTATCTCGACGGCGTGCTGTGGGACTTCTGCCGCCGTACGACCGAGGACTTCGTCGCCCAGCAGGCGGGACGGCTGGCGGGCCGGCCGGTGCCGGTCGCGGGGGCGGCGGGGACGCACATCTTCGACGAGGTGGCCACGTACAACGAGAGCGGCGAGCGGCTGGTCGAGGCCGGGGACGCCGTCGCGACGCAGTACCGGGCCTATCTCGCGGTGGCCGCGCTCGCCGACGCCAGGGACGACACCGAACTGGTACGCGCGTGCCGGGCCCGCGCCGCCAGGCTGCGCGCGTACGTCAACAGCGGCTGGACGGGGCCGGGTTCGGGGGCGGCGATGACCCGCGCGTACCGCGCCGACGGGACGGCCGTCAGCGGCTGGGGGAAGGAGAACAGCTGGTTCCTGCCGCTGAAGGGCGTCCTGGAGAGCGGCGCGCGCAACGACGCCTGCCTCGACTTCATCCAGCGCCAGGCGCTGTCCGCCGAGGGCCGGCCCGGGAACGCCGAAGCCCTCACCTACCTGCCCGACGCCTTCTTCCGGCACGGCCGGAGCGAGACGGCGTGGCAGTGGATGCGGCACATCTACAACGAGCGCGACAAACGGCACGCCACCAAGCGCTTCGTCAACGGCGACTACCCCGAACTGTCGTTCACCCTCGTATCCCAGCTCGTCGAGGGGCTGATGGGCGTCGAGCCGGACGCGGCGCGGCACGCCCTGACCACGTTCCCGCGGCTGCCCGTCGGCGGCGGCCCGGAGGAGAGCGTCCAGTGGGTGGAGGCGGCAGACATCCCCCTCGGCGGCGACCGCTTCACACTGCGCCACGACGGCAACACCAGCACCACCCTCACGCTGTACGCGGCCCCCGGCACGCATTACCGGTGGGAGGCGCGGTTCCCCGGTACGTACCGCCGGGTGCTGGTCGACGGCGTGGATCTCCCGGCGGACCGGTTCGGGACGGGCGACGGCCGCACCGGCACGACGCTGACGGTGCGACCGGGCGAGCCGAGGACGGTTCGGGTGGAAGTAATCTGACCAAATGCCTTCAGTTCTTGTGCTTGGTTTCGATCCCCAGGCAGTCCCCGGCGCCGACGCGGCGGCCTTCCACACGGTCCTGGACAACGAATTGGTCCGCTTCGGCGAACACGGCGTCGACGCGTCCATGACGCTGTTGCAACCGGACGAGACGGCCGGTCCCACGGCCGCCGAGGCGCTGGCCGCGCGCAAGTGGGACGTCGTGGTGATCGGGGGCGGGATCCGCAAGCCGGAACAGCTGCTGACGTTCTTCGAGAAGGTCGTGAACCTGGTCCGGGAGCACGCGCCGCAGGCCGCTATCGCCTTCAACACCAGCAGCGGTACGAGCGTGGAGGCGGCGGAACGCTGGCTGTGAGGCGTCACCCCCGCTCGGTGAAGAGGTTGCAGAGGAAGTCCCAGAGATACTCGTTGAAGAGGCCGGGCCGCTCCATGTTGGGGTAGTGGCCGACGCCTTCGACGGTGGCCGTACGGCCGTCGGCGACGCCGGAGACGAGGCGTTCGGCCATACCGACGCAGTCGTCGGAATCGAGGCCGCCGTTGATGGCCAGCACCGGGATCGCGATCTTCGTGGCGCGCGCCCAGGTGTCGGTGACGGGCGTGGGGAGCACGGGCACGGAGCCGACGTGCTTGGCCACCGTACGCTCGGCCATCTCCCGTATGCGCCGCAGCACTTCGCCGTCGACGTCGTCGAGGGAGCGGTGCGGCCCGGTGGTGTAGCGGACGAACGCGTCGACCCATCCGGCGGCGTCGCCCGAGGCCATCGTGCGGGCCAACTCGGCCTGGATGCCGGCGACCCAGGGGTCCTTGAACTCGGCCTCGCTGGTCCCGACCCCGCTGACGACCAGCGCGCGCACCAGCTCGGGGTGTTCCAGCACGGTGTCGACGGCGATGCCGCCGCCCATCGACAGGCCGACGAGGACGGCGGGTTCGGTGCCCAGGTGGCGCAGCAGGGCGGCGAGGTCGTCGGTCTGCCGGTAGGGGCCGCTCGCGTTGGCGGACAGACCGTGGCCCCGGGCGTCGGGCACGATCACCCGGTATACGGGCGAGAGGACCGCGACCTGCTCGTCCCACATGCGGTGGTCCAGGAACCCCCCGTGCAGCAGCACCAGCGGCCGGCCGGAGCCGATGTCGCGGTAGGCGAGGCGGCCGTCTCCGGACTCGAAGAAGTACACGTCAGAAGCCTGAGTCATGACAACCAAGGTGTCACTTTCGGGTTGGGTTGGCAACCGAGGTGTCATAGTGGATGTCATCCTGGTGAGGTGAACGACACCGATACACCGCTCGCGCCCGACACCCTGGGCCCCCGCCTCATGGAGGTATTCACCCTGGTCGGCCCCCTCTACCGCCGCGTACAGCGGAAGGTGGAGCAGGCCGCGCCGATCGAGGGCCTGTCCGTCGGCGTACGCGCCGTACTGGACCTGCTGCGCGAACACGGCCCCATGACCGTCCCCCAGATGGGCCGAGCCCAGGCGCTGAGCCGCCAGTTCGTCCAGCGCATGGTCAACGACGCGACCGCACAGCACCTGGTCGAACCCACCCCCAACCCGGCACACCGCCGCTCCCCGCTCTTCAGCCTCACGGGAAAGGGCGAGGCCGTCATCACGGCCGTGACGACGCGCGAACACGAACTGCTGCGCCGGGTCGGCGGCGACCTCACGGACGCCGATGTCGCCACGTGTGTAAGGGTGTTGACGCGGATGCTGGAACTCTTCGAGGACGTGGACGTCAACTGAAGAGTTCCCCTGCCGCCCACGTCAACGGCCGCCCGGGTCGCGGAGCGATCCCTGCGTGGATATCCAACGCCCGTTAGATCATCGGCGATAACCCATAGGCCCGAATGGGCAGTCGCTCAAAGCGCTTCGGCCGAGTCGAGGTGCCGCTGAAGGGTCTCGGCGATCTCCTCCACCGAGCCGGACAGCGGCAGTCGCCACGACGCCTCCTCGCCACCGTCCATAGCGGCCTCGCTGGAGAACTCGATCAGCTCGGGCGACGGAATGAAGGAGTCCCGCAGCCACGCGGCGAGGACGGCCGCTTCGCGGGCGGAGGCGAGGAGGGCCATCACCGTCCCCATCCCTTCGAAAGGCGTCGTGGCCAGCCCATCCAGCCAGACCCCCTCGCCGACCTCCACCTCGAACGACAGGGCGTCCGCACCGCGCGGCCCCAGGCCGTGCTCCAGGTCGGTGGACGAGCCCGGAAATCCCCGCTCGATGCGCTCCGCGAGATCATCGAGCCTCAGGTTCCAGGCCAGGGCATCGTTCACCGGCGGGGAGAAGAGGAACGTGGTCCTACGGGGGTTGTCGCCGTTCATCGCCGCTGCTGTCCTCACGGAACGTATCTGGCCGGATCGCGGTTGCCGCGACCCGGTGGATCGCGTCGCGGTGGCCCGCGATCCCCTTTTTAGGATTGGGGAAAGCACCTGACCGATCTCGCAACTCCCGTTGTCACACCATCGGGTGACGAGGTGGCAGACACGCGATCGGGCGGGGTACGGTCGCGCCGAGCAGCACCACGCACACGTCAGCACATACGTCGGCCCCCGGCGGGATGGCAGTCCCAATCCGAGGGCCTAATCACCAGGAAGCAAGACCTTCCCAATGACCTCACGGCAGTTTAGCGCGCGCCGTTCTCCGCGCACCCGTCGCCCGCTCGCCGGTGTGACGCACATCCGGCACCGCCACGAGTCGCAGTTCACCGTGGTCGGCAACCATCTCGCCCAGCACCCCACGCTGTCCGCCGTCGCGATCGGGGTGGCCGTACGGATCCAGTCGCTGCCGGACGGGGCGAAGGTCGGCGTCAAGGTCCTGGCGGCGCAGTTCCCGGAGGGCGAGGGGCGCATCGCGCGGGCCCTTCAGGAGTTGGAGGAGGCCGGGTACCTCGCCCGTAAGAAAGAGCGGGCCGTGGGACAGCGGATCGTGACCCGTACGACCTACTTCGAGCACCCGACGGCCGCCAGGGCCGCCAGGGCCGCGAAAGCGCGACCGGTACCGGCTCCGGAACCGGTCCCCGTCCCGGCCCCGGTCCCGGAAGCTCCGCGAGAAGTCCCGCTCCCCGGCCCGCCCGGGAGCGCGCCCGTGAACTCGCCCGTGAGCCCGCCCGTGGTGCTGACGAAGAAGCCCGTACCGCCCGCACCGACCGCCGCCCCCGCCATCTCCCCTCGCCTCCGCCGCGCCGCCACCGCCATCCTCGCCGGGCTGCGCGCCAAAGACGCCCGGCTGGTGCTGTCCGAACGCGACATCGCGTTCCTCGTGCCCGGCGTCGCGCGGTGGCTCGACCGGGGCGTGCCGCCCGAGCAGGTGTTCTGCACGCTCTCCGGCTCCCTCCCGCCCGGCGTGATCACCTGGCCGTCGAAGGTGCTGCACTACCGCCTCACGCAATGGCTGCCCCCGGTGCTGCCGCCCAGCTCGCCCGCCGACGCCCCGCCGCCCACGGCGAGCCGCCACCCCGCGCCCCTCCAGAACTGCAACGGCTGTGACCGGGCCTTCCGTTCGCCCTCGCCCGGCCGCTGCCGCGACTGCCGCGGGGGCATCTAGCGGGCGCGGGCGGGGTGGCGTACGTACGCAAATGGGCCCCGCCCCCGCAGGAATCACCTGCCGGAACGGAGCCCATCCAACTGGCTCAGGCGCTGATCAGATGAGGCCGAGACCCTTCACGGCCTCGCGCTCCTCGACCAGTTCGGCGACCGTGGCGTCGATGCGCTGACGCGAGAAGTCGTTGATCTCCAGGCCCTGGACGATCTCGTACTTGCCGTCCTTCGTGGTGACGGGGAAGGAGGAGATGATGCCCTCCGGCACGCCGTACGAGCCGTCGGACGGGATGCCCATCGAGGTCCAGTCGCCGGCGGCGGTGCCGTTGACCCAGGTGTGGACGTGGTCGATGGCGGCGTTGGCGGCGGAGGCCGCGGAGGACGCGCCGCGCGCCTCGATGATGGCCGCGCCGCGCTTGGCCACGGTCGGGATGAACGTGTCGGCCAGCCAGGCCTCGTCGTTGACGGTCTCGGCGGCGTTCTTGCCCGCGACCTCGGCGTGGAAGATGTCCGGGTACTGCGTGGCGGAGTGGTTGCCCCAGATCGTCAGCTTCTTGACGTCGGCGACCGTGACGCCGGTCTTCTTCGCGAGCTGCGTGACGGCGCGGTTGTGGTCGAGGCGCGTCATGGCGGTGAAGCGCTCGATCGGCACGTCCGGCGCGGCGGCCTGGGCGATGCGGGCGTTGGTGTTGGCCGGGTTGCCGACGACGAGGACCTTGATGTCGTCGGCGGCGTGGTCGTTGATGGCCTTGCCCTGCGGCTTGAAGATGCCGCCGTTGGCCTCCAGCAGGTCGCCGCGCTCCATGCCCTTGGTGCGGGGGCGGGCGCCTACGAGCAGTGCGACGTTCGCGCCGTCGAACGCGACGTTCGGGTCGTCGGAGATGTCGATGCCCTGAAGCAGCGGGAAGGCACAGTCGTCGAGCTCCATGGCGGTGCCCTCGGCGGCCTTGAGCCCCTGCGGGATCTCCAGCAGGCGCAGCTTGACCGGCACATCCGCGCCGAGCAGGTGGCCCGAGGCGATGCGGAAGAGCAGGGCGTAGCCGATCTGGCCGGCCGCGCCGGTGACGGTGACGTTGACGGGAGTGCGGGTCATGGCGATCTCCTGCGCAGTGTTTGCCGGGGGCGGGCCCCCAGACCCCCAAGGCGGCGGTGGGCGTCCCTGCCCTTTTTTATCCGAGATCTCTCGTTGTCAAGAGACCCTGCGTCAGGCTATCGGACCGCCCCGGGCGCGGTGCGCCGCCCCTGTGTGTGACTGCTCACCGCTCCGTGCGTGACCGCCGCCCGCGCAGGCGGGCGGGCGCAGGCGGGCGGACCCGGCACGGATGCGATGCATCCGGACGCAGCACCGGGCGGGTACCCGCTCTAGGAGGGGGAGCGCGGGTACCCGCCCGGTGTGCGCCACACCCGTGGGGGGTTGAAGTTCACTTGCCCGCCCTCGCGACGGGCATGCTATGGCTTTGCCCAGCCTTTACCCAACCGGGGAACCCGCAGGTGAGGGCGGTGCCGCGGTCGCCGGTGTGCACCCCTTCTCCCCCGTGGCGAGGGTCGCGCACGCCTTGATCCGGAGCGGCGCGCTCGCGGCGACCATGGGCGTATAGGCGTCGGCGTCCCGCTCGACCTTGCCGTTCTCGGTACGTGCTTTCCCCGCGGTCCCGGCCGCCGCCGCGACCTGCACCGTGTCCCCCGGTACCGCCTGCGTGATGCGGGCCCAGTACGCGCCGCACACCTTGCTGTAGCGGACCTCGACGTAGGTGGAGCCGATCGTCGCGGAGGCGGACGTGGTGGCGGACGCGCCGCCGCACCCCATGGCCTCCGGATCCTTCCCGGTGCAGTCCTGGCCGACGCACTTCACCCCGGCGGGCAGTTTCGGCTTCGCGCTCGCGCTCGGCGAGGCGGATTCGGCGGATTTCGCACCGTCCCCGCTGTCGCCGCCCACACCGATCAGGAGCACGGCGGCGGCGATGACGAGCAGCGTGCCGACCAGACCGGCGAGGAACATCGTGACCCGGCGGCGGCGCCGCTGCGCGTCGGAGGCGGCGGGAGACGGGCCGCCGCCGCGGGGACCGGACGGCGGGACTCCGGCGCCGGACGGCGAGGCTTTCGCGCCGGACGGCTGGCCGGGAGGGCTGCTCGAGTCGTCCGAGTGGCCGGGGCGGGGAGTGCCCGAGCGGGGCGTGTATCCCGAGTGGGCGGAGGGAGCGGAGTGGGCTGAATAGCTGGTGCGGTCGGTACGGTCATTGCGGTCGGTGCGATCGCTCTTGTCCGTGGAGCCTGAGTGGCCGGGTGTCGAGGTAGGCGGCTTCGGACGCGAGGGCGGCGGTACGGCCGCGCTCCCTAAGTCCCCCTCCCCCGGGCCGGATATCCCGCCCGACCCGGGCGACGGCGTCTGCCGCCTCCCCCCGTTCTTGGCCGGTTTCGGAGGCGGCGGGCCGAACTCCCCCAGCGCGGCGCGGGCCTGGGCGACCCGCATCGCCTCCATCGTCACGTCG
Organism: Streptomyces sp. NPDC050610; assembly: GCF_040654875.1. NCBI lineage: Bacteria > Bacillati > Actinomycetota > Actinomycetes > Kitasatosporales > Streptomycetaceae > Streptomyces > Streptomyces sp. NPDC050610. The sequence goes on along the minus strand of NZ_JBFAIV010000012.1, from coordinate 202,793 downwards.
TGCCGCATCTCCGACCGGGACCAGGCCCGTTCCGCCAGCTCCCACATCGTCCCCAGATGGACGGCGCTGGTTCCGGTCGCCTCGGCCAGCGCCTCGGCGGCTCCGCGGGGCGGCAGCAGCCGCCCGTTCAGATAGCGTTCCCAGGACGTCTTGCTGTAGCCCGTACGGTCCGCGATGGCGGACAGGCTGAGCCCGCTCCGCTCGACCAGCCTGCGCAACTGGTTCGCGAACTCCCGTAATTGTGGATCGAGTTCCTCCGGTAGCGCTTTCCAGCGAGGCATTGCCTCCCCCTGTCCCCCCGAACGGACTGCGGTCGTCCCCCATGGTTATCCGGCACGGCACCTCGCCGCCCCCCTTGCGGCCCCTCTACGACCCTTCTTCGGCCCCTCTACGGCCAGTACCGGCTACCCATGGGGATGCCTCAAGTCAGCATGTCAGTTCCTGAGTTGAGGGCGCATGGGTGCAACCGGGGTACGAGCGCGCCCCTCGCGCACGCCCCCTCGACTTCCAGCCGCTACGGAACCGTCCTCACCGGCCGAAACACTCCTTCGCCCCACCCCCCGCAGACTCCAGGCAGAGCCGCAGCTCGGACGGCGCATCGGTGGCGACCATGGGAGTGGACAGATAATCCAATGAGTCCAACTCGTCGCGTACCACGGCGCGCTGAGTGCTCTCCTCCGCCCGCCCCGACGCGAGACGCCCGGACGGGCTCCCCGAACGTCCTGCGGGCCGGTTCACCAAGGAGATCGAGAGCCGGTCCCCGACCCGTGACTTCGAGATCTTGGCCCACCCCGCGCCGCACACCTTGCTATAGCGAATCTCCACGCGCTGGCCGTTCTCGGCCCGCCAGGAGCCGATCGTGCCGGGATCAAGACACGCCATCGTCTCCGGATTCCGGCCGGTGCACTCCGCACCGCGGCACCTCGCCTCCGTATCCGGATCGGGAAAGGCGTTCGAGTACGGGGCCGTGCTCGCGGACGACGCCTTGCCGCTCGCCCCGCTCGCCCCCTCCTGCGATGTCGGCCACGCGGCGACGGCCGCGAAGCCGAGCACACCGCAGGCGGCCACCCCCAGGAGGAGACGCGCGTTCCGGCGGCGACGGCCCGAGGCAGACGGTGGCGGCTGCGTGACCGGGGCCCCCATGGACGGGGACTGCGAGCCGGGGGCTGTCTGCGCGGCCCGGCCCACCGGCTCCGCGCGCGCGGCACGGCCGCTCCACTCCAGTTCCGCCAGCTCCCACAAGGCGACCGTCCGCCCCAGGGGCTCGCCCGCCAGCCGGCACAGCGCCTCCACTGCCTGCCGGGGCGGGAGCTTCTTGCCGTTGAGGTAGCGCTCCCACGAAGAACGGCTGTACGCCGTCTTCGCCGCGAGCCCGGCCAGACTCAGGCCCGTACGCGCCTTGAGCCGCCGCAATGATTCCGCGAGCCGCGCGCATTCGGGGGCGGCGGCAGGGGCCCCGCCCGTAGATCCGCCGGCGTCCGTGCGTACGCCGGGGCCCGTACCCGTACGACCGCCGGGGGCGATACCCGTGCCTCCGCCGGAGCCGACACCTGTACGCGCGTCCGGACCCGGTAAACCAGGCCCCGATCCCGAACCCGGCCCTGGTCCCGATCCCGATCCCGATCCGGTCCCGGTCCCCCGCTCCGGGCCGGTCATCGGCGCAGCACCGGCCAGGTGTCCGGGCCGACCTTGCCGTCGGCCACGACGTCGCCCTTCTTCTGGGCGCGCTTGACGGACCGTTCCGTCATATTGCCGAACCTGCCGTCGACCGCGCCGAGTTCATAACCGGCGTGCTTCAGCAGGCACTGCGCCTCGGCGACCTCCGGCCCGACCATGCCCAGCTGGATGATGGCGACGCTGGTCCGGCTGTTGCCCGCGTACAGCCGGCCGTTCTCACGCTTCACCTTGCAGTCGTAGTGCGGGGCGGCCTCGGTGGCGGCCGGGCCGGTCGAGGCGGCGCTGCCGCTCGCGTGCGAACTTCCCCCGTCCGACCAGGGTTCGGTGACGGCGACCACCACGGCGAGCACGGCCACGAGGGCGCCTCCGGCGCCGATCAGCACCCCGGCCCGGCGGCGACGGCGCGGCGGGGGATCGGCCACGGGCGAATCAGCGGCCGAATCCGGTGCTTCGCCGGGAACCACGTCGGAGGCCGCGGGCGCGTCCGGCTTTCCCCATGCCTCCTCCGCCAGTTCATGCAGGACCAGTAACCGCGTCGGATCGGTCTCCGCTATCCGCGCCAGCTCCACCACCGCCTGCCGCGGCGGAAGCTTCTTCCCGTTGAGGTAGCGCTCCCACGACGAGCTGCTGTACGCCGTACGCGCCGCGAGCGCCTCCAGGCTCAGCCCGCTGTGATCCTTCAATCTCCGCATCTGTACGACGAGTTGCCGAACCCGCTGGTCGAGCGGTTCCGGCAGCTTCTTCCAACGCGACATGTCCACCCCATCCGCGTCCTGTTGTCCCCCGAGGCATTGCGGCCTCCCTGGAGCCATCATGGGCCGATCCCCGGCGCCGGTTCCCGGTCATTCACGAAGTTCGTCGACATCTTCACGGGCCCGTACCGCGTCCCGCTCCCGCCGCCCCGGGCCGGCCGCCCTCCCAGCACCTCCCACGATCTCCCGCATCCCAGCAGGTCGGAGCGGGGCTCGTCCCAGGGTCTCCCCAACTGCCCGATCTTTCTGGCGGCCACGGCAGGCCCGCCAGCAACCTGTGGTGCAGCACCAACGGGCGGCGCGGTCCACCCCGCGCCGCCCGCCATCCACTGGGAAGGACTGAGGACTGTGAACGCACACAAGCGCATCGGTCTCGCCACGAGCACCGCACTCCTGGGCGCCGGCCTGGCGCTCGCACCGGCGGCGGGAGCCTTCGCGGCTCCGGCGAGTTCGGCCACCACCTCCGTGGCCCAGACCTGCAAGAAGCACAGCATCACCGTCCCCTCCGACCGGGGCGCCGTCGCATACAACGAGTGCCACCGCACGTACAAGGGCAAGAAGCAGGCCAGCACCCAGATCTGGGTGTACGACAAGAAGTCCGACGGCAAGTGCGTCTACGGCAAGGTGAAGATCGCCAAGTGGAGCCACACCTACAAGGCGTGCCCCAAGAACCACAACGTCAACGGGGCCCGTTCCGGGTGGCACAACGGGGTTGACGCCCAAGTGACCATGTCGATCCGCTGATCCGCCGCACATTCACGGTGATCCGTCCTCTCACGGGGGAGAGGGCGGGTCACCGTCACGTCTGCGTACCGGACGGGGCGTCAGTTCGACATCGCAGCACGGAGGTTGTCCTCCACCGCCCCCAGAAACTCCTCCGTCGTCAGCCAAGGCGCGTCCGCCGAGATGAGCCGCGCCAAGTCCTTCGTCATCCGTCCGCTCTCCACGGTCTCGACGCAGACCCGCTCCAGGGTCTCCGCGAACCGCGTGACCTCCGGGGTGCCGTCCAGCCGGCCCCGGTGGGCGAGGCCGCGGGTCCAGGCGAAGATGGAGGCCAGCGGGTTGGTCGAGGTCTCTTTGCCCTGCTGGTGCTGCCGGTAGTGGCGGGTGACCGTGCCGTGTGCGGCCTCGGTCTCCACGGTCCGGCCGTCGGGCGATATGAGGATCGAGGTCATCAGGCCGGGCGAGCCGAAGCCCTGGGCGACGATGTCGGACTGGACGTCGCCGTCGTAGTTCTTGCAGGCCCAGACGTAGCCGCCGGACCACTTGAGCGCCGAGGCGACCATGTCGTCGATGAGCCGGTGCTCGTACGTCAGGCCCTTCGCATCGAAATCGGCCTTGAACTCGGCGTCGAAGACCTCCTGGAAGAGGTCCTTGAAGCGGCCGTCGTACTTCTTCAACACCGTGTTCTTCGTCGACAGGTACACCGGGTACGTACGGGCCAGCCCGTACCGGAACGAGGCGCGCGCGAAGTCGCGGATCGACTCGTCGTGGTTGTACATGGACAGCGCCACTCCGGCGCCCGGGAACTCGTGGACCTCCAGCTCGACGGGTTCCGCGCCGCCCTTCGGGGTGAAGGTCATGGTGAGCGTGCCCGGCCCCGGCACCTTCATCTCGGTCGCCCGGTACTGGTCTCCGAAGGCGTGGCGGCCGACGATGATCGGGTCGGTCCAGCCGGGGATGAGACGCGGCACGTTGGCCATGATGATCGGCTCGCGGAAGGCGACGCCGCCGAGGATGTTGCGGATGGTGCCGTTCGGCGAGCGGAGCATCGTCTTGAGGCCGAACTCCTCCACGCGCCCCTCGTCCGGCGTGATCGTGGCGCACTTGACGCCGACGCCGTACTTCTTGATCGCGTTGGCGGCGTCCACGGTGACCTGGTCGTCCGTGGCGTCGCGGTGTTCGAGGCCCAGGTCGAAGTACTTCAAGTCGACATCGAGGTACGGAAGGATCAACTTGTCCTTGATGGAGGACCAGATGACACGGGTCATCTCGTCGCCGTCGAGCTCGACGACGGGGTTGACTGCCTTGATCTTGGCCATGAGGTAAAGCGCCCCTCTCGCGCGAAATCGGAGCCTCCCCTCCGCATGCGGGCAGGAGAGGACGGCGACATGCCTCACCGATGTATCTCGACATCAAGATAGCTGAATTTCTCTCGACATCAAGATATTCGGCTGCGAGATCGACAAGGGCTGCGAGAGAGCCGTGAGAGCCGGCCGGGTGCCAGGGCGGCCCGGCCGCGCTACTTCACCGTGAAGTGGAGCAAATCCTCCAAGAACGGGATCTTCAGCCACGGATGCGGCTGCGCCATCATCGACAGCAGCACGATGGCGACGCCGAGCGCTCCGTAGATCACCATGTCCGTGAAGCGCGACCGTACGGCCAGCATGCCGACGGACGGCAGCGCCCAGCGCAGTGCCGCGCCCGCGATCAGTGCCAGCCCGATGATGATCGTCCCCGCCCGGAAGGCGTCGAACGCGACGATCAGGAGCCCGAGGCCGGTGCCGCCGAGCACGGAGAGCAACGGCCACTGCCGCGCCGGGGCCGGAGCGTCCCCGGCGGCGGCACGCCCACCGCCCTCGGGGCGCGCGATGTCCCGCGTCAGGGAGGGGAAGCGCCGCGATACGCGCGATACGCGCGATACGCGCGACGAACCCTGCCTGGGCTCCACGGCCTGCTCGGCCTCGGCGCCCTGCCCCTCGGCCTCGGTGCCTTGCTCGGCTTCAGCGCCCTGCTCGGCCTCAGCGCCTTGCTCGGCCTCAGCGCCCTGCTCGGCCTCAGCGCCTTGCTCGGCCTCAGCGCCTTGCTCGGCCTCGCTCGAAGCCTCGCCCGCCGGGGCGTCGGCCGTGGTGTCAGCCGCGGTGTCGGCTGTGGCGTCGGCCGGAACGTCGGCCGCGCCCGACTTCGAAGCCTGATCCGAATCCGGGTCTGAATCCGGGCCCGAAGCCCGCTCCGAATCCGGCTCCGAACCCTCGCCCGCCGCACTCCCCGAGTCCTTACGACCCTTCGAGCCCTCCGAGCCCTCCGGAGTCTTCGAACCCTTCGAGCCCTTCGAGCCCTCCGGAGCCTTCAGGCTCTTCGAGCTGCCCGACGCCTTCGAACCCTCCGAGCCCGTCAGCCCCTTCTCCCCCTCCAGCCCCCCGCCCGGAGTCTCCCCCGGGCCCTCGCCCGTAGCCTCCTCCGAGACCGCGCCCGAAGGCTTTCCCGAAGCCTCCCCCGAGTGGGTCTCAGCGCCCATGACCAGTCGTCCTCTCGCAAGCGGTACCGCCGACCGCCGCCGCGGTCCGGGTTTCGGTGAACGTGATGAACACAGCCCCAGGTCGTACGGGAGCGGGCGCCCCGGCACCGCCACGGGCGTGACCCCGGGCACAGGCGCGGGCGCCCGCAGACGCAGACATGGGTGACAGCCCTGCCCGCTCAGCCAGCGGCGGCGGCGCCGGCGTCGGCGTCAGCGGCGAGGGCGAGTTCGGCGGCCTCCACCACATTGACCAGCAGTTGCGCACGCGTCATCGGGCCGACGCCGCCCGGGTTCGGGGAGAGCCAGCCCGCGACCTCGGCCACGCCCGGGTGCACGTCCCCGACGATCTTGCCGTTCTCGTCCCGGCTGACGCCCACGTCGAGGACGGCCGCGCCCGGCTTCACGTCCTCGGGCTTGATGATGTGCGGCACGCCGGCGGCGGCCACGATGATGTCGGCCTGGCGCAGCTGCGCGGACAGGTCGCGGGTGCCGGTGTGACACTGCGTGACCGTGGCGTTCTCGGACTTGCGCGTCAGCAGCAGCGGGATGGAGCGGCCGACGGTGATGCCGCGGCCGACCACGACCACGTGCGCGCCGTTGATCTCCACGCCGTGGTGGCGGAGCAGCTGGATGATGCCGTACGGGGTGCAGGGCAGCGGGGCGCGCTCGTTCAGTACGAGGCGGCCGAGGCTCACGGGGTGCAGCCCGTCGGCGTCCTTGGCCGGGTCCATCAGCTCCAGGACGCGGTTGGTGTCGATGCCCTTGGGGAGCGGCAGTTGGACGATGTACCCCGTGCACTCAGGGTTGTCGTTGAGCTCCCGTACGACCGCCTCGATCTCCTCCTGCGTGGCGGTGTCGGGCAGCTCGCGCTGGATGGAGCCGATGCCGACCTGGGCACAGTCGCGGTGCTTGCCGGCGACGTACCACTTGCTGCCCGGGTCGTCGCCGACGAGGAGAGTGCCCAGGCCGGGCGTGCTGCCCTTGGCCTTCAGCGCCTCCACGCGGACGGCGAGTTCGGACTTGATCGCGGCTGCGGTGGCCTTGCCATCGAGAATCTGGGCGGTCATGGGCCCATCCTCGCGGATGGGGCGGCCCTCGTTCCAATCAGGTCCCCGGCCGCGCCGGTGGTTGTCGTAGTAGTTGCCTCTCCGTTGCGGAGCGCTACATTCCGTACGTAGCCTGAACGCGGTCGATTCTGGTCGGTCCTGGGGGAGGAACAGCAAGTGTTCAGCGTCATCGTGGTACCCGCCGACTGCCGTGGTCCGGACGGGCAGTTCCGCCTGCAACCCGGCCAGAGCCTGCGCTTCGGCCGTACGGGGCCGGGCCTCGTCATCGAACACCCCGGAGTCTCACGCTCCGCGGGACAGATCACCGCCACCGCGACATTCTGGACGCTGACCAACCTCAGCCGTCACCAGACGTACGTGGTGGAGAACCCCGAAGGCGCGGGCGAGCACATCAAGATCGCGCCCGGCCGGGTCGACGCGCCCGTACCGTTCGAGTTCTCGCGCCTGGTCATACCGGCGGGCGACGAGCTCCTGGGCTTCGACGTCTGGGCGCCGCGCCACGACTATCTCGACGACCACGAGGCCGACGCCGGGGAGCCGACCGCGCTCTCCTTCCCGCTCGACCGCTCCAAGCGCTACTTCCTGGTCCTCGCTGCGCTCTGCGAACCGCGCCTGCGCGGCGAACCGCACGCGCCGCTGCCCACCGTCGAACAGGTCATAGACCGGCTGCGCCCGATCTGGCCGGCCATCAGCCGTACCTCCGTGCAGTGGAACATCGACTACCTCGCCGTGAAGCTGCGGCTCAAACCACCTCCCGAAGTCGCCCTGTCCGGCGCGAGGTTGAACGGCAAGAAGGAATCTCTCGTCTCTCTCGCGCTACGCTTCGACCTCGTACGGGAAGACGAACTCGACGTCATCGACAAGGGGCCGCAGCAGTGACTGAAGAGGGGCCGCGGCCCTTCACCGTCCAAGTGAGCCGCGGCTACCGGGTCGGCCGCTGGGAGGTGCGCGAACCGCTCGCCACAGGCGCGTTCGGCAGCGTGTACGAGGCCCGGCGCGTCGGCCCGCCCGAAACGGGCGACCCCGAGGACCTGCCCGAGCGCGCGGCGCTCAAATTCCTCCCGACGGGCACCCGCACGCCCCGCCAGCTCCGCCACCTCAAGGACCTCGCCCACCGCGAGCTGACCCTGCACCGCAAGCTGCGCCGCCCGCGCCTGATCCGCATGTACGAGGCCGTGACGATCGACGACCCGGGCGACTCGGCGCTCGACGGCGCCACCGTGCTCGTACTCGAACGCGCCGAGGGCTCCCTCGACCAACTCGTCGAACGCTCCGCGCCCGGCCCCGTCCCCGGCGCCCCGGCCCTCCTCGCCCAGATCTGCGAAGGGCTGACGCAGCTCCACCACGCGGGCTGGGTGCACGGCGACCTCAAACCCGCGAACGTGCTGCTGATGCCCGACGGCAGCGTCCGGCTCGGCGACTTCAACCTCGCCGCCGAGATGGAGGGCACCCACGCCTACTCCCCCGCCTTCTCCACGCCCGACTACACGCCGCCCGAGCTGCTGTGGTCCGAGGTCGGCGAGCGCGGCCAGCTCATCCGCCCCACCGCCGACATCTGGGCCTTCGGCACCGTCGCCCACCTGCTGCTCACCGGCGCCCTCCCGCTCCCCGGCGCCGGCCGCGCCGCCCGCCGCGACACGTTGCTGCGGTACGCGCGCGGCGACGAGGAGCTGCGCCTCTCCCCCGAACTCCCCGCCGCCTGGCGTGAGATCATCGCCGACTGCCTGGCCCGTACGCACGAGGAGCGCGCCGAACACAGCGGTACGGCCCTGCTGCGGCGCGTGGAGGCGGCGGCCGGCGCGGAACCCGCGCCGCGCCTGCCGCGGCTGCGGCCGCGCCGCAAGCCCGGCCGTATCCTCAGCGCCGTCGTCGCGGCGGCCGCCGTCGCCTCGATCGGCTACGGCATCACCCTCATCGACACCGGACCGTCGTCCGGCGGGAAAGACAGCAAGCCCGTCACGCCCGCCTCGTACGGGGCGAGCGAACTCCGCACGGACAAGGGCGTCCCCGCCGAGTACCGCAAGCTGATCGTGGACTCCGCACATGACTGCTCCGAATCCGCCGTCACCCCGGCCCTGATCGCCGCGCTCCTCAAGGTCGAGAGCGACTTCGACCCGAACCTCTCCGACCCCGCGAAGGACGAGTACGGGATCGCCCGCTGGACCCCGCGCGTACTGCGCTACTACCTGCCGGACGCCCAGCGCCCCAAGACGGGCAACCCTCGGCCGCCGTTCCCGCCGGCCGTCTCGATCCCCGCGGTCGGCCGCTACCTCTGCTACATCTCGCCGCAGCTGTGGTCCACCCTTCCCGGCGACCGCCGAGTGCTCGTCGCCGCCGCCTATCTCTCGTCGTTCTCGAAGGTGAACAACGCTGGCGGCGTCCCGCCCAAGCAGCGACCCGTAACGGACCGGATCGCGCACTACTTGAAGGAGTACACCCCCACGGCCCGTTCGTGACCCTGAGAAGTATGAGGTTCCCGCCTTCGCCACCCTGAGAGTTGCGAGGTATGCGGAGACGGGACGAGGGGCCAAAGTAGAGCCATCGCCTGCTGAACGGGGGAAGCAGGCGAGCAAGGCGGACGCCCCCAGGCCATAACGGGGGAGCCTGGGGCCGTCCGGCCGGCAGAACAGAAGAACGGTGGCGGGAGAGCGCGACAGCACGACGCTGCGATGCCGCGATGCTGCGAACACAAGCGAGGCCGGTGCCCACGTGGATGGGGGCACCGGCCTTCCGCATGAGTACGAGCGCCCTGTGGTCAGCGCTCAGTGGGCGGTGAGCCCGCCGTCGATCACGAGCTCGGAACCGGTGACGAACGACGACTCGTCGCCGGCGAGGAACAGCACGGCCGAGGCGACCTCCTCGGCGCGGCCCGCGCGGCGCATAGGAGTGCGCACGATGTCCGGCTGCCGGTCGCCCTGCTCGTCCAGGAGCTCCTGGATCATGGGCGTGGCGATGACACCGGGGTGGATGGAGTTGACCCGCACGCCCTGACGCGCGTACTCGACGGCGGCGGTCTTGCTCAGCAGCCGCACGGCGCCCTTGGACGCCTGGTAGGCGGCGGCCGCCCCGCTGCCCACGATCCCCAGTACGGACGACGTGTTGATCACCGAGGCGTTGCCGCCGGCGCGGAGCAGCGGCATGGCGGCCCGCATCCCGAGCCAGGTCCCTTTCTGGTTGACGTCGATGACCCGGTCCCACGCCTCTTCCCGGGTGTCCTCGATGCCCGGCCAGTCCACGATGCCCGCGAGGTTGACGAGAACGTGCAGCGCGCCGAACCGCTCGCGTACGGCGCTGATCACCTGCTCCCACTCGCGGGCGGAGGAGACGTCCAGCACCGCGGTCATCGCCTCCGCGCCGGTCTCCTCGATCCGCCGGGCCAGCGCGCCGAGGGGCTCCTCGGCCACGTCGGCGAGGACCAGGCGCGCGCCTTCGCGGGCGAACAGCTCGGCGGTCGCCGCGCCGATTCCGCCTGTCGCGCCGGTGATCAGCGCGACCTTGCCGTCGAGTCGTCGTCCAGTGGTCATGGTGGGGCTCTCTCTTTCTCGATTCGGTTCAGGCCGCGGTGAGGCCGCCGTCGGCGGCGACGACCGCGCCGGTCATGAAGCTGGAGCGCGCCGAGGCGAGAAACCCGATGATCTCGGCGATCTCCGCCGGCTGCGCGACCCGGCCCAGCGGATGCGCGGCGGCGAAGGAACGCAGGTAGGCGCGGCTGTCGTCGCGGAAGTTGTCGAGCATGTCGGTCTCGATCACGCCCGGCGCCACGACGTTGGCCCGGATGCCGTGCGGGCCGCCCTCCAGGGCGATGACCTTCGTCAGCTGGGCCAGGGCACCCTTCGACGCGGTGTAGGCCGAGCCCTCGGGCAGCCCGACCGTGCAGGTGTAGGAGCCGACGTTGACGATCGACCCGCCGCGTCCGTACTCGCGCATGGCGCGGAACGCCTCTCGCGCGTGGAGGAACGCGCCGCGGGCGTTGATGGCCATCAGCTCGTCCCAGTCCTCCGCGGTGGTCTCGACGAACGGACTGTTCAGCGTCCGCCCCGCGTTGTTGACCAGGATGTCCAGCCGGCCGAAGCGCTGGCGGGCCAGTTCCACCGCCCGTAGCGCCGTCTCCTCCCGGGAGACGTCGCCGACCAAGGCGGCCACGCCGTCGAACTCCGCGGTCAGGTCCTCCACCTCGGGCCGGATGTCCTCGGCCAGCACCCGCACCCCGCGGGCGTGCAGCCACGCCACAGCGGCCCGGCCGACGCCGCGCGCGGCGCCGGTCACCACCGCCACCGTGTCCCGCAAGCCGTCGCCATCCGGCGTGATGTGCCGTCCCGTGTCTGTCGTCATCGCTGCTCTCCCTTTCCCTCCCCAGGGGTCCGCTGAGGTCGGCGGGCGGACGGCGGGGCAGCGCCTCGGCGGCGGTGCGTGCCGTCCCCCTCCGGCCGAGTCTGGACACGCCGCAGGCCGCCTACCAGGACGTACGTTGCCTGGGTGCCGCGCACCCAGGCAGCCCTGCGCCGACGAGACCTAACCTGGGGACATGTCTGAGAACGCCCTGGGAGACTTCCTGCGCGCCCGACGCTCCGGCCTGCGGCCCGAGGACGTCGGTATGGCGAGCTACGGCGTACGAAGGGTCGCCGGACTGCGGCGCGAGGAGGTCGCGGTACTGGCCGGAGTGAACGCCGACTACTACACCCGCCTCGAACAGGGCCGCGAGCGCCACCCCTCCGCCCAGGTCCTCGACGCCCTCGGCCGCGCCCTGCACCTCGACGCCGACGCCCTCGCGCACGCCTACCGCCTGGCCGGCACCGCACCGGCCGACCGGCCGGCACCACGGCGGGACGCGGTCAGCCCGTCACTGCGGCAGCTCATGGACGGCTACCCCAACACCCCTGCGTTCGTCATCAACGGCACCCTGGACATCCTGGCGCGCAACGCCCTGGCCGACGCGCTGTACTCGCCTTTCGACCCCGCCGACAACCTCGCCCGGATGACCTTCCTCGACCCGGCCGGCCGCCACTTCTTCGTCCGCTGGGAATGGAGTGCGCAAGCCGTCGTGGCCAACCTGCGCCAAACGGCCGGCCTGGACCCCGACAACCCCCGGCTGCGCGAACTCGTCGAGACACTGACCGACCAGAGCCCCGAATTCGCCGCCCTGTGGCAGGCCCACACCGTGCGCGGCAAAACCCGCGAGGCCAAGCAGCTCGACCACCCCGACGTCGGCCCGCTCACCCTCACCTACCAGGCCTTCGACGTCCGCGACGCCCCCGGCCAACAACTCGTCATCTACCACGCCGAACCAGCCAGCCCCAGCGCCCAGGCCCTCTCCCTACTCGCCCCCCTCAACGCCACCCGCCGACAACCCACTCGCCCCCAACACCCGTAGCCCCAGCCCGGCCCGGCCCACTAATTCAGCCCGTCCGGCGCTTGAGGACACCCGGACGAACCCCCGGCCCATCAAGCCCGTCCGCCACTTGACGACACCCCGACGAGTCCCGCCCCATCCAGCCCGTCCGGCGCTTGAGGACACCGGCACGGCCGGCCGATCCAGCCCGTCCGGCGTTTGAGGACGCCCGGACGAGCCCCCGGCCCATCAAGCCCGTCCGCCACTCGACGACACCCCGACGAGCCCCGCCCCATCAAGCCCGTCCGGCGCTTGAGGACACCGACACGACCGGCCGATCCAGCCCGTCCGGCGTTTGAGGGCAAAGCCCGCAGCCGGCGAGGGCCACCCACCCCAGCCCGTCCGGCGCTTGAGGACAAAAAGCCCGCCCGGCGTTTGAGGGCCAGGCGGGCCGCGTCGGCAAGCCGACGTCAGTGGAAGAAGTGCCGCGTACCGGTCAGATACATCGTCACGCCAGAAGCCTTGGCCGCGGAAATCACCGCGTCATCCCGCACCGACCCCCCCGGCTGCACCACTGCCTTCACACCCGCCTCAAGCAGCACCTCCAACCCATCCGGGAACGGGAAAAAGGCGTCAGAAGCGGCGTACGAACCGCGCGCCCGCTCCTCCCCCGCCCGCTGCACCGCCAGCTTCGCGGAGTCGACGCGGTTGACCTGCCCCATCCCGACACCCACCGTGGCCCCGCCCTGCGCCAGCAGAATGGCGTTGGACTTCACGGCGCGCGAGGCGCGCCACGCGAAGGCGAGTTCGGCGAGTTCGTCGGCGGACAGTGCCTCGCCCGCGGCGAGCGTCCAGTTGGCCGGGTCGTCGCCGTCGGCCTGGAGGACGTCCTTGACCTGCGCGAGCCCGCCGCCGTCGATCGGCTTGAACTCGGCCGGCGCCTGCGGCGCGTCGGCACAGCGCAGCACCCGGATGTTCTTCTTGCGGGCCAGCACCTCGACGGCGCCGTCCTCGTATGCGGGCGCGACGATGACCTCGGTGAAGATCTCCGCGACCTGCTCGGCCAGTTCGACCGAGACCGGCCGGTTGACGGCGATCACGCCGCCGAAGGCGGAGAGCGAGTCGCACGCGTGCGCCTTGCGGTGCGCCTCGGCGACGTCCGAACCGATCGCGATCCCGCAGGGGTTGGCGTGCTTGATGATCGCGACGCAGGGCTCGTCGTGGTCGTACGCGGCCCGGCGCGCGGCGTCGGTGTCCGTGTAGTTGTTGTAGGACATCTCCTTGCCGTGCAGTTGCTCGGCCTCGGCCAGGCCCCCGCGGCCGCCGGTGTAGAGGGCGGCGCCCTGGTGCGGGTTCTCGCCGTAGCGCAGGACGTTCTTGCGCTCGTACGTGACGCCGACGAAGTCGGGGAACGCCTCGCCGTCGCCCGCGTAGTCGGCCGCGAACCAGGAGGCGACGGCCACGTCGTACGCGGCGGTGTGCCGGAACGCCTCGGCGGCCAGCCGCTTGCGGGCGGCGAGGTCGAACCCGCCGTCGGCGACGGCCTTGAGGACGTCGTCGTAGCGGGCGGGGCTGACGACGACCGCGACGGAGGGGTGGTTCTTGGCGGCGGCGCGGACCATCGACGGGCCGCCGATGTCGATCTGTTCCACGCACTCGTCGGGGGACGCGCCGGACGCGACGGTCTCGCTGAACGGGTAGAGGTTGACGATCACCAGCTCGAAGGGGTCCACGCCGAGTTCGGCGAGCTGGGCGCGGTGGTCGTCGAGCCGCTGGTCGGCGAGGATGCCGGCGTGCACGCGGGGGTGCAGGGTCTTCACGCGCCCGTCGAGGCACTCGGGGAAGCCGGTCAGCTCCTCCACCTTGGTCACCGGCACGCCCGCGGCGGCGATCCGCCCGGCCGTGGAGCCGGTGGAGACGAGCTGGACGCCCGCTGCGTGCAGGCCCTGGGCCAGCTCCTCAAGACCCGTCTTGTCGTAGACGCTGATGAGAGCGCGGCGGATGGGCCGCTTCGTACCTTCGGCGGTCACGGGATCAGTACCTTTCTTCCCTCGATGCGATAGCCGTCGCGCGCGAGGCGCCCCACGACATCGACGAGCAGCGTTCGCTCGACTTCCTTGATCCGCTCGTGCAGGGCGGATTCGTCGTCCTCGTCCCGCACCTCGACCACGCCCTGGGCGATGATCGGGCCGGTGTCGACGCCGTCGTCGACGAAGTGGACTGTGCAGCCGGTCACCTTCGCGCCGTACGCGAGTGCGTCACGTACGCCATGAGTGCCCGGAAAACTGGGCAGCAAGGCGGGGTGCGTATTGATCAGGCGCCCCCCGAAGCGGGCCAGGAAATCCTTGCCCACGATCTTCATGAACCCGGCGGAGACCACCAGGTCCGGCTCGTACGCGGCCGTGGCCTCGGCCAGCGCGCGGTCCCACTCCTCGCGCCCGGCGTGGTCCTTGACCCGGCACACGAAGGTCGGCAGTCCGGTGCGTTCGGCGCGCTCCAGCCCCGCGATGCCGGTCCGGTCGGCGCCCACGGCCACGATCCGGGCCCCGTAGCCGTCCGGGTCGGCGGCGATGGCGTCGAGGAGGGCCTGCAGGTTCGTACCGGAGCCGGAGACGAGCGCGACGATGCGGGCGGGGGGTGGGGAGGCCACGGCGGGACCCTTTCTGGCGACAGACCCGGGCTCGCGGGCAGTGCGAGTTTGTATGGTCGTACGAGTGAGCGGCACCCTCGGAACCAGGGAACTCTACGAAGCCGCCGACCGTCAGCAACGATACCGGCACACCGAACGGCCCCCACGGGACGGGGGCGCACGCGGGAGGTAGCGTCTGGACACAGCGCATCCATGGCCGGGTTCCGGGCACGACACATGAAGTGGCACGACACTTGGTGTGAGACCTGCCGGAAGACGACACAAGGGGAAGACACACTCCACATGCCGGACCGACGCCGCACCGCGGCTCACCGCCTCCTGTTGCCCGCCGCATCCACCGGAGGGCAGCGATGAGGTACGCCCGCATGTCAGAGGGTTCAGTGCGGTCAGAGCGATCGGAACGGTCCGAGCGTTCAGAGCGGTCGGAGCGGTCGGAGCGGTCGGAGCGGAAGTCACCGTCGTCGTCCTCGCCGCAGGACGACAACCCCTTCGCGCCGCCGCCGGAGGGGCACGCGGACCAGCCGTGGCAGCCCCGCCGTACACCTGCTTCTTCCGGCTCCTCGGAAGATTCCGCCGACGGCTCCTCCGGGGAAGGCGGCACCGAGGGCCCGAAGGAAGACGAGCGGGGCGGGCAGGGGGAGCGGCCCCCGGCGTGGGGCAGCCAGTGGAGCAGCCGGCAGCCGGGCCCCCAGGGCGGCGGCTTCGGCGGCAGCCCGCAGCAGCAGAAGCCGAGCGGCGGTCCGGAGGGTCCGGGCGGCCCGGGCAACCAGGGCGGTCCGGGCGGCGGCCCCGGCGGCCTGCGCTGGGACCCCACCGACCCGGCGCAGCGGCGCGCGCGGTACTCCCTGCTCGCCGGCATGTGGGCCTTCTTCTTCGCCCTCTTCAGCATTCCGCAGGTCGCGCTGTTGCTCGGCGCCCTGTCGGTCTACTGGGCGATCAGCTCGCTCCGGGCGAAGCCCAAGCCGCGCACCCCCGACGCCGGTGCCGCGCAACCCGCCGCCGGACAGCCCGCCGCCGGACAGCCCTCTGCCGGGCAGCAGGACCCCGCCCGCAAGCCGCAGACGACGGCCGCGGTCAGCGGCCTGATCGCGGGCGCCGTCGCCCTGGCCATCGTCGCTGCGACCTTCGCCTTCCAGGCCGTCTACAGCGACTACTACTCGTGCGTGGACGACGCCCTGACCCAGACCTCCCGCCACTCCTGCGAAGACCTCCTGCCCAAGCAGCTCCGCCCGCTGCTGAGCACGCAGAACTGAGCTCGTGGAACTGAGTACACGGAACTGAGCACGCGGAAACGGTCGGCGGCAGAACGGTCGGTCCGGCTCGGCGGCCCTAGCCGGAGTCGTCGGCCCTAGTCGGAGTCGGCGGGCTTGGTGAAGTCGTGCGGTTCGAAGTCCGGCATCAAGCCGCCGCCGGAGTCCTTGAGCGCCGCCCAGCGGGCCTGGCGGGCGCCGGTGTCGTGCCAGGACCCTTCGGGCCGCGCCGCGGGAGGCGGGCTCCAGGCCGTACGTACCGTCAGCTTCCAGCCTTCGGAGTGGCCGCGCTCGCGGTCGGGGCGCGGGCGGCGCTCGCGCCGCCACCACCGGGGGGCCTCGGCCTGAGCGGCGGGCGCGGCCGGTCGGCGGTGCCGGGCCCGCGTGGGCCCGCCCTGCTTCGTACCTGCGGGGACAGCCGCCGTCTCGGCCGGGCCGTCTCCCTGTCCCTGTCCCTGTCCGTGTCCCTGTCCGTGTCCGTGTCCGTGTCCGCCCAGTGAGCGCCGTACCGCCGCCCGGCCGCCCGCTCGGGCCCGCCTGAGCTGCCGGCGGCCCGCGGCCGCGAGGCTCTGCGAGGAGCTGCCTTTACGTCGGCGTTGCGGTCGGTCGGCAGCTGCGCTCTCGCCCGCCTCGCCTCGCGTCTCGACGGCCTGACGGACGACCGCCGCCGCACCGGCGGCGCCGGGCCGTCGGTGTCCGCGACGGCCGGCGGGCGTGCTCGCTGTCCTCCGGGCCGAGGCCCGGGCCTCGGCCCGCGCCGCCTCCCGCGCCCGCCACCAGCGGAGCACCAGCGCGAGCGGGGGCGCGATCACCGCTGTCCAGGCCGCCGCGGCCGGGCCGGTGAGCACCCAGGCGGGGCCGAAGCGGGCCAGGGCCTCGTTGCCAAGAGGGCCGGACGCGGCGGCGGTGAGGAGTGCCACCGCGACGCCGCAGACGACGGCGGCGAGGACCGCCGTCAGGGCGGTGTCCCACCAGGACCAGGCTGCCGTTGCGGCGGATTCCCGCGCCCCTTCGCCCTCCTCGCCTCGTTCGGCCTCCCCGTCCTGGCCGGTCGCGCCGGACCCGCCGGACCCGCCCGAACGCCGGCGCGGGATCGACGCCCCCGCCACGAACCACGCCGCCGCCAGCCCCGCGCCCACCGGAATCGCGCCCGCCACGAGCCACGTCAGCAGCGCGGCCGGGCCCTCGTCGGGGAGGGCGGCGAGGAGCGGGAAGCGCGGCAGTACGGGGTAGCCGGCGGCGCCCTGGGGGCTCACCGCGCTGGCCGCGCCGATCGTGAAACCGGGGCCGAGCCCGTACGCGGCTCCCCAGACGACGGCGTTCGGCAGCAGCGCCAGGCTGACCAGCAGGACCGCGAACTGTCCCGACGCCACGTCCGCGAGCTGCCCGAACGACGCCCGCGCCGCGCCCATGTGCCCGATCAGGGACACCGCGACGAGCAGGGCGCCACCCCCGAGCAGTACGGCGGTGGCGGCGGCCCCGGCCCGTAGGGCGGCGCCGGCGCGGAGGCGGACGAGCCAGGCCCGTAGCGCACGGCCTCGGCGGAGGAGCGCGGGACCGTGGCGGCGGGCCGCGGGGCTGTGGCGGAGGCGCGCGAGCCCGGTCCATAGGCGCGGTGGGACGGTGGCCGCCACGAAGTCGACGACCGCGGGGAGCGGGTTGCCGGGCCGGTAGGAGGCCCGCCACGCCCCGGCCGCGACGGCGGCCCCCGCCACGAGCGGCAGGTGGAACAGCGCCGAGAGCGGCGCTGCGCGCAGATCGCCGTACGAGGAGTACACGGTCGCGCACACGCCGACGAGCAGGTAGCCGCCGAGCAGCGCTCCGGCGGCGAACCGCGGCTGCTGCTGCTCGGCGAACCGGGGCTGCCCATGGGCTGTGGGGAGCTGCCCCTGACCGTCGGCCTCGTCCGCGTCCTCACGGTCGCCCAGCAGGTGCGACGCCGCCCGGTAGAGCAGCCAGCACGGCAGGGCCGCGAGGAGCAGCGGCGTGAGGCCGAGGGGGGCGGGGCCGCCGGACAGCGTTCTGGTCCGTACGAGGTCCGCGCCGTGCGCCAGAAGCCACAGGTCGGCGGCGTGGTGGAGGGCGGTGCCGGGGCCGCCGCCGGGGTAGGGCGAGGAGATCCACAACAGGAGTACGACCACGGCGAGCACCCCGAGCCCGAGGCCGGCCGCGACCGCTCCGCCGAAGGCGAGTTCGCCGGCCGAGGACGAGGGCCGGATGGTGACGGCGGCCCGTCCGGCGGTCGGGGACGACTCGCTGCGCTCGGTCAATTGCGTCACGTAGTCATGCTGCCAAGAACAGGCCATTCCTACCTGTAGCGGGCATTTGGTCGCCGTGTCGCTCAATGTATGTTTATGTCATTTTTGATGCTTCGCTAGCTGAACGACCGGGCATGAACGACTGGCTTCGACGACCGGCTTCGACGACCGGCATTGACGACCGGCATTGACGAGTGGAGAGGCGACGAGAGGCATGACGCGGTCCGGCCCCGAAAGGCTTGAGGAATCCAATGCCACCTTGCCGCCCGCACACAAGGGCCGTGCACTGCGCGTGGCACGTTCGGTGACACGCGAACAGCTCGCGACCGCGGTCGGCGTCACGACCGCGACCGTACGCTCCTGGGAAACCGGCCGCACCAGCCCGCGCGGCCGCAAGCGCTCGGCGTACGCGCGGATACTCGCCCGCTTGGAGGCAGGACTCCCGCTGGAAGAGCCGACGGGGGACGCGAGAAATACGGGAGACGTGGGGGGCGCAGTGGACGTGGGAGGTGCGAGAGACACAGGGCGCGACGGTACGCCGCCCTCGCCGCCGACCCCCGCGGCCGGCGCCTCCGCCGCGACGCACGCGGTCCAACGCCTCCTGATCGAGGCTTTCACCGCACCGCCCGGTACGGGCGCCGCCTCGGCCCTCCCGGCGAACGGCGAACAGCCCGAGCCCCCCGGCCCGAGCCCCATGGGCATACAGACCGAGCCGGGCCGGGCGTCCGACGAGACGGATCGTCGCGCCGCGTCGCGGAGCCCGTCGCACGACCCGTCGCCCAGTCACGCGGAGGCCGGACCGCCGCCCGGGAAAACGGGCTCGGCGTCCGCCCCAGCTCCCGATCCGAGCGGCACGCGGTCCGGGCCGCCCCGGCGCAAGGAGCCCCGCCGACCGCCGAGCTGGACGCGGAAGCAGCCGACGGGCCCCGCAGCGGACGAGATGGCCCCCGCCCCTGCCCTGACGCTCACCGGCACGCCGACCGGACCGCCCCGCGAGCGGAAGCGCGGCCACGTGCCGAGCTGGGCACGGGCCCAGGAGCGCGACCCAGCCGCCGGCCGTACGCGCGAGAGGCGTGCGGACGACAACCGCGCGGCCGACAGGTCCAGGACTCGGCAGGCCAAGCCCCGCACCCCGCGCCCGACCGACGAACCGGCGGCCGCGGCCGCTGCCCGCGTCACCCCCGCCGACGCCTTCGACGCCCTCTACGAGCGGCACGCCGCGCCGCTCGCCCGGCAGACCTACCTGCTCACCGGCCGCCCCCAGCTCGGTCGGCGCGCCGTCGAGCGGGCCTTTCAGCTGGCGTGGGAGCAGTGGCCGGCCGTCGCCGTGGACCGGGACCCGGCCGGTTGGGTGCGCGCGGCAGCGTACGAGCACGCGCTGTCGCCGTGGCACCGGCTGCGCCCCGGCGGCGACGAGCCGCCTGCGGAGCCGGAGCGGGAACGGGATGCCGCGCTGCTGCGCGCGATGGTGAGCCTCCCCGGTTCGTACCGCCGCACGCTGCTGCTGCACGACGGGGTCGGGCTCGGCCTCCCGGAGACCGCCGCCGAGACGGAGGCGACGACCCCCGCCGCCGCGAACCGGCTCAGGCACGCCCGGTCCGCCGTCGCCGAGCGGCTGCCGGAGCTGCGCGACCTGGCCCCCGCCGATCAGGGCACGGCCCTGGGGGAACGTTTCAGCGCGCTCGCCGCGACGCTGCCCGGCACAGTGACGGCCGCCCGGCTCGTACGGGCCGACGGGGAACGCCTCACGCGCCGGTCGACGCGGGCGGCGTTCGGGATCACGGCGGTGATCGCGGTGGCGACGGCGTTCACGCTGCTCACCTCGGAGGGCCCCGTACCGCCCCGGCCCAGGCAGGTCCAGCCCGCGGCGACCGCCCCGGCGACGCAGCAGCCCGCCACCGGGAAGGCCAGGAAGGCCGCCGAACGGCAGGCCGACGCCGAGCTGCGCGGCCTGCCCCGGTCGGGCCGGCTCGTACCGGACTCGCGCTGAGGGACCGAAGGCGCTCCGAGCAGCCATACGAGCGCTGAGGGACCGGACTAGCCCTGAGGGGCCGTACGGACGCTGAGCGGCCGTACTCGCCCTGAGACCGTACGGGCGGGGGCGTGCACGTCCGGCCCGGGACGCCCGTACATCCGGGACGCGCCCTGTACGAGCAGGGGCGCGCCCTGTACGAGCAGGGGCGCGCGTACATCCGGGGCGGCCGCCCGGGGAGCTATCCGAGGGCGGCGCGCCCGTCCGGCCAAGGCACCCGTACGGTCGGCAGCCCCCGCACCGCCACCGTGCCCAAAACAGGCGCGGGCCCGCACCCCGTGAAGGGTGCGGGCCCGCGGCGCGGTACCGGTCTCAGCCGGCGAGCGCGGCACGCGCCAGGCGCGCCGTCTCGGACGGGGTCTTGCCGACCTTCACGCCCGCGGCCTCAAGGGCCTCCTTCTTCGCCTGCGCGGTACCGGACGAACCGGACACGATCGCACCGGCGTGGCCCATCGTCTTGCCCTCGGGCGCGGTGAAGCCCGCCACGTAGCCGACGACCGGCTTGGTGACGTTGGCCTTGATGTAGTCCGCGGCCCGCTCCTCCGCGTCGCCGCCGATCTCGCCGATCATGACGATCAGGTCGGTGTCGGGGTCGGCCTGGAAGGCGGCCAGGGCGTCGATGTGCGTGGTGCCGATGATCGGGTCGCCACCGATGCCGACGGCCGAGGAGAAGCCGATGTCACGGAGCTCGTACATCATCTGGTAGGTCAGCGTGCCGGACTTCGACACGAGACCGATGCGGCCGGGCTTGGTGATGTCGCCCGGGATGATGCCGGCGTTGGACTGGCCGGGGGTGATCAGGCCGGGGCAGTTCGGGCCGATGATCCGGGTCTTGTTGCCCTTCTCGCCGGCGTACGCCCAGAAGGACGCGGAGTCGTGCACCGCGACGCCCTCGGTGATCACGACGGCCAGCGGGATCTCGGCGTCGATCGCCTCGACGACGGCGGCCTTGGTGAACTTCTCCGGAACGAAGATGACGGAGACGTCGGCCCCGGTCTTCTCCATCGCCTCGGCGACGGAGCCGAAGACGGGCACCTCGGTGCCGTCGAAGTCGACGCTCGTGCCGGCCTTGCGCGGGTTGACGCCGCCCACGATGTTGGTGCCGTCGGCGAGCATGAGCTTGGTGTGCTTCATGCCCGTGCCGCCGGTCATCCCCTGGACGATGACCTTGCTGTCCTTGGTGAGGAAGATAGCCATGGTGTTGGAGTCCCTCGTCCCTTACTTCGCAGCCGCGAGCTCGGCGGCCTTGTCGGCCGCGCCGTCCATGGTGTCCACGCGCTGCACCAGCGGGTGGTTGGCGTCGGACAGGATCTTGCGACCCAGCTCCGCGTTGTTGCCGTCGAGGCGGACGACCAGCGGCTTCGAGACGTCCTCACCCTTGGACTTGAGCAGCTCAAGGGCCTGGACGATGCCGTTGGCGACCTCGTCGCAGGCGGTGATGCCGCCGAAGACGTTGACGAAGACGGACTTGACGTCCGGGTCGCCGAGGATGATCTCCAGGCCGTTCGCCATCACCTCGGCGGACGCGCCGCCGCCGATGTCGAGGAAGTTGGCCGGCTTCACGTTGCCGTGCTTCTCACCGGCGTACGCGACGACGTCCAGGGTGCTCATCACGAGACCCGCGCCGTTGCCGATGATGCCGACCTCGCCTTCGAGCTTGACGTAGTTGAGGCCCTTGGCCTTGGCCGCCGCCTCCAGCGGGTTGGCCGCGGCCTTGTCCTCCAGCGCCTCGTGCTCGGGCTGGCGGAAGGCGGCGTTCTCGTCGAGCGAGACCTTGCCGTCAAGCGCGATGATCTTGCCGTCACCGGTCTTGACCAGCGGGTTGACCTCGACGAGGAGGGCGTCTTCCTTGATGAAGACGGTCCACAGCTTCTGCAGGGTCTCGGCGACCTGGTCCGCGATCTCGGCCGGGAACTTGGCGGCCGCGACGATCTCGGCGGCCTTCTCCGGGGTGCAGCCCTCGTTGGCGTCCACCGGGATCTTGGCGAGCGCGTCGGGGTTCTGCTCCGCGACGACCTCGATCTCCACGCCGCCCTCGACGGACGCCATGGCGAGGAAGTTGCGGTTGGTGCGGTCCAGCAGGAAGGAGACGTAGTACTCCTCCTTGATGTCCGCGGTCTGGGCGAGCATCACCTTGTGGACCGTGTGGCCCTTGATGTCCATGCCCAGGATCTGACCGGCCTTCTCGACCGCGTCGTCGGCGCCGGAAGCAAGCTTCACGCCACCGGCCTTACCGCGGCCACCGACCTTGACCTGCGCCTTGACGACGGCCTTGCCGCCCAGACGCTCGGTCACCTCGCGCGCCGCCTCAGGCGTGTCAATGACTTCACCGGCCAGCACCGGTACACCGTGCTTGGCGAAGAGGTCCCTCGCCTGGTACTCGAACAGGTCCACGCGCGTCCGTCCCTTTTCCATGGATATCGCGGTTCGTTGTCTGCGCGGGCGTGCCGCGGGAGCAGCGTGAGGACGCGATCTTTTACGAGGGCGGCACACGTGCGCCGGGTACGCGGCATGTCCGTCTCGCAGGTTATCCCCGAGGGCGGTAGGTCCCTAAATCACAGATCACAGTTGAGCCGTGATTACCCTCACAGATCGCCACGTGGCGGCTTGTATATACGTACGGGCGGCTACACGGCGGGGCCGGCCGGCGCTCACCCGAATGCCCTGATTCGGCACTGAGGCCAACTACCGAGCGTTATTGCTCACCATTTTCCGTGGCCGGTCGTCTTCGCCCTCGTCTTCGCCCTCGCCCTCGTCCGTGGCCGCCGTGACCCTCCGCCGCCCGTAGCCGCTCGCCGCCCGTAGCCACTCGTCGTCCGTAGCCTCTCGCCGCCCGTCCTCGTCCGTCGTCATCGCCCGGCCTCCTTGTCCGGCACCGGCAGCGGCCGCTTCTCTATCGCCGCCGCCATCACCTCCGGGAAGAGGTCCGGAGTGCAGGCGAAGGCGGGCGCGCCGAGTGCGGCGAGCGCCGCCGCGTGCTCGTGGTCGTACGCGGGCGCGCCCTCGTCCGACAGCGCGAGCAGCGTCACGAACCGCACGCCCGACGCCTGCATCGCGGCGACCCGCGCCAGCATCTCGTTCCGTATGCCGCCCTCGTAGAGGTCGCTGATCAGCACGACGATGGTGTCCGCGGGGCGGGTGATGCGCGACTGGCAGTAGGCGAGCGCGCGGTTGATGTCCGTGCCGCCGCCGAGCTGGGTGCCGAACAACACGTCGACCGGGTCGGCGAGTTCCTCCGTGAGGTCGACGACCGCCGTGTCGAAGACGACGAGCCGGGTCGCGAGGGAGCGCATCGAGGCCAGCACCGCGCCGAACACGGACGCGTAGACGACGGACGACGCCATCGAACCCGACTGGTCGACGCACAGGACGACTTCCTTCTTCACCGCCTGCGCCGCCCGGCCGTACCCGATGAGCCGCTCCGGCACGATGGTCCGGTACTCCGGCACGTAGTGCTTGAGGTTGGCCCGGATGGTCCGGTTCCAGTCGATGTCGTGGTGGCGCGGGCGGTTGATACGGGCGGAACGGTCGAGCGCTCCGGTGAGCGCGGCGCGCGTACGGGTCGCCAGGCGCTTCTCCAGGTCCTCGACCACCTTGCGCACGACGGCCCGCGCGGTGTTCCGCGTCGTCTCGGGCATCGCCTTGTTGAGCGACAGCAACGTCCCGACCAGGTGCACGTCCGCCTCGACGGCCTCCAGCATCTCGGGCTCCAGCAGCAGGGCGGCCAGCCCGAGCCGGTCGATCGCGTCGCGCTGCATCACCTGCACCACGGGGGCGGGGAAGTACGTGCGGATGTCCCCGAGCCAGCGCGCGACACCGGGCGCGGACGCACCGAGCCCGCCCGTACGGGAGGCGTCGTTACGGGAGGTGTCGCCGTTCTTCCCGTCACCGCCGTAGAGCGCGCCGAGCGCGGCGTCCATACCGGCGTCCGCTCCCGCGAGGACGCACCCGGTCCCCTCTCCCCCGCGCTCGCCCCCGAGCACGAGCCGCCAGCGCCGCAACCGCTCGTCACCGGACCCGATGGCGTCGGACCCGATGGCGTCGGACCCGATTACGTCGGATGCGCCGTTCGCGTCGCCCATCAGCTCTTCCCCTCCCGTGAGTTGATACGTGATACGTGCGGTGGCTCAAGTTCCCGTCCCCAGCAGCGCGTGCAGCGTCGGCAGTACGGCCGCCGCGCGCTCGGCGTCCAGCCCCGGACCGAAGCCCGGCGCTCCGGCGCTGCGCACCGGCGGGGGCGCGCCCGGCCCGCCCCGGCGCACCAGCTCGCCGAGGGTGCGGCGGACCCCCGGGTCGTACGAGCCGAAGGTGCGCCGCAGCAGCGGCAGTACGCCCGTGAAGGCGTCGGCCGGTACGCGCGTGAGCCAGCCGTCCACCAGGGCGAGGAGGCGTTCGTCGTGCACGAGGAGCATGCCGCCGGAACCGCCGCTCCCGACGAACCCCTCGATCCAGGCCGCCGCATCGGGCGGCTCGGTGCCCGGCGAGAGCGCGAGGCCCATGAGTCGGGCCGCCTCGCCGTCCGCCAGTCGGCCGTCGTCGAGCAGCAGCCTGACGGCGCGGCCGCGTATCAGCCCCGGTATGCCGTCCCGGCCGGAGAGCCCGCGCAGGACGGCGGACCAGCGCTCCCGTATTCCGGGCGCCGCCGCCTTCCCGGCCGCTACGGGCGCACTTGTCGGCTCCTTCGCCTCTGTCGTTCCTGTTGCTTCTGCCGGCTCGGGCGCTTCGGTCACCTGGGGAGTCGCTGCCGCCTCTGTCGCTTCCGCCAGCAGGCCGACCGACGTGTGGACGCCGTCCAAGTGGCCGCGCATCGTCGCGGACGCGTCCGCGTCGAGGCCGGCGCAGGCGGGCGGCAGGCCCACGAAGACGCGCTCGGCGAGCCCGGCCGCCACCTCGCCGAGTGCGTTCGCGTCCGTACGCCGTACGTCTCCGTAGCGCACCGAGCGGACGAGAGCGGGCAGGGCCCGGGCCAGGTTGCCGACGTCCGCGTCGAGCGCGGCGCGGTCGGCCAGGGCGCGCAGCACCACGGGGAGGGCGTCCGTGAGCCCGGCGAGCAGGCACTGTTCGGCGAGGCCGGTGACGTCGGCCAGTGCCTGGGCCCCGGCCGCCTGGGACTCGGCCTTCGCGGTGGCGGCGGCGAGCACGGTCGTGCCCCACACCCCGGCCTCCGCGACCTTGACGGACAGCTCCGGTTCCCAGCGGAGCCGCCAGGTCTCGCGGAACGTGCCGAGTCCGTCGCGCGAGCGGGTCGCCTCGCCCCAGTCGATGGCGAGGAGGCGCAGCCGGTGCAGCAGACGGCTGCGCGCAGCGTCGGTCTCCTTGCGCAGGTCCAGCTCCAACTTCCGCTCCGCGGCCTCCGGTTTGAGTCGAAGGGAGCGCTGGATCCGGCCGAGATC
This sequence comes from Streptomyces sp. NPDC050610, assembly GCF_040654875.1. NCBI lineage: Bacteria > Bacillati > Actinomycetota > Actinomycetes > Kitasatosporales > Streptomycetaceae > Streptomyces > Streptomyces sp. NPDC050610. The sequence continues at coordinate 177,147 of NZ_JBFAIV010000012.1, read as the reverse complement.
GCGTTGCAGGGGCGTGGCCGGGGCCGACTCCGGCACCTCGCCCAGCGCGTCGCCCACGACGAGCCTGTCCCGGACGAGCGCGAGCGGCACGTCGGAGCCCTCGCACAGCACGGCCCGTATGGCGTCGGTGGTCTCGGCGAGCCCCGCGAGCGGGCGTCCGCGCATCGTGGCGAGGGCGTCGGCGAGCCGCACGGCCTCGATGACGTGTGCGGAGGACACGGGCTGGTCCTCGTCGCGCAGCAGCCCGGCGACCTTGGTCATCCAGCGCTCTATGGGCCGGTCGGGGACGTCGAAGAGGTGCCCGTACCAACCGGGTGAGGCGATCCCGGCTCCGTAACCGCTGTGGCGGGAGAGCCGGCGGTGCGTCCAGGGAACCCAGCTCAGTTCGGCCTTCACCTTGGGGAGGCCCTTGAGCCGCTGCCGGTCGGCGGCGACCGGCACCGTCTCCGCGAGCGCCGGAACGTGCCACGCGCCGCAGACGACGGCCACGCCGTCCCCGAACTCCCGCCGCGCCTCCCGCAGCCGCAGCCGCATGTGCGCCTCGCGCACCAAGTCCCTCTCGTGTCCGCCGTGCCCGTACTCCTCCCGGAGCGCGGCCATGGCATCGGCGAGCGCCTCGAACGGCGCGAGCGCGATCCCCATGGTCGCGTCACCGGCCCCCGAGGCCCCGGGGCGGCCCGTGCCGCCGCCACGGTGCTCGACGACGTCCTCCCACCAGCGCTCCGGGTCGTCGTGCCCGGCCGTCTCGGCGAGTACGGCCAGGGGGTCGACGCGCAATTGCGCCGCGTCGGGTGATGCGTCGGGGGGTGCGTCGGGAAGCGCTTCGGGCGGGGCTTCGTCCATCGCCCGGACGCCATCGTCCATGGCCAGCGATACGGCCGCGGGCAGGTCGATGAACCGCACCGGCACGCCTCGGGCCAGCGCCCACCTGATCGCCACCCACTCCGGGGAGAACCCGGCCAGCGGCCAGAACGCCGCGCGCCCCGGATCGTCCACGGCATGCGCCAGCAACGCCACGGGCGGCCGCATGTCCTCCTCCGCCGCCAGCCCGATGACGGCATCGGCCTCCGGCGGCCCCTCGATGAGCACGGCCGGCGGCTCGCACGCGTCGAGCGCCGCCCGTACGGCTCGCGCGGACCCAGGCCCGTGATGCCGCACCCCCAACAACACCGGCCCACCACCCCGTACCCCGGCCATCCCCGTCGCCCCCCTGTCCCCTCTCATACCGACCGCCCCCGACGCCCCTTATCCACAGTCATACGAACTCCCCCGCCCCGCCGCTCGGCACAGCCCTGCCAGTCCCCCTCCGCCCCCGTACACCCACAGCCCCCTCGCTCCGTGTCCCCACCGAATCCCCCGTCACGTCCGCCCCCCTGTCGCGGCCGCCGCCCCCGAACTCGCCCCTCCCCTCAAGGCACCCCGGCCCCTTGGTCACGCCGAGACCTCGCGGCAGGCGCGGTAGAAGTCCTTCCAGCCCTCCCGCTCCCGGACCACCGTCTCCAGGTACTCCTGCCATACGACGCGGTCCGCCGCCGGGTCGCGGACGACCGCGCCGAGGATGCCGGCGGCGATGTCGCCCGCCCTCAGCACGCCGTCGCCGAAGTGGGCGGCCAGGGCCAGGCCGCCGGTGACCACGGATATCGCTTCGGCGGTGGAGAGCGTGCCGGAGGGGGATTTGAGCTTGGTGCGGCCGTCGGCGGTGACGCCGTCGCGCAGTTCACGGAAGACTGTGACGACTCGTCGGATCTCGTCGACGCCTTCCGGCACGGCGGGCAGGGCGAGCGAGCGGCCGATCTGGTCGACGCGCCGGGCGACGATGTCGACCTCGGCCTCCGGGGTGGCCGGGAGCGGGAGCACGACCGTGTTGAAGCGGCGGCGCAGCGCGCTCGACAGTTCGTTGACGCCCCGGTCGCGGTCGTTGGCCGTGGCGATCAGGTTGAAGCCGCCGACAGCCTGCACCTCCTGCCCCAGCTCGGGGATGGGCAGGGTCTTCTCGGACAGCACGGTGATGAGGGTGTCCTGCACGTCGGCCGGGATGCGCGTCAGCTCCTCGACCCGCGCCGTCATGCCGTCGGCCATGGCCCGCATGACGGGACTGGGCACGAGCGCGTCCCGGCTCGGACCGTGCGCGAGCAACTGCGCGTAGTTCCAGCCGTACCGGATGGCCTCCTCCGGCGTGCCCGCCGTGCCCTGCACGAGCAGGGTCGAGTCGCCGCTGACGGCGGCGGCCAGGTGCTCGGACACCCAGGTCTTGGCCGTGCCGGGCACTCCGAGCAGCAGCAGGGCCCGGTCGGTCGCGAGAGTGGTGACGGCGACCTCGACGATGCGCCGCGGCCCCACGTACTTCGGCGTGATGACGGTGCCGTCGGGCAGCACTCCGCCGAGGAGATAGGTCGCCACGGCCCACGGCGACAGCCGCCATCTGACGGGCCTCGGCCGGTCGTCGGCGGCGGTCAGGGCCTTGAGCTCGTCGGCGAAGACGACTTCGGCGTGCGGCCGCAGCGGCTCACCGCCGACATCGGCGCGGCCACCGGCACCGGCACCGGCACCGGCACCGGCACCGGCACCAATATCGGTGGTGGCACCAATATCGGTGGCGGCGTCGGCGGTGCTCGCGGGCTCGTTCTCGATTCCGGGCACGGTCACAGGTCCCCCCTCATCACGCGGTTTCGGGATGCGGGAACCACACTGCACCACACCACTGACAATCGACCTGGAGCCAACAAAGCCGCAGGTCAAGGCGATTGTCAGTGGCAGGCCGTAGTTTCGTCGGTATGAATTCGCAGGGGGAGTTCTCGACGGCGGAGCAGGTGCTCGCGCTCGCACCTGACGCTGCGTCACGCAAGGCGGGCAGCAGGCTCGCGGCGCCCGGATCATGGTCGGGCACGGGGGCGGGCGAGTGCGCGGTGTGGGGGCTGTGCGCGGGCAGCGGCAGCACGCCGTACCGCACGGTCGTCGATCTGTCCGGCACGGACGGACCGGCGTCCAACTGCTCCTGCCCGAGCCGCAAGTTCCCGTGCAAGCACGCGCTCGGGCTCCTCCTGCTGCATGCCTCGGACGAGGAGGCCGTACGGGCCGGAGGCGAGCCGCCGGACTGGGCTCGGACGTGGCTGACCGGACGGCGCCAGCGGGCCGCACGCACCGCCACCGCGACCGTGACAGCGGGCCCCTCGACCGTAGAGGCAGAGGCAGAGGCAGAGGGGGACGGGGACGCGGCTGCCGCCGGATCGTCGGCGGGCCAGGCCGCTGCCCGCCGACGCGCCGAGCAGCGCGCGCGGCGCATGGCGGACGGGGCGCGGGAGTTGGAGGACCGGCTGGCCGACCTGCTGCGAAGCGGTCTGGCCTCGGCCGACCGAGGTGGTTACGGGCAGTGGGAGGAGACGGCGGCCCGCATGGTCGACGCGCAGGCCCCCGGCCTTGCCGCGCGCGTACGCGAGTTGGCGGCGGCCCCCGCGTCAGGCGAGGGCTGGCCGTCCCGGATGCTGGCGGAGTGCGCGCTGCTGCACACCCTCAACCAGGGCTTTCTCCATCTCGACGGACTACCGGAGCCGCTGGCCGCCACGGTCCGCTCGCGCGCCGGGCTCACCACAGACACCGCCGAACTGCTCGCCACCGGGGAGCCGGTCCGCGACGACTGGCTGATCCTCGCCCAGCGGGACGCCGAAGACGGCCGGCTGACCACCCGCCGCATCTGGCTGCACGGCCGGAAAACCGGCCGCATGGCTCTGCTGCTGTCCTACGGAGCCGCGGGCAGAGCCCCCGAACTCACCCTCCCCGTCGGCCTCTCTCTCGACGCCGACCTCGTCTACTACCCGGCCGCCCTCCCCCTGCGGGCCGCCGTCGCGTCGCGCCACGCACCGCCTCGGACCACGGGCGAACCACCCCCCGGCACGGACGTCGCGACCGCCCTCGCCCGCTACGGGGACGCGCTGCGCGCAGACCCATGGCTCGATGTGTGGCCGGTCGTCCTCGCCGACGTGATACCGGCCCCGGACGCCGAGCTGGGCTGGCAGTTGGCCGACGCACGTACCGAGGCGGCGCTGCCCGTCGACCCGCGCTGCACGGACCGTACGGGCCTGTGGCAGCTCCTCGCGGTCTCGGGCGGTGAACCGGTCACGGTCTTCGGCGACTGCGGCCACGCCGGCTTCACCCCGCTGACCACGTGGGCGCCCGAGGCGGTCCCTCTCTAGGACGGCTTCAGGACTGCTTCGGTACTACTCCAGGACGGCTCCAGTTCTGATTCAGCGCTGCTCTGGGGCCGCGCCCAACCACACCCACCCACCCCACGGCCCCGGTTCCCGCCCGCACGCGGAGCCGCCGAACGGGCCCCGACGGGCCTTGCACGGAAGGGACTGACTCCTACATGGCCACCATGACCACACCCGCCTGGGACGAACTCGTCGCCGCCGCACTGCTCGGCACCGGGCGGCGCACCCCGCCCGTAACACCTCGCCCCGGCCAGGACGCGGCGACGGCCCTCCTGGACGCCGCCGCGATCCAGACGGTACGGGGGCGGGCCGGCCTGCTGCCCGCCGTAGCCCGCCATCGCCCGCCCACCGCACCGGCGGACCGACGGCCCCCGCTGCCGCCCGCGGCCCGCGCGCGGCTCGCCATGCTCCTCGCCGACCGGTCCGGTCCGGCAGGCGGCAGCCGGCGCGGCACCGCGCCGGATCTGACCGAGCTGCTTCCGCAGTGGCTGACGGCGGCCAACCAGTACGGCTACCGCGCCCCGGCCGCGCTGCTGCCCGCGCTGCTGGACACGGCCCGGGGCCGTACCGACCTGCGCCCCGAGGCCCTGGCGCTGGCCGGGCCGCGCGCGCTCTGGCTGGCGAGGCTCAATCCGCAGTGGAAGTTCGCCCTGCGCGGCAGCCCGGCAGGCGACTGGACACCGGCCGCCGCCCATCCCGCCCCGAGCGGCAGCAGCAGCGGCAGCGGCAGCGAAGAGAGCGACGAAGGCCGCGGCTCCAACGAAGCGGAAGCGGCCGAACGGATCTGGCAGGAGGGGCTGTTCGCGGAGCGCGTGGCACTGCTGTCGGCCCTGCGCCGCCACGACCCCGACGCCGCGCGCACGCTGCTCGCCACCACGTGGTCCACTGAGCGGGCCGAGGACCGGCTGATGTTCCTGGACTCCCTGCGCGAGGGGCTTTCGGCGCAGGACGAGCCGTTCCTGGAACAGGCCCTCGCCGATCGCAGCCGCAATGTACGGGCCACCTCCGCCGAACTCCTCTCCGGACTGCCGGGCTCCGCGCTGGCCGCCCGGATGGCAGGCCGGGCACGGTCCTGCCTCGCCCTGGACTTCAGCGCCCCGCGCATCGTCGTCGAAGCCCCGCACGAGTGCGACAGCGCCATGCAGCGGGACGGCATCGTGGCGAAGCCGCCTTCAGGACGCGGCGAACGGTCGTGGTGGCTCGGCCAGTTGGTGGAGGCCGCGCCGCTCTCCGAGTGGAGCGAGCGGTTCGGGGCACGGTCCGCCGCCGAGATCGTGGCGCTGCCGGTCGCCGACGGCTGGCAGCCCGACCTGCACGCCGCCTGGTGCCGGGCGGCCGCTCGGCAGCGGAACGCCGAGTGGTCCCGCGCGCTGCTCGGCCCCCCGGCCTCGCCGCCCGCCGGGGCCGAGGCGTCCTGGCGGGACCCGGCGAAGCTGCTGTCGGCGCTGCCGCCCGATGAACGGGCGGCGTGGGTCGCGGCGTTCATATCAGTGCACGGGCTCTCCGAGGCGTTCCGCCTTCTCGGGGTGTGCGCGGTGCCGTGGTCGGAGCCGCTGGGGAGAGCCGTCGTGGACGCACTCGACATCGCCAGGGACGCGGGGAGCTATCCATGGAGTTTCAGCGGAGTGATGGGGCTGGCCGAGCGGTGCCTCGACCCGGACCAGGCCGACCGGCTGGAGGTGCTGACCGCCCAGCCGGACGAGCCCGAGAACGGTTCGCCCGGAGCGGCCGGCTACTGGTCGGAGGCTTTCCAACGCCTGGTCGGCACCTTGCGCCTGCGCGCCACCATGCGCCGGGAGCTCACGCCGGACCGCCGCGCGGCGCCCACCGGCCCGTAATGCCCGTGGCGTACGTGCACCGGGGCGCCGAGGGCGCTCGCTCGTCCAAGCGCGTCGACGAACACGCCGGCAGCCATCCGGTCCGCCGCCCGGACCGATCCGGCCCGGCCCCGCTCGCGCTCGGACCGAGCCACCGGCCTCTCCCCCTTCGGCGGTTCTACGCACTCCCGCGGGCTCGGTGAAGTCCGGTGCGGTGGGGCGGCGCTTTGAAAGGGCGCGGGGAACAGCGCGATCAGCCACGACGACGTGCAGTCGGGCGGCCTACCGGACGTTCAGCGGAGCGCTCAGGCCGGCACCTGCCGGACATTGGCGTTGACCCACTCCACGATGGACGCCGTCGTCGCGCCCGGAGTGAAGATCTCCGCCACGCCCAGCTCCTTGAGCGGAGCGATGTCCGCCTCGGGGATGATGCCGCCGCCGAAGACCTTGATGTCCTCGGCGTCGCGTTCCCGCAGCAGCTCTATCACCTTGGCGAAGAGGGTGTTGTGCGCGCCGGAGAGGATGGACAGCCCGATCGCGTCGGCGTCCTCCTGGATCGCGGTGCCGACGATTTGCTCGGGGGTCTGGTGGAGCCCGGTGTAGATGACCTCCATGCCGGCGTCCCGCAGCGCACGCGCGATGACCTTCGCTCCGCGGTCATGGCCGTCGAGACCCGGCTTGGCCACCACCACGCGAATCGGACCGGTCACTCCCATCACTGCCTCCATGTACGACTGCCGTCACCGGCCGTAAGTGTGAACGAACGTTATCGCCAGCATCGCGCACGCGGCAGTTTCACGGTGGCGAGGGAGGGGGAAATCACACGTGGGACAATACGTTCGCTACGCACTGTGTCCGAATCCCCTTGCCAGGGGAGGCCATCGGGCCGGTCGCGAGGTACGCCGCACCGAGGCCGCCGCACGGCCGCGCCGAACACCGCGCGTCACGACAGCGCGTCACGGCAGCGCCCCACGGCGCGCCGGGCACGGCTGCCCATGAGGGCACACGGGGGTCAGAGCCGTCTCCTGCGTGCGGTTCGGGAGGTCGGCCATGGTGGCCATGCCCTTTCCTTTTTCACTCCTTCGCTCCTCGGCCGAGGCCGTCCGGGCCACCGCGCTGGAGCTGGCGATACTCGCCGGGCACGTGATCCTCTATCCGACGGGCCTTGCCCAGGAGCGCCGCCCGCCGCCTCCCCCGCCCGGCGCGCCCCTCGCCCGCGAAGGGCCGGCGCCACCGGACGAGGCGCCCGGCGACGCGCCCTCACCGCACCCTCCCGTACTCCTCCTGCACGGCTTCATCGACAACCGCTCCGTCTTCGTCCTGCTGCGCCGCTATCTGCGCCAGCACGGCTGGCGGCAGGTGGAGTCCCTCAACTACTCGCCGCTGACCTGCGATATCCGTACGGCAGCCGCGCTGCTGGGCCGTCATGTCGAGGAGCTCTGCGCCCGTACCGGCCATCAGCGGGTGGACGTCGTCGGGCACAGCCTGGGCGGGCTGATAGCCCGTTACTACGCGCAGCGGCTCGGCGGGGACGCCCGTATCCGCATCCTGGTCACGCTCGGCACGCCGCACGGCGGGACACGCGCGGTGCCGCTGCTTTCAGCACATCCCCTCGTTCGGCAGATGCGCCCGGACTCGCCCGTCATCACGGAGCTCACCCTGCCCGCGAAGGGCTGCCGGACGCGTTTCGTGAGCTTTTGGAGCGATCTCGACCAGTTGATGATTCCGGTCGAGACCGCCCGGCTCGACCATCCTGACCTGCACTGTCGCAGCGTGCGGGTCAGCGGGGTGGGGCACCTCGCACTGCCGGTGCACTGCACGGTGGCGGCCGGGATTCGGCAGGCGCTGACGGCCGAGGAGGCGGCCGGTGACGCGTCGGGAGCCGTTTCGGTTGCATGACGCGGCCGATTTTTCATCGAAAACAATTCGAACGCCAAGCCAAGGAATCGGCTCCAGTCCACCGAAAGGCGGCTAAATGACCGGTCCTTGAGGTGGCGATAACCGCCGAAGATTGTGGCTGCCGCATACCGCCGGGTACAGTCGCCGCTAATTCTCGTGCTGCCTAGGCGAAAGAGAAGTTGGTGGTGAACGACCGTCACCCGTCGGGGAACTCCACTCCGACCGTCCCCGCGCCGGAAACCCCATACGCGCACAGCGCGACATACGGGGAGCAGGCGGCGCACCAGGGTTATGCCGGGTACGACGGCTACTCCACCGGTACGTTCCAGAACATCGGAATCGCCTACAGCGGCTACGACGCCGGGCATTCCGGTCAGTGGGACACAACGGGCCAGTGGGACACGACCGGCCAGTGGGAAACAACTGGTCAGTGGGGTGCGAAGGGCGCGTACGACACCGCGTGCGGCACCACTGGCGCGTACGACACCACGGGTTCGTACGGCACCGTGAACCCGTACGGCGACACCGGCACGTACGAGACCACCGGTCAGTGGCACAGCGCCGACCAGTGGGACGCCGGCGGCCACACCCAGACCTGGGACACCGGCCTCTACGCGGCGAACGGGCTGCACGAGCAGCAGACCGGGCAGTGGGACACGACGGCATGGGGCGGCACGGGCGCCTACGGCGCGAGCAGCGCCACCGGTTCGTACGAGGTGTACGGCACCACCGGTTCGTACAACACCATCGGCGGCGCCGTCGGGAGCACCACCGGTCAGTGGGGCGGTCCCGAGCAGTGGGACGCCGGCGGCCACACCCAGACCTGGGACACCAGCGCCTACGCGACCATCGACGAAGCGCGGCACGAACAGACCCGCGAACACCCCGGCGGAAACGGCCCAGGCCCCGAACCCGAACCCGGCCGCCCCGGCAGCGAGCACGAACCCGCTCCGCATACCGCCCACGGCCACACCTCCGAAGCCGACTTCGCAGCAGACCTCGCGGCTGATTTCACGGCTGACTTCGAAACGCGCGTGGAAGACAGCTTGGCAGCGGGCCGCGAAGACGGCTTCGACGCGGAGCCCTCGGCACAAGAGCCGCCCGTGCACGAGCCGTCGGCATTCGATCCCTCGGCGGCCGGCCACGGCCCCGCTCCCCTGCCCGGTTCCCGCCGCGACGGCGGAAACCGCGGGCGGCGCCGCGGCGCCCCCGCCCGTACCGGCTACCGCCCCCGCCGCTCCGCGCTCCTGACCATCGCGGTCCCCTCCGTCGCCGCCATAGGCGTCGCCGGGATCGCCGCGGCCAGCGTCACCGGAGGCGGCAGCGATGCCAAGAACACCGAGGCGTCGGCGCCCGATCCGGCCACCGTCAAGCCGTCCGCCGCCAACAGCAAGCTGGACACCCAGCTCGCCGGGGTCAGCAGGGACGCCGACGACTTCGCGGACCGGGCCAGCCGCACCCAGCAGCGCCTCGACCTGAAGGCACGCCAGGCCGCGGAGAAGAAACGAAAAGCCGATGAAGCGGCCCGCAAAGAGGCCGAGCGCCCCAAGTTCCTGCTGCCGGTGAAGCAGAAAGGGCTCAGCGCCTATTTCGGGCAGGCGGGCGTCAACTGGATGTCCGTGCATACCGGCATCGATTTTCCGGTCGGCCTCGGCACACCCGTGATGGCCGCGACCGACGGGACGGTACGCACCCAGTTCAACGTCGCCTACGGCAATATGGCCATGGTGACCTCGCCCGACGGCACCGAGACCTGGTACTGCCATCTGAGCAGCAACAAGATCCGGTCCGGCACGGTCAAGGCCGGCGACGTCATCGCCTATTCCGGCAGCTCGGGCAACTCCACCGGCCCGCACATGCACTTCGAGGTACGCCCCGGCAGCGGCGCGGCCATCGACCCGCTGCCGTGGCTCCGCTCCCACGGCCTCGACCCGACGTAGGGCTCACGGCCTCGCCCCGACCGTAACGCGGTCCCGAAGCCGAGGCCCTGAAGTCGCGAGACTGAGGTCGCGAGACTGAAGCCTTGAGTCTGAGGTCGAGGGTCCGAAGGACCGGCCCAGCGGCCCGGTTTCGGAACCGGGCCGCCTCCCCCCCCCCGAGCGTCTCCGCCCTACAGCTTCTCGACCGGCGCGTACCGCAGCAGCAGCCGCTTCGGCTTCGGCTCGCCGAAGTCGATCGTCGCCTCCGCGTTGTCCCCGCTGCCCTTGACCGTCACGACCGTGCCCAGCCCGAACGAGTCGTGCGTGACCCGGTCCCCGACCGCCAGCTGGACCACCGGCCGGTCGCCCGCGCGGCGCGTCGCGAAGCCGCTCGGGCCCGCCTTGGAGCGCGACGAGGAGAGTGAGGACATGATCCCGCCGCCGGAACCGCCCGAACCCGAGCCCGAGCCCGACCGGCCGGACCCGCCGACCGCGCCCATGGACGCCGACGGCGTCGCGGGACCGGTCCGCTTCCACTGCACGTACTCGTCGGGGATCTCCTCCAGGAAGCGCGAGGCCGGGTTGTAGGACGGCTGGCCCCACGCGCTGCGCATCGTCGACCGGGTCAGGTACAGCCGCTCGCGCGCGCGCGTGATGCCCACGTAGGCGAGCCGCCGCTCCTCCTCCAACTCCTTGGTCTGGCCGAGCGCCCGCATGTGCGGGAAGACGCCGTCCTCCAGGCCGGTCAGGAAGACGACCGGGAATTCGAGGCCCTTCGCCGTGTGCAGCGTCATCAGCGTGACGACGCCGCCCCCGTCGCCGTCCTCGTCCGGGATCTGGTCGGAGTCGGCGACCAGGGCCACCTTCTCCAGGAAGTCGGCCAGCGTGCCGGGGTTCTCCTCGTCGCGCTCCTGCTCGAACTCCAGGGCCACGGCGGCCAGTTCCTGGAGGTTCTCGATGCGGGTCTCGTCCTGCGGGTCGGTGGACGCCTGGAGCTCGGCGAGGTAGCCCGTACGCTCCAGCACCGCTTCCAGTACGGTCGCGGGCCCGGCCCCCGACTCGACGACCGTGCGCAGCTCCTCCATGAGGACGTTGAAGCGCTTGACGGCGTTGGCGGAGCGGGCCGCCATGCCGTACGCCTCGTCGACGCGGCGCAGGGCCTGCGGGAAGGAGATCTTCTCGCGCAGCGACAGCGCGTCGATCATCGCCTCGGCGCGGTCGCCGATGCCGCGCTTGGGGACGTTGAGGATGCGGCGCAGCGGGACGGTGTCCTCGGGGTTGGCGAGGACGCGCAGGTAGGCGAGGACGTCGCGGACCTCCTTGCGCTCGTAGAAGCGCACGCCGCCGACGACCTTGTAGGGCAGCCCGACCCGGATGAGGATCTCCTCGAAGACACGGGACTGGGCGTTGGTGCGGTAGAAGATGGCGACGTCGCCGGCCTTGGCGTCGCCCGCGTCGGTGAGCCGGTCGATCTCGTCGGCGACGAACTGGGCCTCGTCGTGCTCGGTGTCGGCGACGTAGCCGGTGATGGTGGCTCCGGCTCCGGCCTCGGTCCACAGGTTCTTGGGGCGGCGGTTCTCGTTGCGCTCGATGACGGCGTTGGCGGCGCTGAGGATGGTCTGGGTGGAGCGGTAGTTCTGCTCCAGCAGGATCGTCGTCGCGTCCGGGTAGTCCTCCTCGAACTGGAGGATGTTGCGGATGGTGGCGCCCCGGAACGCGTAGATCGACTGGTCGGCGTCGCCCACGACGCACACCTCGGCGGCGGGGACCTCTTCCGTGCCGGTCCCCACCAGCTCGCGCACGAGGGTGTACTGCGCGTGGTTGGTGTCCTGGTACTCGTCGACCAGCACGTGCCGGAAGCGGCGCCGGTAGTGGTCGGCGACGTCCGGGAACGCCTGGAGCAGGTGGACCGTGGTCATGATGATGTCGTCGAAGTCGAGGGCGTTCGCCTCGCGCAGCCGCGCCTGGTACATCGCGTACGCCTCGGCGAGTGTCTTCTCGAATCCTCCCCCAGACTCCGTCTGGGAGGTGCCCCCTGCGGCCTGGCCGGCGAACTCCTCCTCGTCGATCAGCTCGTTCTTCAGGTTCGAGATCTTGGCGCTGAAGGACTTGGGCGGGAAGCGCTTCGGATCGAGGTCCAGGTCCCGGCAGACCAGCGCCATCAGCCGCTTCGAGTCGGCGGCGTCGTAGATCGAGAAGGATGAGGTGAAGCCGAGCTTCTTCGACTCGCGGCGCAGGATGCGCACACAGGCGCTGTGGAAGGTGAGCACCCACATCGCGTTGGCCCGGGGGCCGACGAGGTCGCCGACGCGCTCCTTCATCTCGCCCGCGGCCTTGTTGGTGAAGGTGATCGCGAGGATCTGGCCGGGGTGCACGCCGCGCGCGCCCAGCAGGTGCGCGATCCGGTGCGTCAGCACGCGCGTCTTGCCGGACCCGGCGCCGGCGACGATCAGCAGCGGCCCGCCGCTGTGCACCACCGCGGCGCGCTGCTCCTCGTTGAGCCCCTCCAGCAGCGCGGAAGGGTCGATGACGGGCCGCGGCGCGCCGTCGCGGTAGTACGCGTCGCGCGCCCCGGAGCCGCCCTGCCCCGAGGCCGGGCCGGACCGCTGTACGGGCGCGTCGAAGGCGCCCCCGAAGAGGTCGTCCGGCACCGGCTCCGGTGCGGCGTCCTCGGGCGGCGGCGGGGGCTCCTCGCCCGAAGGTTCGAGATCCGCCAGGAAGCTGTCGTCAAAGAGGCTGCTCATCGCCCACCGAGTCTAGGCCGCCCCACTGACACCCGGCTCCGGCTGTGGAAAAGACGGGGGAAAGTACGGGCGGAAAGTACGGGCGGAGGGTCGGCGTCCAGGGGTCGGGAGCGGGCGGGAGAGGGCGGGAGAGGGCAGCTCGCGGCGTGGGAGGCGCAGTCACGGAAGGTTCCGGCATATCGAACACCAGCCTTCACAGCGGCCCCACCCGTTGGCTACGGTGCTCGCTCAGGCAGCCCGTCCCCCCGCCGACGCCCCGTCTGCACGGGCCGCCAACGCCGAGTCCGACTGCGCCGCGAGGCGCCCGGAGCCGGGGACCCACACGCACCACCGGGGTGAATCGGCCCGTACGCACGCACGCCGCGCCGTACGGACCGTAGGGCATAAACCTTCCAAAACCGCCCGAACCCGACAGCTAACCCGGTAGGCGGTCCACGGAAGGAGTCGCCTCCCTTGGCGTCACACCGCAAGCCCCGCAGCACTGGGCACGGGCTGCTCGACACGCCCGCCCGCCGCCGCACCGCCGTCTCCCTCACGACGGCGGCGCTGGCCTCCGCCACCCTGCTCTCCCAGACCGCGCACGCCGCCCCCGGCCGCCCCACAGCCCCCAAACCCTCCGGAACCTCCGGAACCTCCGTCGAGGACGTACAGCGACGCGTGGACGCCCTGTACCGGCAGGCGGGCACGGCCACGCAGGAGTACAACGCCGCCAAGGAGCGTACGGACGCGCAGAACGGCAAGGTCGACAGGCTGCTCGACGACGTGGCCCGGCGCACCGGGAAGCTCAACGACGCACGGCGCGCGCTCGGGGCGTACGCCGCGGCGCAGTACCGCGACGGCGGTGTGAGCCAGACGGCGAACCTGCTGTTCGCCGCCGATCCGCAGAGCTGGTTCGACCAGACGCATCTGATCGACCGGATGACGGGCCGGCAGGAGCGGGCCGTACGGGATTTCCGTACGCAGCAGAAGGCGGCGGCCAAGGGCCGGGGCGAGGCGGTACGGAGCCTGGCCGCGCTCACCGATTCGCAGAAGCAGCTGAGGGCGAAGAAGGAGACCGTCCAGGGGAAGCTCGGCGAGGCGCGGGAGCTGCTGTCGAAATTGACGGCCCAGGAGAAGGCGCGACTGGCCGCGATCGAGAAGAAGAAGGAGGCGGCGGCCAAGAAGAAGGCCGAAGAGCTGGCCAAACGCCAGGCCGAACGCCAGGCGGAGAAGCGGCAGGCGGAGAAGGCCGCGCAGGGCGGCGGCAGCGGCAAGGGGCAGGGCGGCTCGGAAACGGGCCACAAGGGGGGCGGCACCGACTCCGGAGCCCCCTCCGGGGCGCACTCCGCCAAGGCCGACAAGGCGATCGCCTTTGCTCGCGCACAGATGGGCAAGCCGTACGTGTGGGGAGCCACCGGCCCCAATTCGTACGACTGCTCAGGGCTGACGCAGGCGGCGTGGAAGGCGGCGGGCGTCGATCTTCCGCGCACCACGTGGGATCAGGTGAAGACCGGCGAGCGGGTGGCCACGGACGATCTCCAGCCGGGTGACCTGGTCTTCTTCTACGACGACATCAGCCATGTCGGCATGTACATAGGCGACGGGAAGATGATCCACGCGCCGAAGCCCGGGGCGAGCGTGCGGGTGGAGTCGATCTTCTACATGCCGATCTACGGGAGCGTGCGCCCGGCGTAGCGGAGACCGCTCACGCCCCCGGGGCGCCGGCTCTCAGCCGCTCACGTCCACAACAGGGCGATGAAGATGTTGGCGATGGTCAGGGCGCCCACGATGCCGAAGACGGGCGCCTCCACCTTCTCGTCGTCGCGCTTCACGTAGACCAGGCCGAGGACCACGATCAGGAACGCCAGCTTGATTCCGATCTTGACCGTGTTCAGCGAGTAGTCCTCGGCCTGGTTGAGGCCGACCAGCGCGACGCCCGTCACCAGCATGGTCAGCGCGCCGTGCAGCATCGCCGGGACCATGCGCGCCTCGCCCTTGCCCATGGCCTTCATCTGGGTGAGAAAGCCGCCGAGCAGGGCCGCGATGCCGATGATGTGCAGGCCGACGACGGCGTGAATCAGTACGTCCATGAGGCCCGACAGTATCCGGGGGCATATCACCCGTCGGCGGTCAGGTCTGCCTCATTCGCCGCTTCGATCAAGGGCGGCCGAAATCCTTCCGTATGGGCGCGAGTGGACCGATCACGTGCGGTCGCCGTGCGCACGGTTTCATCCAATAGCGGTCATGCACGCGCATTCCCGTGACGGTCGGGCCTAGCGTCCTGCACCAGGTGACCGGCTCCCCACTGTCACCGTCGGAGCGAGCGGGCCCCGCCAGGGCCCGTACCGCGCTCGGACGGCGACTGTCGGCCACTGCGCCGAGAAAGCCCGGCGGCGGCTCGCCCCCCTATTACGGGCCACCGCCGGGCCGACCGCGGCGAACCGGGGCCAGGACGCACAGCACACACGTCACACACAGCACGTTCAGCTCGCTCAGCACACGAAGGCAAGGCACCGGAAGGAAGTGACGGCCCCCGTGGCCTCGCACCGAAAGCCCAAACGGCACCGGCCGTACGCGCTCACCAGCGGCACCGCACGCACCGCGGCGACCCTCGCCCTCGCCGGCGCCGCCACCGGCACCGCGCTGGAGGGCACCGGGCACGCCGCGCCCCGACAGACCCCGGCCCAGGTCAAGACCCAGGTGGACCGCTACTACCAGGAAGCGGAAGCGGCCGCCGAGCGGTACAACGGCGCGAAGGACAAAGCGCGCGCCGCGGAGAAATCACTGGACGCGCTGCGCGACGAGGCCGCGCGCAAGACGGAGGGGCTCAACTCGGCCCGTAACGCGCTGGGGGCGTACGCCACGGCGCAGTACCGCGAAGGCGGCCTGTCCCCCGCGGTCCGGCTCGCGCTCTCCTCCTCCCCCGACCAGTACCTCGACCGCGCCTCGCTCGCCGACCACATGGCGGGTCGGCAGGCCGCCGCCGTGAAGCGTGTCGAACACGAACTGCGCGAGGTACGGCAGGTACGGACCGCCGCCGACGCCCAACTGACCCGCCTCAAGGGCTCGCAGGCCGAGCTGAGCGCGCACAAACGATCCGCCGAGGGAAAACTGGACGCCGCGCGGCGGCTCCTGGACGGGCTGACGGCCGAGCAGCGCGCGAACGCGCAGAACGACGGCGGGGGCGACGACGCCCCTGATACGGACCGGGGCACGGCCGTACGGGCGGCGGACCGCTCAGCGGCGCGCGGCAGTGCCCAGGCCGCGACGGCTCGCACTTCGACGGCCAGGGCTTCGACGGCCCAAGCCTCGACGGAGCGGGCGGCCCGCGCGGTGTCCTACGCGTACGCGGCGCTGGGCAAACCGTACGTGTGGGGGGCCACCGGCCCGTCCGCGTACGACTGCTCGGGACTGACGCAGGCCGCCTGGCGGGCGGCGGGGGTGTCGCTGCCGCGCACCACATACACCCAGATCAACGCGGGACCGAAGGTCAGCCGATCCCACCTCTCGCCCGGTGACCTGGTGTTCTTCTACTCGGGCGTCAGCCACGTCGGCATCTACGTCGGCGACGGCAAGATGATCCACGCGCCGCGCCCGGGAGCGCCGGTGCGGGTGGCCCCGATCGACCAGATGCCGTTCGCGGGCGCGACGCGCCCGGCGTGAGGGGCGAGCCGTCCCGCGACGGGATGCGCAGCGGGCTCATCTCGCCCACATGGGCCCCCGGCCGGGTGCTCCCCCGACCTCGGCGATGCTGGGGTGGCGCACCGCGTCCAGCCCGTCATCGGCGAGAAGGCCGGCGATCAGGGCCGTAGGCCCGAATACCTCGGTCGCGCTCAGATCCCAGTCGGTGAGGACGAACCAGGTGCCGTCCATCGGCCACCAGTGCGCGGGAAACCGGGTCGAGACGGCCGAGTCCGGCCGCGCGCAGGCATCGTGGTGAGCGAGTGCCTCGTCCAGCCGCCCTCGACGGGCCGGGACCGGGCGGCCGATCTCCTCGATCGCCGCTTGAGCCCAATAGCACTCCGTACTCATCCCGTCGAGGCTGTGACGGGCGAGGACCTCGATCAGGTGAGCCAGACAGGCACGGTCGATCTCCCCCGCCTCCGGCCTCTCAAGGTCTTCGGGCAGGTCAAGACCCTGGAAGACCCGGAAGGAAGGGGTGAACAGCCAGTCCGCCAGTCTCCTGCCGGCCCGCACCAGCACGTCGTCCCACCGGACCCGTGCCCCTCCCACCCTGACGGTGTGCAGAACCCAGCAGCGGTCCGGGAACCCCTTCTGGGGCTCGTAGCCCAGGACGTCGTCGTCCCGTTCCAAGAACGGTCGGACACCGCCGAGCGAGTCGTCATCCGGCAAAAGCTCCACCACGGACTCCTCGACACTTCGACCACACAGGTGGCGTTCCGCAACTGGTCGAGGATAGGAGACCGGCTCGTTTCCAGACCGCCCCGCTCACGCCTTGAGCTGATGCGTGAGCCACTTGAAGACCTCCGGCACCTGCTTCCGCCAGACGATCGTGCCGTGCCCGCCCGCGCCCTTCGGGATCTTCTCCACGTACACGGTCGTCGGCGGCTTCGCCGCCTGCTTGAGCGCCAGACCGGCCTGGTAGCCGTCGCCGTCCCCGCCCGAGACGAACAGGGCGGTCCGCGGCGGGGTCTTGGCGTGCTGGAGGATCCTCCACGGGTTGTTCTTCTCCCGCAGCACCGGGTCCTTCGCCGTCAGCGCGACGGGCTCGCCGATCGGGTCGTTGTAGCCGGACAGGCTCACCCCGGCCCGGTAGCGGTCCGGGTGCGAGACGGCGAGCTTGGCGGCGCAGTGCGCGCCGGCGGAGTACCCGGCGACGGCCCAGCCGTCGGGCTTGTCCGCCGTCCGGAAGTTGTCCAGGACCATCTTGCGGACGTCGACGCTCAGCCAGGTGTCGGCGTTGACCTTGCCGGGAACGTTGGCGCAGCCGGTGTCGACGTCGCCGAGCAGCGTGGTGCGCGGCGCGACGACGATGAACGGGGCCACCTCGCCCTTCTCCATCAGCGGCTTGAGCTGCGAATTGACGTGCAGCGACCCGAACCACGCCTTCGCCGAGCCGGGGAAGCCCGGCAGCACCTCCACGACGGGGAACTTGCGGTCCTGATAGGCGGGGTCGTCGTACTGCGGCGGCAGCCACACGTACACCTCGCCGTCCACCCCGGATATCCGCCCCTTGAGCTGCGTGACCTGCACCCCCGGCCCCATCCGCTCGTCCCCGGCCGGCTTGAACTTCTGCCTCACCTTGGGCTCGTGCTTCACCGACTTCCCGCCGGTGCCGTCAGCGCCGAGGTCGGCCGCCGCGTTGACGTGGTTGCCGGTGCCGAGCAGGTCGTCCCAGTTGTCGAAGAGCCCGTTGGAGTTGTTCACGATCACGAAGACCATGACGATCGCCGTGGTCTGCGCGAACAGCAGCATGACGAACCGCGCCACCCCCCGCATCGCCCGCGGCCCGCCTATTCGGCTCCACAGCAGCAACGGCACCATCAGGGCCGCGATCACCAGCACAATCGACGTCAGAAAGAAGGGCGTCCCCGTAAGGCTCATCAAGCTCTCGTCTCCGGATCAAGGGCAGCCGCAGGGGGCAGTGCTGCCGGGGCCCCGTGGGGGCCTCTCGACCGGAAGAGATGGCGTACTCGCGATCGGGGTTCCGCTTGTGACCAGAGCGTCATATACCGGCTGCGCCGGGGCCTGACCTGTGCCTACCGGGCCCGCCCAGCGCCTCGGCGACGGTGCCGGGACACGCGGAAGCTCCTGGCCCCGGCCAGGAGCTCAAGCGGGCCCGCCGCTAGGCGGCGGGGAAATCGCGGTGCTTCACGTCGGCGAGGAAAGCGGCCCAGGCGTCCGGGCCGAAGGCCAGGGTCCCGGCCCCGCGGTCCTTGGTGTCCCGGAGCTCCACGCCGACGCCTATCCGGCGGGCTTCGACGCACTCGCCGTTCTGACCGCTGTACGAGCTCTTGAACCATTCGGAACGGTGAGGCGACATGAAATGTTCTTCCTTACGAGGTCAGTCCGTCGGCGATCTCGACGATCAGAGCCTCCGACTCCAGCGCACTCAACGCTGTCGCCCGAAGGTGATCGAAGGCACTTCCCAAACGGACCGTGTCCTCCCGGGTCTCCAGGTAGGCGTGGCTCGCGAAGTTCTCCAGCAGAACCACCTCCAGACCCGCCGGAGGGGGGAAGCTGTAGATCAAGAAAGGATACGGCCCGCCCTGGCAAGCTCCTCCTGTGAAGGGTAGTACCTGCAACGTTACGTGCGGAAGCTGCGCTACCTCTACGAGGTGCGCCAACTGCTCACGCAACACCTGAGGGCCGCCGACCTGTTGGCGCAGGGCCGCCTCACCCAGGATCATCCACACCTTGAGGGGCGGGGGTTCGGTTCGCGTCAGCGCTCGCTGGCGCTCCAGCCGGACCCGCAGTCTCGCCTCCTGGGCCTCGTCCAGCGGGCCGGGAGATCCACCCTGGATCACCGCTGTCGCGTATCGCTCCGTCTGGAACAGCCCCGGCACGATGGCCGGCTGGAATCCACGACATTCGCAGACCTCGTCCTCCAGACCGACAAGGTCCAGAAAATCCTGCGGAAGGCGATCCTCCAGCACTCGCCACCACCGCTGACGGCGGCTCTCCCTCGCAAGGGCCAGCCAGCCTTCGCGTTCGTCCGACTCCGTCACGCCGTAAAAGTCCAGCAGCACCTTGAGGTCCAGTTGTCTGATCCCGCTCCGCCCGGACTCAATGCGGCTGATCTTCGCCGCATGGCAACTGAGCTGCTTCGCAGCATCTTCCAGGTAGAGCTCTCTGTCCTCGCGCAACCGTCGAAGATTCGCCCCCAGCACCCGCCGACGCACGGTCGGCCTTTGCTCCACGGTCAAGAACTCTCCCCCAACTATCGGAGCTTCCGCATGTGTTGATCGCCACGATACTCAGCATCCAGCGCTCCGCAATCGAACATGATGTCCCACTTGCAGTTTGGCGAGACTACGAGCACGCTACCTACAGTTGCGAGTGCTCACTCATCGCAACTGTCGCGGTCGGTCGGCTCCACGCCGAACCGCTAGCCACCCACGCGCTCTTGAGGGGCTCCCCCATGCCTGTACCTGGAGAAACAACGGCAGCCGTACCCGCCACCGACAGCGAAAGCAGTCAGTTGTTCCCCCGCCACCGCAAAAGCGCCGGCCGCGCACGTGCCGCCCTGCGCGAGCAGCTGGCGATCTGGGGCATCACCGATGAACCCGCCGAGACAGCGGTGCTGCTACTCTCCGAACTCGTCACCAACGCCGTCGAACACGGCAAAACCTCGCCCGGCCGGGAGATCGGGACTCGATTCGGGCTCTACGAAGGCGCGTTGCGCCTGGAGGTCGCCGACGCGAATGACGACCTCCCGGTGCCGCGCCCGGCCAAGGACGATGACGAGGACGGCCGCGGGCTCGCCCTGGTGATCGCGCTCGCGGACCGCTGGGGGACGTGCCCGCGCAGGGACGGCATCGGCAAGCAGGTCTGGGTGGAGCTCAAGATCCCGACCGGAGGCGCTGAGCTCACGTCATGATCCCGGCGCACCATGGCTCCGGAGCGCACCGTGCTTCACGCCCCGGATGAAATCAGCCCAAGCGGCGCCGGTGAACCCGAGAACAGGACCGCGGCCCGCCTTCGAGTCACGGACCGCTTGGGAGCCGTTGAGGTCGGCCACCTCCACGCAGTCGCCTTGCGCCCCGCTGTAGCTGCTCTTCCGCCAGATGGCCTCGGAGTCCGCCGGCCACGAACCGTTCGGAGCCTTCATCCGATTCCCCCCACCATCTGATCCCCTGCGATCAGACCAACCGCCGAGCCGTAGCCCAGCGCGTCAGCTCATGCCTGTTGGAGAGCTGGAGTTTCCGCAGCACCGCCGAGACATGGGACTCGACCGTCTTCACCGAGATGAACAGCTGCTTGGCGATCTCCTTGTACGCGTAGCCGCGCGCGATCAGGCGCAGGACCTCGCGTTCGCGCTGGGTGAGGCGGTCCATGTCCTCGTCGACCGGGGGCGCGTCGGTCGACGCGAAGGCGTCGAGGACGAAGCCGGCCAGCCGCGGGGAGAAGACGGCGTCGCCGTCCTTGACCCGGAAGACGGCGTTGACCAGGTCCGCACCCGTGATGGTCTTGGTGACGTAGCCGCGCGCGCCGCCGCGGATGACGCCGATGACGTCCTCGGCGGCATCGGAGACGGAGAGCGCCAGGAAGCGCACCGGCTGCTCGGGGGCGGCCATCAACGAGGCGCAGCGGCGCAGTACTTCGACGCCGCCGCCGCCGGGCAGGTGGACGTCCAGGAGTACGACCTCGGGGCGGGTCGCGGTGATGACGGTGACCGCCTGGTCCACGTCGGCGGCCTCGCCGACGACCTCGACGCCCGTACGGTCCGTCTGGCCGATCTCGGCCTGTACGCCCGTACGGAACATCCGGTGGTCGTCGACCAGCACCACCCGTACCGTACGGCCCTCGTCCGCACCCGTCGCGGCGCCGCCCGTCGACTCGTTGCCCTCGCTCATCGTCGTCCGTCCCTCGTCCTCGCTCGGCCGCGCGGCCCGCTCACGCCGACCGCTCCATTTCCAGTTCCACCTCGGTGCCGCCGTCCGGTGCGGACCGCAGGCGCGCCGTACCGCCGTTGCGCTGCATTCTGCCGATGATCGACTCCCGTACGCCCATCCGGTCGCCCGGCACCGCGTCCAGGTCGAAACCCGGACCCCGGTCCCGTACGGAGACGAAGACCGTGCGCCCCTCGACCTCCGCGAAGACCTGCACCGCCCCGCCCTCGCCACCGTACTTGGCGGCGTTGACCATCGCTTCCCTCCCGGCCTGCATCTGTGCGCCCAGTTTCTCGTCCAGCGGGCAGTCCCCGACCACGACGACCTCGATGGGCACGCCGTGGTGGTCCTCGACCTCGGCCGCGGCGGCCTTGACCGCCTCCGCCAGCGTCTGCGGCGCCTGCGCCTCGTCCTTGCCACGGCCTTCCGGCCGGTGCAGCCAGGCCCGCAGCTCCCGCTCCTGGGCGCGGGCCAGGCGCGAGACCTCGCGCGAGTCCTCGGCGTTGCGCTGGATCAGGGTGAGGGTGTGCAGGACCGAGTCGTGCACATGGGCGGCGACCTCGGCACGCTCCTGCGCCCGGATGCGCATCGTCCGTTCCTCGGTGAGGTCCTGCGTCATGCGTACGAGATAGGGCCCGGCCAGCAGCGCGATGCCGACCAGCACGGCCAGCGACGCCTGGAGGACCGTACCGAGGTGCCGGGCCGAGCCCTGGAGCACCACGATGCCCGTGACGCCCACGCCGACCAGCGCGACGCCCGTCGCGCCGCGCGCGAGCGGCAGCACCCGCTTGCTGCGGCCGACCTCCATCCAGTGCGCGCGGCGCGCGTTGTCCGCCTGCCGCCAGACCAGCGCGACGCCCGCCCCTATGAGCAGTACGGGCCAGATGTACGCGTTGGCGCGGCCGAGGTGGAGGTTGTCGAGGAAGATCGCCGCGCCGATGACGAGCGCGATCAGCGCGAAGATCTGGCCGCGGTCTGGCTTGCGGATGAACAGCCTGCGCCGGCCGTCCGGGAACGTCTCCACCGGCGCGCGCCGGTCCTCGACGCCGCCGACGCCGAGCGGCACGACGAACCAGAACACCGCGTACAGGACCGCGCCCAGCCCCTCCGACATGAGCAGCGCGGCGAACACGACGCGCACCCACGACACCGGCAGCCCCAGGTGCCCCGCGAGCCCCCGCGCCACCCCGCCCAGCATGCGCCCCTCCGCGCTGCGGTAGAGCTTGCGCAGCGGCGGGGCGGCGTCCGGGTCGGATGGCGCGGTGTAGGCGGCGGTCATGCCCCGATCGTCACACGTCAGCCCTGCCCCGGACATCAGGGTCACCCCTGACGGGACCCGTAGAGACGCTTCGTCCCTTTACCGGACACGTCGCCACGTCACCGGACGACGGCTCACTTCCGGGGGCGGAAGCCGTCCCTCACGGAGTCGAAGACCGGCCGGTACTGGTCCCACATCGACGAGGGCGCCGAGAGGTAGATCGCGTACTCGTTGCCGCCCTCGTGCCCGAAGCCGAGGTCGATGGCGCGGAACTCCCGCGCCTTGCCCTGGAAGGTGAACTCCCACACCGCAGCCTCCTCCCCGAGGTACTTGGTGTTCTGCATCCGCCCCAGCTTGTAGCCGCGCTGCTCCGCCTGCACCTGCTCCTCGACCTCCTTCCAGTGCTGGAGGGGGTCGGAACTGGCGAAGTCCAGGACGTTCACCTGGATGCGCGCGAGTCCGCTCGGGTCGATGTAGTTGACCTCCGTGGAGTTCTTCTCCTGCCGGGTCCAGCCCTCCGGCACGGGGAAGCTGACGCCCAGCTCCTTCTCGGTGACCTTCCGGTAGCCGTCCGGCACCGGCGGCGGAGCGGGCAGTTCGGACTTTCCGGGCGAGGGCTTCGCCGGCGACGACGCGGTGGGCTTGGGGTCCTGCTTGCCGGAGGCGCCCGTCGAGGCGCTGGAGTCGCCCGCCGCGCCGTACTCGTGCGTGAAGTAGTACCCGCCGCCCGCCGCGGCTATCCCCGCCACCACGGCCACCGCGGTCCACAGGACCGTACGGCCGCGGCGACGGCTCTTGCCCTGGGAGCTCTGGGAGCCCTGGCCCGGCGACGGTGCGGTGGACGCCTCGGCGAGGGACGTGGCCCCGGTGCCGGGGCCCGGCGCGCGGGGGTCGCTCCCCTGTGTCGGGTGTGTCGGGTGTGTCGGCCGCGTCGGAGCGGTGGGCGCCTGGGCCGGTGTCGGGGCCGAGGCCGAGGTCGGAGTCGGCGTCGGGGTGGTCGGACCGGTGCCGAAGCCGGTGGCCGGGTCCGTGCCCGTGCCCATTCCCGTACCCGTGGCCGGCCCGGCGCCCGTGGCGGAAGCCGAGCCGTAGCCCGTGCCGCCGCCCGTGCCCGAAGCCGGACCGTAGCCCTGCCCCGTACCGGCGCCCGTGCCGGTGGCCGTACCCGTCCCCATGTCCATGGCCGGGCCGAAGCCCGGATTCGTAACGCCCGTAACGCCCGCGGCTCCCACAGCCCCCGCCGTCGAGCCGCCGCCCGTAGTCGAACCCGTCGGCTTGACCATCGCCTCTATGTACGCGGTCTCGGCCTCCGCCATCGGCTCGCGCAGTATCTGCTCCACCAGCTCCGCCGGCGGCCGGAACTCCGGCTCCTTCGCCAGCAGCGTCTCGACCAGCTTCGCCAGCGGACCCGCGTTGCGCGGCGGCTCGAAGGGGTCCACGGCGATCGAGTAGGCCGTCTCCACGGGCGTGTCCTTGCGGAACGGCGGCCGGCCCTCCAGCGCCTGGTAGAGCGTCGCCCCGAGCGCCCAGAGATCCGACGCGGGGCCGGGGCTGCCGCCCTTGACGCGCTCGGGCGCGATGTAGTCGATGGAGCCGACCATCTCGCCGGTCTTGGTCAGCGTCGACGTGCCGCTGGACTGCGCGATGCCGAAGTCGGTGAGCACGACGCGGCCCTCCGCGCCCAGCAGCACATTGCCCGGCTTCACATCGCGGTGCAGCACCCCGGCCCCGTGCGCCGCCCGCAGCGCCGCGATCATGCCGCGCCCGATCCGGGCCGTCTCCTCCGGCGAGATCGTGCCGAACTGCTTGAGCACGTCGCCGAGCGTCGTCGACGGCACGTACTCCATCACGATGCACGGCCGGCCGCGGTCCTCGACCACATCGTGGACGACCACCACATTGGGGTGGGCGATCCGGGCCGCGCTGCGCGCCTCGCGGCGGGTGCGCTCGTACAGCGTCGCGAGCTCGTCGTCCTCCAGATACGGGGAGATGTGGATCTGCTTCAGGGCCACCTGGCGGCCGAGCAGCTCGTCCTCGGCGCGCCACACCGTACCCATGCCGCCGCGGCCGATCCGTTCGAGAAGCCGGTACCGCCCGGCGACCAGCCGCTGTTCATCGGACTGCGTTCCCGGCTCCCCGCCCGTCACCGACTCCGACACCGTGCTCCCCTCTGGTTCCCCGCTTCATGTTCGATGGATCACGATAGCGGCCATTGCCTAAGGGACGTTCTCAGGGAACGGCCAGGGTTGTCGCGGATGCCTTGGGCACGCGAGGGTTGACACCATGTACGTATGACCGACGCACCCACCGCCGAAACGGCGGACACCACGCCGGGCGCCAGGCCGCCCCTGCGGCGCAGCCGCGAGCACAAGGTGGTCGCCGGCGTGTGCGGCGGGCTCGGCCGCTGCTTCGATCTCGACCCCGTCGTCTTCCGGGTGGTGCTGGGCGTCCTCTCCTTCGCGGGGGGCCTGGGCCTCATCGCGTACGGCTTCGCCTGGCTGCTGGTGCCGCTGGAGGGCGAGGACGAGAACGAGGGGCGCCGGCTGCTGTCCGGCCGGGTCGAGGGGCCCGCGCTGACGGCGGTGCTGTGCGCGCTGGTCGGCAGCGGACTGTTCCTGTCGATGCTCAACAACGGTGGCGTCGTCTCCTTCTCGCTCCTGCTGATCTGCGCCATCGCGGGCGCCACGTACTGGTCGCAGCAGCGCCGCCAGGCCGCCGACAGCACCGGCGAAACCCCCGCCACCAGCGGCGCGGCCGCGCAGAAGGACGCGCCGCCGGAGACCAAGGCGCCGCCCGCGCCCGGCGCCCCGTCCTGGTGGCGCGACCCGATCGTCAAGGACGGCACCACCGGTCACCCCGCCGTCGGCACGGGCTATTTGTGGGGTCCCGACTACGGCCAGGAAGACAGCAAGTCCGTGTCGCGGGTCCGGAAAGCGGCGGAGCGCGCGGCCCGCCGGCCCGTCCGGCGGGGCCGGCCGCTGGGCGGCTGGATCTTCCTGTGGGCGCTCGCCGCCGCGGGGCTGGCCATCGGCGTGACCTGGCGGCACCAGCCGCTGGGCACGAGCCTGGAGATCGGGTTCGCGTGCGCGCTCGGCGTCTTCGGGCTGGGCATCACGATCAGTTCGCTGTACGGGCGTACGGGCGGCGGCACCGTCGTCGCCGCCGTCGCGACGGCGCTGCTGCTGACGGCCGCGGC
Source organism: Streptomyces sp. NPDC050610 (assembly GCF_040654875.1). Taxonomy (NCBI): domain Bacteria; kingdom Bacillati; phylum Actinomycetota; class Actinomycetes; order Kitasatosporales; family Streptomycetaceae; genus Streptomyces; species Streptomyces sp. NPDC050610. The sequence continues at coordinate 151,554 of NZ_JBFAIV010000012.1, read as the reverse complement.
GGCGCTGCCCAAGTCCGTGACCGCCGACTGGGCGCGGAAGACCTGGGCCCCGGCGAACGCCGCGGACGTCCGCCCCGACTACCGGATCGGCAGCGGCGTCGGCGCCCTCGACCTGACCGGCGTCGACTGGCGGAAGGACCGTACGGTCACCACGCGGGCCGAAGTCGGCGCGGGGAAGCTCAAGGTGACCGTGCCCGACGACGTCACGGTGAAGGCGAACGTGCGGATCGGCGTCGGCGACGTCCAACTGCCGGGCGAGACGCCGGACGACATCGACGTCAAACCGGACCAGCACCGCGAGGTGACGCTGAAGCCGGTGAACGGCAAGCCCTCGCGCGGCACTCTGGAGCTCTCGCTCAAGGTGGGGCTGGGGCAGGCCGAGGTGATCCGTGAGACGCCATGAACGAGAATGGCCGGACAGCGTCCGCTGCCGCCACTCCCCATCGGAGGTACGCCGTGCGACGGCATGAGTTCGAGCCGGGCAAGATCGTCGTGGGTCTGATCTTCCTCGGCGGGTGCGCGATGTATCTGGCGATGGCCGCGGGTCTCTGGCACTTCCCGGCCTACGCGCTGCTGCCCGCGATGGGCATGGGCTTCATCGCGGCGGGCCTCGTCTCGTCGCTGGCCTTCGGCATCCGCCGGCGCGGCCGCGGCCGGGACCCTGAGGAGCGGTGACAGCACACACGGACCGGCCGCCGCGGGCGTCAAATGCCCCGCGGCGGCCGGTCCGTGAGTCGCCGGGCCGCCCTCAGCCGAAGAGCCGCCGCCCGCGCCGCCGCCGGCGCCGCGCCCACTCCTGATCGAACGAGAACAACGGCGTGCCCGCCAGGATCAGCGGCAGCCAGGCCATCAGGTACGCGAGGTCGTTGCCGTAGTAGTAGGGCTCCGTCGCCCAGCTGACGGTCAGCCACAGGGTGAGCGAGATCAGCGCGCCGCCGAGCGCCGCGACCCGCCCCAGGATGCCGAGGAGGACGCCGATGCCGACGGCCAGTTCGCCGAAGGCGATGGCGTAGCCGAAGCCGGCGGGGCTCTTGAGCGCCAGGTCGATCAGGGCGGGTACGGCCGCGCTGCCGTGCACGCTCCGCATCAGCTCGCCGATGGAGCCCTGCCCGCTGTCCGACAGGAAGGCGGAGTCGGTGAGTTTGTCGAGCCCCGCGTAGATGAACGTGACGCCGAGGAAGACGCGCAGCGGCAGCAGCGCGTACCGGGCGGCGGCCGCCCGCCGCGCACCGGGCCCGCCGCCTCCGCCGATCCCCGGCCCCATCGCCCGGTCCACATGTGACATGACACCCGCCGCCTCTCCGTAAGCTCCCCTGAGCACCAACCCGTCCGTTGACCCTCGCCCCATGACGATACGTACGGTGGGGACCGCCGGCTCAGAGCGCAACGGCCCCGGCGACTGCCGGTTCAGTCGCAGACGGTGATCGGGTAGCGGTTGGTCTCGGCCCCGGCGGCGGTGATGACCTGCACCTCGGCCGGGCCCGGCTCGACGTCCACCGGGATCGGCACGGTCAGCGCCGCGTCGGTCGGGTTGGTGAAACCGCCCGGCAACGGCACCAGCGGCACATGGACGTGCACCGCGCCGATCCGGACGACCATCCGGGCCAGCCGGTCGGGGGTGCGCGCGCCGGGCGGCAGGAACCCGGCGCCGCGGATCTCGATGTCGTCGCCGGTACGGATCGGCCCGTCCAGGTCCCCGGCCTCCCGCGCCCGTACGACCGACAGGATGACCGGCCGGCCGCCCTCCGCGTACTTGCCCGCCGCGTACACGGCCGCGCTGATCACCACCAGCAGGACCAACCCCCAGGGGATGTCCGGCAGTTGCTGCGGACGGCGGGCGATCCGCACGGCGGCGAAGGCCGCGACGACGCCGCAGACCAGCACGTACTGCACATCGCCGAAACTGCCGCGCCCGGCGTCGTCGGTGAGCAGGTCGGCGGCGCGCGGCCGGTCCGCGCGGACCTTCTGGAGCCGCTGCGTCCGCACGCGCAGCGCCACGACGCGCCGTACGAGCACGGCGACCGCGCAGGTCAGCGCGGTGACGGCCAACACCCCGGCGGAACGGTCGAGTCGGAGCCCGTCCAGCAGTTCCCGCTGGTCCGCCCCTCCCGAGGCGACGGCCAGTTCGACGGCGATCAGGAGCACCGCGAAGAGGGCGAGCAGCAGCCACCCGGCGGCGACGGCCCGGGAGGTGGAGAGCCGGTTGTCCTCGCCGACGACGGGCGCCAGCAGGCCGCCGCGGGACCGGTGCAGGTGCGCGGCGAGGGTCAGCAGCGCCGCGGCGGCGACGGCCGCCACGATGCCCGCCGTACGGGCCGCCGTCCATCCGGCGCCGATCGCGGTCAGCGCCTGGCCGAGGAGCAGTGCGGCGCAGCCGCCCCAGACGGCGAACACGGTGCGCCGCCGTACGAGGCAGTGCCATGCCTCGCGCTCGGCGTGGGCGCGCCCGGCGAGGGCGCGGGCGGCCTGCGTCAGCTCGTCGGACACCCACTGCCGGGAGGCGCCGTACGAATGGGCGAGCGCGGCCGGTACGCCCTGCCCGGCGGCGAGTTCGTCGCGCCGCGCGGCGAACTCGGCGGCCGCGCGCCGGCGTCCGGCCCGGACGCCGCGCGGGCAGCCACCGCAGGCGCAGCCGCCGCCGTGCGCGCCCGCGTCCGCCTCGGCGTTCTCCGCCGTCTCCACCGCCACGCCGCAACGCCACCTCTCCTGCCCCTGGGGCCTCAACTTCCCGACAATGTCAGGGAATTGTGCCGCATACGGAGAGCACCTCAGCGCAACCGAACTCACATTCGGGCAGCCGTCAGCCGAGCAACTCCGGCTCGCTGCGCGTGATCTGCTGGTAGAGGGGCTGGTAGTTGATCCACGCGACGAGGTCGTTGCCGAGCTGCTCGCGGGTGTGCACAGCGCTCTTGTGGTCGATGAGCACGGGCTTCCCGGCCGCCTTCGCGGCGAGCTGCACCTGGCAGGACCGCTCCATGGTGATGAACCACCAGGCCGCCGCGTCCACCGAGTCCCCGACCGTCAGCAGCCCGTGATTACGCAGGATGACGGCCTTGTGCGACCCGAGCGCACTGGCGATCCGCCGCCCCTCCTCCTCGTCCACGACCACGCCGGTGTAGTCGTCGAAGAGTGCGTGGTCCTCGTAGAACGCGCAGACGTCCTGCGTGATCGGGTCCAGCAGCTCCCCGAGACAGGACAGGGCCCGCCCGTACGTGGAGTGGCTGTGGGCGGCGGCGACCACGTCGGGGCGGGCCTGGTGGACCTGGGAGTGGATCGCGAACGCGGCCTGGTTGACGTGGTAGCGGCCCTCGACGACCTGCCCGGCGTGGTTGACGAGGATGAGGTCGTCGACGGTGAGGTGCTTGAACGACATCCCGAAGGGGTTCACCCAGAAGCAGTCCGTGAACTCCGGGTCCCGCGCGGTGATGTGCCCCGCGACCCCCTCCTCGAACCCGAACCGCCCGAACAGCCGCAACGCGGCCGCCAGCCGCTCCTTACGATGCCGCCGCTCGTCGGCGACGCTCTCGTGCTTGGGCGGCATCGCGAACTGAAGCTGATCCGTGGGTATGGGCTCCGGCGCCTGCGGCATGACGGCTCTCCTCCGGCGATAGCGCGCGGATGTGTCCGCGCGTATGTCTGTACGGGACGGAAGCTACCGCCCGGTATCGCCGGAGAACAGGGGTGGGCCCGTCAGAGGTTGTCGATCTCGGTGAGATCGATGTCGATGTCGAAGGGGGCGGAGAGCTTGAGAGTGTCGCGGTAGGTGCCGGTGGGGATGTAGGTCTGCGTCTCCTGAGCGAGCTTGAAGGCATGCACGATCGGGGCGTGGTCGAAGCCGGCCATTTCGACGAGCCAGAAGTACGGGATGCCCGCCGCGGCGTACTTGTGGGGCTTGGTGTCATGGTCACGGGCCTCGGAATCCGGCGAGACGACCTCGACGGCCAGCAGCACATCTCCGGCCCGGAAGCAGGTCTGCTCGCGGCTGTACGCTGCCTCGGCCCGCACGACCAGGACATCCGGCTCCGGACCATTGCGCTTGTCAAGCACTACGGTCATCTCTCGCCGGGCCTTCATCTCAGGTGGTGCCGTGCGGCGTAGACCCGCCACCAACATATCGATCACGATGCTGTGGAAATCCCGCTGCGGACTCACGAAAACCAGGCTCCCGTCGATCAGCTCAGTGTGCGGCGGGAGGTCGGGCAGCGTCAGCAGGTCGTCCACGGTGTAACCGTCCTGCGGCGGCACCGGCCAGTGGTGCGCGATCTCAGCGGTCATTAGTCCTCCCATGGACGGGATTCTGGGCCGTAAACCCAGCGTACCCACGAGATACGCCGACGCCGCCGCCCAAACGAATGAGCGACGGCGTCGGCGTTGACGGCTACCGCCTGCCGATCGCGGTGAGGTCGATGTCGATGGGGAACGGGACCGACAGCTTGAGGCGGTTGTGGTAGATGCCGACGGCCGTGTAGGCCCTGGTGGCGGGGTCCAGCTCGTACACGTACACGACCGGGAGATCGTTGCTCTTCTCCACCCGCCAGAAGTGCGGGACGCCGGCAGCGGCGTATTTGCGGGGCTTCACTTCCCGGTCGCGGGCCCTGGAATCGGGCGAGACGACCTCGACGGCGAGGACGACGTCCTCGGGCCCATACCACGTCTGGTCGGCGTGCGTGGCGGCTTCGGCCCGGAAGACCACGATGTCGGGTTCCGGGCGGTTCTTGTCGTCCAGCCTGACCGTCATCTCGCGATCGACGTCCAGATGCTCCGGGGCCTGGGCGAGCAGCTCGTTGTCCAGGAGGCGCAGGGTGCGCGAGTGGAATCGGGTCTGCGCGCTCATCAGGACGAGGCTCCCGTCGATCAGCTCCGTATGCGGAGGGAGATTCGGAAGCCGGTCGAGGTCGTCCGCCGTCCAGCCGCCCGCCGGCGGGCGGGGCCACTCGTGCTGCTCGTCCAGCCCGTACTCACGTGCGGCGCTCATGGTTGCTCCCATGCGACAGAGTCTCGCCTGTACAGGCAGCGTACCCACGGGGTACGACAACGCCGCCGCCCAAACGAATGAGCGACGGCGTCGGCGTTGACCTCTACGTGCGGGAGGTCACTCCCACTCGATGGTGCCGGGGGGCTTGCTCGTGATGTCGAGGACGACTCGGTTGACCTCGTCGACCTCGTTGGTGATGCGGGTCGAGATCTTGCCCAGCACGTCGTACGGCAGGCGCGACCAGTCCGCCGTCATGGCGTCCTCGGAGGAGACCGGGCGCAGCACGATGGGGTGGCCGTAGGTGCGGCCGTCGCCCTGGACGCCGACGGAGCGGACGTCCGCGAGGAGGACGACGGGGCACTGCCAGATCTCGCGGTCGAGGCCGGCCGCCGAGAGCTCCTGGCGGGCGATGGCGTCGGCCTCGCGCAGCAGGTCCAGGCGCTCCTTGGTGACCTCGCCGACGATGCGGATGCCGAGGCCGGGGCCGGGGAAGGGCTGGCGCTGGACGATGGCGTCGGGCAGGCCCAGCTCGGTGCCGACCATGCGGACCTCGTCCTTGAAGAGGTGCCGCAGCGGTTCGATGAGCTCGAACTCCAGGTCCTCGGGGAGGCCGCCCACGTTGTGGTGGGACTTGATGTTGGCGGTGCCGGTGCCGCCGCCGGATTCGACGACGTCCGGGTAGAGCGTGCCCTGGACGAGGAAGGCGACGTCCTCGCCGGCCGCGCCCGCCTCGGCGACGAGCTCGGCCTGGGCCTGCTCGAAGACGCGGATGAACTCGCGGCCGATGATCTTCCGCTTCTGCTCGGGGTCGCTGACCCCGGCGAGCGCGGTGAGGAACCGCTCCTCAGCGTCGACGACCTTCAGCTGCACGCCGGTGGCCGCCACGAAGTCCTTCTCGACCTGCTCCGTCTCGCCCTTGCGCTGGAGCCCGTGGTCGACGTAGACACAGGTCAGCTGGGAGCCGATGGCCCGCTGGACGAGCGCCGCGGCGACCGAGGAGTCGACGCCGCCGGACAGGCCGCAGATCGCGCGCTTGGCGCCGACCTGCTCGCGGATCGCGGCGACCTGCTCGTCGACGACGTTGGTGGTCGTCCAGGTGGGCTCGATGCCCGCGCCGCGGTAGAGGAAGTGCTCCAGGACCTGCTGGCCGTGGGTGGAGTGCATGACCTCGGGGTGGTACTGCACGCCGTACAGCTTGAGGTCGTCGTTCTCGAAGGCGGCGACCGGCACGACGTCCGTGGACGCGGTGACCGTGAAGCCCTCGGGGGCGGCGGAGCAGGCGTCGCCGTGGGACATCCATACGGGCTGCTCGGCGGGGGTGCCCTCGAAGAGGGTGGAGCCGGGGCGGGAGACCGACAGCGGCGTACGGCCGTACTCGCGGGCTCCGGTGTTGTCGACGGTGCCGCCGAGGGCCACGGCCATCAGCTGGAAGCCGTAGCACATGCCGAAGACCGGGACCCCGGCCTCGAAGAGCGAGCGGTCGACGGTCGGGGCGCCTTCGGCGTAGACCGAGGAGGGGCCGCCGGAGAGGATGATCGCCTTGGGGTTCTTGGCGAGCATCTCGGCCACCGGCATGGTGGAGGGGACGATCTCGCTGTAGACCCGGGCCTCTCGGACGCGACGGGCGATGAGCTGGGCGTACTGCGCGCCGAAGTCGACGACCAGGACGGTGTCGGGGGCGGCAGCAGGGGACGCTGAGGGCACTTCGGCGGCCTTCCGGCGGTGGAACGGGGGGTTGGACTTTCGATTCTAACGGGCACATACTGAGCCCCATGTTCACGCACTCGACCTTCGTCTTTACCTATGGCACCGGCCCGTCCGGCTGCCATGGTCGTGCTGCTTGATCCACAAGCGACTTCCCAGGCGCCCCGGGCCGACAGGCCCGGGGCGTTCTGCGTTCGCTCGCCGAGAGTTCCGGGTCCGATCAGAGTGATCGTCGGCTCCGGGGGCCCAGACCCCCAGGAGATACACGTGATGACCGAGACCACCGCCGCCGACACCGGGGCCCGTACCGACGAGGCCGCCTCCGTGATCGTCGGGGCGCGGGAGCGGATCGACGATCTGGACGGGCGGATCATCGGGCTCGTACAGGAACGGATGGCCACCTCGGCCGTCATCCAGCGCGAGCGCATCGCCTCCGGCGGCCGCCGCGTGAACCTCTCCCGCGAGATGGAGATCCTGGGCCACTACAGCGACCAGCTCGGCCGGCCCGGCACGGCGCTGGCGATGACGCTGCTGGAGCTGTGCCGGGGCCGCGTCTGAGGCGGCCGGCGCCGGGTGCGCGCCGGGTCCGCGGGCCTGTGTTCGGGGGCCGTCACCCGTACGGCGCGTGACCGGCCGCCGACGGCCTTCGTTGGACCTGGTGTCCGCGCCAGCCAGGAGCGGCCCACTTGAAATCCACGCGTGGTTTCCGCCCCTGTCCTTTGGGCGCCCTTCACGACAGGGCGGAGCCACCGGAGCGTGTGACGTACGAGTGCGTACGTCGTGGGACCTCGCTCCGGTGGTCCGGTGACCGGTCAGCAGGGGACAGCAGCCCGGTCACCACACACTGGACGGTCGGTTCTGGGGACGCCCGGGACCGACCGTATCCGGTCGAAACGGTTGCGTGCGGCGCGGCGCATCCAGCACGATGCATCCAAGGCGCGAAGAGCGGCACACCCCGTCGCGGCGCACCGCCAATGGTCCCGACCAGTGGGCCGCTTTCAGCCCGTGCACACCCCATAGCCAGCGGCGCTCCCCCCGGCGCCGCCCCTCGGCACCGGCGCTGCCCTGACGCCGGAGCCGACAGCCTAGGGCCCCGAGGCAGGCCGCCCCGCCCCCGCGAGCGGCCTCCCGGGGCCCTTCGCTCTCTCCCCCGCCGCCCGGGACGTGATCAGTCCGCGGGCTTCGGCGGCACGGCGGGCACCGGCAGGAACGGCAGGGTCAGCGCCGCGTACGCCTCCTTCGGCACGGCCGGGCCGCGCGGCTCGACGGCGGGCAGCCGCTCGTACGCGGCGCCCTGCGGAGGACGGGTGTCCGCATCGCCCTTGTTCGGCCAGAACGACATGGCGCGTTCCGCTTGGGCGGTGATCGTCAGGGACGGGTTGACGCCGAGGTTCGCGGAGACGGCCGCGCCGTCGACGACGTGGATGCCGGGGTGCCCGTACAGTCGGTGGTACGGGTCGATGACGCCGTGGTCCGCGTCCGCGCCGATCGGGCAGCCGCCGAGGAAGTGCGCGGTCAGCGGCGTGCCCATCAGCTCTCCGACATTGCTGCCGGCGAAGCCGCCGATCTCCTCCGCGATGAGGGACGCGGCCCGGGTCGCCTCGGGGATGTGGTCGGGGTTGGGCGCGCCGTGGCCCTGGCGGGCGGTGAGGAGGCCCTTGCCGATGCCCTTCGGCTTGCGGTAGGTGGTCAGGGAGTTGTCCAGGGACTGCATGACCAGGCCGATGATGGTCCGCTCGGACCAGCGATGGTTGGAGAGGGAGCGGAGCAGCAGCAGGGGGTGCCGGGCGCACCGGGCGGCGTAGGCGAGGGCTTTGGGGGCGCGGCTGTCGTGCGGGACCTGGAGGATGGTGAGGGCGCCCATCGAGTTGGACCCCTTGCCGTACCGCACGGGCTCGATGTGGGTGTTCTCGTCCGGGTGCACGGACGAGGTGATGGCGACGCCCTGGGTGAAGTCGGCCTTGGGCGCGCCGTGTGCCTTGCGGTAGCGGCGGTTGTCGGTCTGGGCGCCGACCAGGGCCTCGGAGTTGGTGCGGGTGAGGTGGCCGAGGCGCGGCGAGAGGCCCGGCAGCAGGCCCTTGTCCCGCATGGTGTGCAGCAGGGTCTGGGTGCCGTAGGTGCCGGCGGCGATGACGACCTGTCCGGCGCGGAACACCGTGGCCTTGCCCGTGCGCCGGTCGTCGGTGGGGCGGGTCGCGACCTGGTAGCCGCCCGCCGGGTCCTCACGGACGGCCACGACGGAGGTCATGGGGTGGATGACGGCGCCGGCCCGCTCCGCGAGGTGGAGGTAGTTCTCGTTGAGGGTGTTCTTCGCGCCGTGGCGGCAGCCGGTCATGCATTCGCCGCACTCGGTGCACGCCTTACGGGCGGGGCCCGCGCCGCCGAAGTACGGGTCGGGGACCTCGCGGCCGGGCGCGGCCCGTACCTCGCCGCCCGCGTCGTCGCCGTCGCCGAAGAACACCCCGACGGACGCCATGTGGAAGGTGTCGCCCACGCCCATCTTCTCGGCAGCGGCCTTGAGGTGGACGTCGGAGGGGGTCATGGTCTTGTTGAGGCGGGCGCCGAGCATGCGCTGGGCCTGGTCGTAGTAGGGCGCCAACTCCTGCTGCCAGTCGGTTATATGCGCCCACTGCGGGTCGTCGAAGAAGGGCTTCGGCGGTACGTAGAGGGTGTTGGCGTAGTTGAGCGAGCCGCCGCCGACGCCGGCCCCGGCGAGGACCATCACCTTGCCGAGGAGGTGGACGCGCTGAATGCCGTAGAGGCCGAGCGCGGGGGCCCACAGGTAGTTGCGAAGGTCCCAGGAGTTCTTGGGAAGGGTGTCGCGGGTGAAGCGGCGGCCCGCCTCCAGGACGCCCACCCGGTAGCCCTTCTCGGTCAGGCGCAGGGCGGTCACCGACCCGCCGAACCCCGAGCCGACGACGATCACGTCGTAGTCGTGGACGCACTTCTCCCGTGACACTGGCTCTCCTTGAGATCGGTGGGGTTGGCGGACCGGCCCGAGCGGCGCGGCCGGTCAGCGGAGGCGGAGCGCCTTCATCACGCGCAGGCTGCGGGTCATCAGCCGCGCGTACTTCTCGTCGTCGAGGCCGAAGGCGGGGCCCAGCGGCATGATCCGCTGCTGCGCGACGGTCTGTGCCTCCGTGTACTTGAGGATGCCCTCGGAGCCGTGCCGGCGGCCGAGCCCGGAGTCGCCCATGCCGCCCATCGGCGACTGGACGCTGCCGTACGCGGCGGCGTACGCCTCGTTGACGTTGACCGTGCCGGCCCGCAGCCGGGCGGCGACGGCCCGGCCGCGCCGGCCGTCCTTGGACCAGATGCTGGCGTTGAGCCCGTACGGCGTGCCGTTGGCGCGCTCCACGGCCTCATTCTCGTCGGCGAAGCGGTAGACGGAGACGACGGGCCCGAAGGTCTCCTCCGTGCACACGGACATGGGGGGCTCGACGCCGTCGAGGATCGTCGGCTCGTAGAAGAGCGGGCCGACGTCGGGGCGGGCCCGGCCGCCCGCGACGAGCCGGGCGCCCTTGGCGACGGCCTCCTCGACGTGCCGGTCCACGGTCTCCAACTGCCGTTCGCCGACGAGCGATCCCATGTCCGCGCCGTAGGCGAGGGCCGCGCCGAGCCGCATCGCCTTGGTGCGGGCGGCGAAGCGTTCGAGGAACGCGTCGGCTATGGAGTCGTGGACGTACAGCCGCTCGATGGAGATGCACAGCTGCCCGGCGGAGGAGAAGCAGCCGCGGACGGCGCCCGCGGCTGCCTTGTCGAGGTCGGCGTCGTCGAGGACCAGCATGGCGTTCTTGCCGCCGAGTTCGAGGGAGACGCCGATGAGGCGGGCGGCGGCGCCCTGGGCGACCTCGCGGCCCGTACGGGTGGAGCCGGTGAAGGAGACGTAGTCGGCGTGGGCGACGACGGCGGGGCCGACGACGGGGCCCTCGCCGAGGACGACCTGCCAGACGGCGGCGGGCAGTCCGGCCTCGATGAGGAGGTCGCGGGCCCACAGGGCGGTGAGCGCCGTCTCGGTGTCGGGCTTCATGACGACGGCGTTGCCCGCGACGAAGGCGGGGAGGGCGTCGCTGACGGAGAGTTCGAGGGGGTAGTTCCAGGGGGCTATCTGCCCTATGACGCCGCGCGGCTGGCGCAGTTCGGTGACCTTGGTCAGCGTCGGGACGACCCCGGTGTGCGCCTTGGGGCGCAGGTAGGCGTGGGCGCGGCGGCCGTAGTGGCGGGCGGCGACGGCGACGCCCTGCACCTCCTCGTGCGCGTGCAGCCGCGTCTTGCCGGTCTCCAGCTGGATGAGGTCCAGGACCTCGGACTGGCGGCGCAGCACGAGGTCGTGGAAGCGCAGGAGGATCGCGGCGCGCTGCTGTACGGGCGTGGCGGCCCAGCCGCGCTGCGCCTCGCGGGCCCGCGCGAAGGCGTCGGCGACGTCGTCGGGGGTGGCCTCGGGCAGGTCGGCGAGCTTCTCCCCGGTGAAGGGGGTGTGGTTGGCGGTGGTGCCGCTGCCGATGACGCCGCGGGTCAGGCGGGCGACGAGGTCGGGGGTGACCACGTCGGCGGCGGTGCGCACGCCGGGGGCGGCGACGGGGTTGCCGCCGGTCGCGGTCGAACGGTCCTGTGGGCTGCCCTGCGAGTCCGTCATGCGGCGAGCGTATGACGGTGCGGGCGCTTTGGGTACCCGCCAGTAGCCAGTTTTCACCGGTCACACACAACTGCGCCAGTGATCGGTGGCGCGGATATGCGAACGCGCAGGTCAGGGGGTGCGGAAAGCGTTGTTGGCGCAGGGGCTCGGGGGCTCAGGGCGCCCAGTGCGCCGAGTCCGGTTCGGTCCGTACGAAGGTGTCCAGGGCGGTGTCGAAGTGGCGGCGGCCCGCGGCCGCCTCGCCGGCCGGGGAGGAGACCCACACGTCGTACATCTTGCCGCCCTCGTTCCACGTCAGGTCGTACGTGTGGCGGGGGCCCGCGTCCTCGTCGAAGCCGTTCCAGGTGAACTCCCACAGCGCCGCCGGGCGCCCGGCGCGCGAGAACCGCTCGACGCGGGCCGAGCGGTAGCCCGGATAGCGGCCCGCGCCCTCGGCGTGCGAGGTGCGCATCGCGCCCATCGGGCCCTCCGGGCGCTGGTCCTGGATGTGGACGCCGAGCCGGAACGCCTTGCCCGGCGCGTAGTAGAAGACGCGCGGCGGCTCGAACGAGCGGGTGAAGCCGTCGGGGACCGCGAGGGTGAACCCGGCCGGGTCGCGCACCATGTGGTAGCCGACGGGGACGGTGACGCGCGCGGAGGGGCCGGGCGCGAGCTCCGAGGCGGGCGGCTTCGAGTCGGACGGTTTCGAGTCTGAGGGCTTCGAGTCCGAGGGCTTCGAGGCGGGCGGTGTGGTGTGGCCCGTACGGTCGCCCGTGGGCTGTCCGGAGGTGCGCGTCGAGGTGCCGGCCGAGGGGGCGCCGGACGCGCTCCCCGACGTGCTGCCCGAGCCGCCGCCCTCGCCGCCGCCGAGCATCAGCGCGGCGAACCCCGCGCCCACCCCCGCCAGCGCGACGACCGCGACGGCCGCCATCAGCGCGACCCGGGCCCGGTTCGAGCGCGTCGCCTGCGCCGCCTCCGGCGACAGCGCCTCCGGGGACGCCGCCGGCAGACGCGGGAAAGACCGCCGGATCCGGGTGGCGGCGGAGGAGGACGCGACGGCGGACGGCGCCACGGGCACGGGGACGCCGGCCTGCGTCGGTGCGTACGGGCGTCCGAGCACCGGCATCCGGCCTGTCCGCAGATACGCGCGCAGCCGCCCCTCCGCCTCCTCCGCCCCCATTCTTCGCTCCGGGTCCCGCTCCAACAGGCCCCGCACGACGGGCAGCAACTCCCCCGCGGCGACGGGCGGCCGGATCTCGTCGTAGACCACGGCGTGCAGGATTCCGCCCAACGAGTCGCGCCGGAACGGCGATTCACCGCTCAGCGCCGCGCACAGCAGCACCCCCATCGACCACAGGTCGGACTGCGGGCCGGTCGTACGGCCGGACATCCGCTCCGGGGCCGTGTACTCCGGCGACCCCACGAAGGCGCCCGTCTCCGTGATCGTCGTGACCCCCGAGACCTGGGCGATCCCGAAGTCCGTCAACACGATGCGCCCGGTACCGGCTTCCATCAGCACATTGGGGGGTTTGATGTCGCGGTGCAGCACTCCTTGCGCGTGCGCGGCGCGCAGCGCCCCCAGCATCGCCACCCCGATCCGCGCCGCCTCCCGCGCCCCGACGGGCCCGTCCGCGGCCAGCGCGTCGGCCAGCGACCGGCCGTCGACCAGCTCCATGACGATCCACGGCCGACCGTCCTCCTCGACCACGTCGTGCAGGACGATCACGTTCGGATGCTTGAGCTGCGCGACCGTACGGGCCTCCCGCAGCGTCCGCTGCCGCTGCTCGTCCGCCTGGGCGGCGGAGAGCGCATCGGTCAGATGCAGCTCCTTGACCGCGACTTCGCGCCGGAGCAACTCATCGGTGGCCCGCCAGACCGTCCCCATACCGCCCCGCCCGAGCCGCTCCCCGAGCCGGTAACGCCCGGCGAGCAGCCGACCGTCTCCACCGAAGGTCCCCATGGCCTCATCTTGCCCCACACTCCCGGCCGCGGGCGGGTACCGTACCGGACCGCTCCTGGCGGGTCGGGGGCGCGGCCCGCGCCGCGGAGGCGACGCGGGCCGCGGTCCTCAACGGGCTTCGGACGACGCGGACTTCGCACCCGACTCAGCGATCCCCGCGCGCCTCATCCGTATCGAATGCCTGGGCGACGGCGAGGCTGTCCTCGTACACGTGGTGGCGGACGATCAGGCCGTGTTCGACCGTGAGGTGCAGAGCGAACCGGGCGCGGTACGCGCGCCCGGTGGAGCGGGCGGTCTGGCGGATCTCGCCGAGTACGACCGCGTCGTCGCCGTCGACAAGGACGCGTTCGATCTCGGTGGCCGCGCCCTCGGGCACGTGGTGCTCCGCGAGTTCGCGGTAGTGGGCGGCGGCGTCGGCGCGGGTGACGCGGTGGCGGATCCACGGGGTGGCGGCGCGGCCGTGCTCGGCCTCCGGCCAGTCCAGCTTCCAGTCACTCCGCTCCGCGTAGAGTTCCGCGATCCGCTCGGGGTTCCCCTCGCCGATCCGGCGCAGCAGGTTCTCCACGACAGCGCGCGTGGTCGTGGGCGTGGGCGTGGCTGAGGACAAGGCTGACCCATCCGTTCCAGGACCCGCGCCCTTCTGACGCGGAGAGGACACCACCCTCACCGAAATCGAACGCTTGTGCAATCGCTTTACGGGCGTCCGTACGGGGCTCATGAGGCGGCCGAGGCGGCTTTCACCGCCGTCCGGAGACGGTCACCGTTCCGGGGCGCGGCGTCCGACCGCCTTGGCCTGGGCGACGGACTCTTCGACGGCCTCGCGGGCGTCGTCGGCTTCCTTGAGGTGGGCTGTGAGCCGGGTGCGCTGGATGGCGGATTCGGCGTCGAACCAGATGCGGGCGACCGCATGCCTCTTCCCCGCCGGCCCCCGTCGCCCCCCGTCGGCCGTCCGGACACTGTAGGCGCGGTGATCGCGGCGAACGACGGCCCGCCGGGAGCATGGCGGGAAGCAGCTCTCCGCGCGCCGAGGGCCGGCACATCCGCTCGGCGGCCCGTCACCCCGCACCGGAAATCATCTGCCGCGAAGATGCTTCGCGGCGCAAATCAACGGGAATCCCACCGCTGTTGAATCCCGAACGGACGCGCCGCCCGCAAGCCCATAGTTTGACAGGCCATCAGTCTTCTCGGGTCCGGCGCCCCGGACCGTCGGCGCATCGCCCGGAAGCCCATCCTAAATGCCCAGCAGTGGGGCGGACTTGGCGAATCAGACGACATCAGACAGACGGCGCGTTGACGGTTCAATTACGGCGTCGGACCGGCAATTCTGTACGGTCGGAAACGCGCATCCTGATGTTTTCAGAGTGGCCCACGTCACTTGATTCGGGAAGGGGCGCACTCCAACTTGCCTCAGTGGTAGGGACTTTGCTGCGGCATCGCGCTTGCGGCGCAAGGGCGGGCGGTCGGCATGTGCGTGAACTCCGGTCGACGCACGGCGTCTTGTGCGTCACACACCGTGTAAAGAAAGCCTCAAGAAACCTGAAAGTGGTTGCGGGCTACACCGGCACCTTGATTCAGTATGCATCGAGGTTGGCCGAGCGAGGCCGGCCGGCACGGTCCGCGCGCTTCATCAGCACCATGACAGTCGGGGGAAGACTGCTGTGAGCATGCCGCAAGCCCTGCACCGGAGCCTTGCCATGGGCTCCGACCCCGCCGACTCGGAATATGGGTCGGTAAAGGTCGCCATGGCGCATCTCCGACTCTCTTTCCCGTCCTCGAAATCGATGTAGTCATCGCGGCTCAATGTTACATTTAGCCGCATTCGAGGAGCATTTCATTTCGATCCGGCCCCCGTATCGGCCCGATGGAATCAGGCTGCCAGCGTCGCCCGCCTGTCATTTCCGTCCGCGCCGTCGCGGCCGCTTTCCGCTGCCTGCTCCACACTGCGTCACCCCTGTTCAACACCTGCACGATGCGCGCAAAACGTTCATCAATGGGAAATCAACAGGAGGAAAGTCATGCCAGTGAACAAGCATCGCACGCCCCCGCTCCCGCAACCGCCTCGGCACACCATCATGGACTGCACGGTGCGGGACGGCGCATACTCCGTTAATTTCCAGTTCGACATGCAGACCATCGAGACCATACTCGCGGCCGTCAGTTCGGCCGGGCTGGAATGGATCGAGGTCGGCCACGGGCTGGGCATCAAGGGAAATACAATCGCCGAGTCCAACATTTCCGATCGGGAGTGGTGCGATCTCGCCGCCCGGTTCCTGCCCGCGGACGCCAGTTGGGGCATGTTCGCGCAGGCCGCGGTCGCTTCCGTCGAGGATCTGGAGCCGCTGGCCGACGCCGGGATGAAGTTCACCCGCATCGGGGCCGACATGAAGGCGTACGAGCTCGTCTTCGACTATGTCGAGCGTGCCAAGGAGCTCGGGCTGACGGTCTTCGTCAATCTGATGAAGTCGCATGTGTGCGATGCCGAGGAGGCCGTGGAAATCGGCCGCCGGATCGAGAACTCCTGCGACCTCGACGGCCTGTACTTCGTCGATTCCGTGGGGCAGTTCCTGCCCGAGCGCACGGCGGAGCTCTTCGGCTCGGCGTCGCGTCAACTGAGGACGCCGCTGGGTTTCCACGGGCACAACAACCTGGGGCTGGCCAACGCCAATTCCATGGCCGCCGCGGAGAACGGCGCGTCGATCGTCGACTGCACGCTGGCGGGGCTCGGCCGGGACGCCGGGAACGCCGTGCTGGAGCAGATGGCCGCCGCGCTGGAACTGCGGGAGAACAAGCGCATCTACAACACGGACGCGCTCGCCTACACCAGTGAGTACTGCGTCTCCCGGCTGGAGACCCTCAAGACCGACCGTGAACTACAGGTGCTCGGCGCGCTGTACGGGCTGCATTCGAAGAACTTCCCCGCCATCTCCGACATGGCCGAGAAGTACTCGATCAGCCGGACCACGCTGATGGACGCGGTGAAGCCGCTGGCCTATCAGCAGGACCTCGGGCGCACCGACATCGAAGCCATTGCGAAGTCCTTCATGGAGACGGAGTAGGAATTTGAATATCAAGGTCTACCCGCACATTGTCGACCAGCAGCAGGACATCGTCCTGGAGGACCACGACGGCTACCAGGCGTCGGTGCGCCAGCTCGCCGGCGTACTGAACGAAACGCTGCCGATCGATGTCGCCCAGCTCATCTCGGGGCAGAAAATGCAGCGGCTGTCCGACGCGTTCCGGGAGCAGCGCGCCGCCGGCCATGAAGGCGTCAACGTCGGCAAGGCTTCCCTCCGCGACTCGCTGCTGCTGTCGTCCATACCGCAGATCTGGGGCGTGGGGCTCAACTTCGTGGCCCACGCGAAGGACCTGGAGGCCACCCAGCCCGCCTTTCCGGGCTCGTATCTGCGCCCGTACAGCTGCGTGATCGCCAATGGCGACGCCATCAAGATCCCCGCGCAGTCCTCCCGTGTCACCGCCGAGGCGGAGCTGGGGATCGTGCTGGGGAGGGATGCCAAGAACGTTCCCGCGGAATACGCCTTCGATTACATTCTCGGGTTCACCACCGTCATCGACATGACGGCCGAGGACGCCATCCGGGAGAACCTCCGGTACATCCCGTGGAGCAAGGGCTTCGACACGTTCGCCAGTATCGGCCCGAGCCTGGTGCTGTGCGATCAGGAGCAGGCCAAGGACCTTGAGGACATCCGCATCACCACCTACCTCAACGACGAGGTCGTGGCGCGCAATACCGCCGCCAATATGAAGCACAACCCGGCGAAGATCCTGGAGTACTTCTCCGCCGGCCGCACGCTCCCGGCCGGAACGGTCATCGCCACCGGCACGCCCGGCGCCGCGGTGATCTCGCCCGGCGACACCGTACGCGCCGAGGTCACCGGCATCGGTGTGCTGGAACACCCCGTCGAAGCAGCGTAGTCGCAGACATTCCAGGAAGGATCAGAAATGGTATTCGAGGCCGCGCACTTCGACCAGCTCGCCGAAGAGGGCTACTGCGTCATCGAGAACTACCTCGATCCCGAGACCGTGCGGAGCCTGCGGGGCGTGTCGGAGGAGATCCTCTCGAACGGCGTCGGCGGCACGATGCCGCCGAGCCTGTTCCTCCAGAGCCCCGAGCTCAAGGACGCGCTTTTCTCCGAGAAGTTCTACGAGATGGTGGCCGACCTCAACAACAAGGTCGGCTCCCTGCTGCTGTACCCGAACTTCACCATCCGCAAGGGGCTGGTGGTGGGCTGGCACATCGACGACCGCATGCTGTCGGTGCCCGTCAACAAGCCCGGTGATTTCCCCGCGATCCTGATGTTCAACATCTATCTCCAGGACAACGACCCCCTCAAGGGCGGCGGCATGGACATCGTCCAGTCGAGCCCGCTGCGTTCCCGCGAGGAGCGCGAGGGCCTCGTCAAGAACCACGAGTACACGCGGAAGAACACGGTGCGGAACAGGGCCGGGGATCTGGTGATCTTCGACTACCGCGCGGTGCACCGCGGCACCCAGCCGCAGGTCGAGAGCGATGTCGAGCGCCTCGCCCTGCAGTGGACCTTCTCCGTGGGCGGCGCGGTCACCCAGGACTATCTGCGGTATCTGCGGGCCCGGCTGACGGAGAAGCTGCACATCTCGGATTTCACCAGCCACAAGGCGAACAATTTCTTCGCCGACCTGCCCAACATCTCCCGCGAGCTGATCGAGGAGTCCTGCGGCAGGGCCGTCTTCACCGAAGGCATCGGGTACCGCGGCCTGTCCGACATCGTGGAACAGGAATCCCGCTGATGCCGAACGTGTCGCGCGTGATCCTCGATTCCCTCTGGGACGAAGGGGTTTCGGCCTTCTTCATGGTCCCGGGGAAGATGATCAACGCGTTCATGTCGAACTACCGGGCGGCGGACCCGGCGGGCCATCCCCGGATCTCGCCGGTGATCGCCGCCGCCGAAGGCGGGGCCGCGGCGATGGCCGACGGCTACGCCCGGGCGTCGGAGGGCACCGGCGTGGCGATCGCGCTGGACGGTCCGGGGGTGGCCAACGCCGTCGCGGGCCTGGTCAACGCCAACGCGGACCGCTCGCCCGTCACGCTGCTGTCGGGACATGTGCCGAGGGGATTCGACGCCCACGACGCCCTCCAGGACGTGACGCCCACGGGCCTGGACGTCGCGGCGATGCTGACGCCCGTCACGAGCTCGGCGCTCCAGGTGCGCAGCGCGCGGCACCCGATCCGGTACTGGAACATCACGCTGAGGAAACTGGTCGAGTGCCCGACCCGGCCGGTGTATCTGTCCTATGCCGCGGATGTGCTCGCCGCGGAGACGACGGAATCCGCCATCAGCGCGCGTGCCCTGTCGAATTCGCGCGTGCAGTGCGACCAGCGGGAGCTGGAGAGCGTCCTCGAAACGGTCAACTCCTCCGCGAGCATCGCCGTACTGGTGGGCTCGCACGCCAACAAGAAGGATGTGCGGCAGCTGCTGACCCGGCTGTCGGAATCCCACGACATCCTCGTCGGCTGCACCGTGGACGCCAAGGGCGCCTTCACCGAGAGCCACCCGAACAGTGTCGGCGTGTTCGGGTACTCCGGGAATCTGCGGGCCACCGAGCTGTTCACGGAACAGGCCCCGGAGACGGTGCTGTTGCTCGGGTGCCGGCCCACGCAGTGGAACACCAACGCGTACGACGCCCGGCTCTCCCGTGCCAAGAACGTCATCGAGGTGACCTCGGCCGTCGAGGACATCGGCAACTTCTCCCCGGGCTCCCGGACACTGCTCTGCGACGAGCTGCTGTTCCTGCGCCACTGGGAAGCCTCGCTGGCGGGGCATGGCGCGGCGGACGGCGCCAAGTTCGCCTGGAACGAGGAACTTCGGGAACGTACGGAGCGTATTCCGCTGTACGTGCCGCTTCCCGATGAGGACTCCGGCGCGATGCACCCCGGGCGTGCGGTGGAGTGCCTGAACAAGTGGCTGGGCGACCGTGCCTGTATCGCGGATTCGGGAAATCACCGGTCCTTCGCCACGCATTACTGGCAGACGCGTATCGACGCCGGCTTCTACTCCAGCACCACCATGGGCGTCATGGGCTGGGCGTTCGGCGCGGCGATCGGCGTCTCCTTCGCCCGGGAGGAACCGTGCCTCGTCATCACGGGGGACGGCTGCGCCCTCATGAGCGGCGCGGAGATCCAGACCGCCGTGCGATATCGCAGGAACATCATCTTCGCGATCTTCGACAACTCCGCCTACGGCGCGACGCATATGAACAACAGGCAGAACCTTCCGGAGCTGAGCGTGCTTCCGGACCACGACTGGGTGAAGTTCGCCGAGTCCCTCGGGGCGGAGGGGTTCAGGGCGACGACGCTCGAAGAGCTGGACACCGTAGTGCAGAAGATCAAGGGCAACGGCGGCGTCCAGGTACTGCACATAGCCGTCGACCGCGACGCCGCCACGCCGGCGCGGTCGTACCAGGAGAACCTGAAATCCTTCGCGCGGTCGAAGAGTGAACGTCATGCATGACTCGGCCCGTTCGGCGCGGGCCGAGATGCGCACCACAGAAATAACACAGAGGTAGGCGGCGGAGATGTCTGGTGCGAAGTTTACGAGCAACGAAGTGCGCGTACTTTGCTTCGCTTTTTTCAGTGTTGTCATCGGTCTGATGGCAGTAGATTTTTTCAACCCGTCGCTCCCGACCATCCAGAAGGATCTGGAAGTCGGGCAGGGCACCATGAAGAACCTCATCGTGTTCTACATGCTCGTGCTCGGCCTGGCCCAGTTCTTCTACGGGAGCCTCTCCGACGCCAAGGGCCGCAAGATAGCCCTGACCTCGGGGCTCGGCGTCGCCGCAGTGGGGCTCTTCCTGGGCTATCTCGCCCAGAACATCGTCGTGCTGGACATCTCCCGCGTGCTGACCGCCCTGGGCACAGCATCGTGCACCGTGATATCCCGAGCATTGATCGTGGACACCTTGCAGGAGCCCGGAAAGCTGCGCAAGGCGTTCTCCTATTTCTCGATGGCGAGTCAGCTGTCGCCGTCGCTGGCGCCGCTGATCGGCAGTTTCATCGGCATCCACTTCGGCTGGCACGTGCAGTTCCTGCTGTTCGCGGTGGCGGTGATCGCCGGGCTGGTGATGATCGCCGCGCTGATGCCGGAGACGCATCCGGCGCCGGCGGGCGGTCAGGCGAAGACCGGCAAGGTGGAGGCGTATACGAGCGTCCTCAAGAACGTCAACTTCACGTCGTACAGCATCGCTTCGGCGCTGATCTTCTCCTTCACCATCGCGTTCTACGCGACGGCGCCCTTCGCGTTCGACGCGCTGGGGGTCAGCCCGCTGGGCAACAGCCTCTTCTACATCCTGTATTCGGTGTCCATCATCTGCGGGTCCTTCTTCAACAGCTGGATCAGCTGGACGCCGAAGGACACGTATCTCCGCGGCCTCGTGGCCTATCTGGTGATATTCGTGGTCTCGGCCTTCGCGGACCTGGACAGCAGCCTGTGGAAGATCGGCCTGTTCTCGGTCGCGCTGGGTTTCACCTGCGGTGTGGTGGCCCCGCTCACCCTGACCCTGAGCATGACCATGGTGGAGAAGTCGCGCGGGGCGGCCAGCGCGGTGCAGGGCGCCATCAAGATGTTCTTCACCGGTCTGCTGCTGCTGGTCTTCGACAGCGTGCTCATCACCGGTTTCACCACCATCGTGCTGATCTTCCTCGGGTTCGCGGCCGTACTGCTGGCCCTGCACGTATTCACCACTGCCGCGAATCGAAAGGAGAAGGTCAGTGCGTGACAAGACGGCCCTGGTCCTCGGCGGGACCTCGGGTATCGGTCTGGGCATCGCGCGGAGTCTCGCCGCTCGGGGCACGGCGGTGACCATCGCCGGCCGCGACGCGGAACGGGCCGAGAAGACGGCGGCGGATATCGCGTCGCCGGCCGGCGCCCCCGCCGTCTCCGGGATCGCGCTCGACCTTTCCCGGCCGGACACCATCGCGGACGCCCTGTCGCTGTACGGCGGGAATTTCGACGTCGTCGTGCTCAACGGTCCGGGATACCGGCCCGGAAGGGTCACCGCCGCCACGTCCGACGATTTCGCCCAGGCGTACAGCTCGATGTTCCTATCCCTGCGGCAGGTGGTCGAATCGGTCGTCGGCACCATGCGGAAGAACCAGTGGGGCCGGCTGCTGTACGTGTCGTCGAGTTCGGTCATCGCGCCCATCGGCGAGCTGGCCGTCTCCTCGGTCGTCCGCTCCGCCGTGAATTCGTACCTGAAACTGCTGGCGAACGAGGTCGCGGCGAACGGGATCACCGTGAACTCGATCGTTCCCGGCCGTATCGACACCCCGCGCGTGCGGGCGGTCGACGCGGCGCGCGCCCGTGACCGGGGCGTCACCGCCGACGAGGTCCGGGCGGGCGCGGAA
The DNA here is from genome assembly GCF_040654875.1 of Streptomyces sp. NPDC050610. Classification (NCBI taxonomy): domain Bacteria; kingdom Bacillati; phylum Actinomycetota; class Actinomycetes; order Kitasatosporales; family Streptomycetaceae; genus Streptomyces; species Streptomyces sp. NPDC050610. The sequence continues at coordinate 129,902 of NZ_JBFAIV010000012.1, read as the reverse complement.
GGACTCATCCCGGCCGGCCGGTACGGAACGCCCGAGGACATGGGCGAGTTGGCGGCCTTCCTCTGCTCGGACGGGGCGGGCTATCTCACCGGCTCGACGTTCCGGTGCGACGGAGGAATGACCACCGCTCTGTAGACCTCACGGCACGAAAAGGCTCCCCGGTGCGGACAACCGCACCGGGGAGCCTTCTTTCGCGCTACGCCGCCGGGTGGCGCTCCTGGCGCCCCGGCAGCAGGAGGCTGCCGACGGCCGCGCACGCGGTGAACGCGGCGGCGACCAGCAGGGCGCGCCCGTACCCGGCGGTCAGGGCGGCGGCGGTGTCGTGCGGGTGGGACGCCAGGTGCGAGGCGGTCAGGTGGGACGCGATGGTGGCGAGGACCGCGAGGCCGATCGCGCCGCCCACCTGGCGGGAGGTGTTGACGAGGCCGGAGGCCAGGCCCGCCTCGGCGCGGGCGGTGCCGGTGGTCGCGGCGACCGTCGCGGGCATCATCGACAGGCCCATGCCGAGCGCGCAGAGCATCAGCGGCACCAGCACGTCCGTGGCGTAGCTGCCGTGCGCGCCGATGAACGACAGCCAGGCGAACCCGGCGGTGCTCAGGAGCATGCCGCCGACCAGCAGCGGGCGCGGCCCGACCCGGCCGATGAGCCGGGTGGCGAGCTGCGCGCCCACGATGACCGAGAAGGAGCCGGGCAGGAAGCTGAGCCCGGCCTGGATCGCGCTGAAGCCGAGGACCTGCTGGTGGTAGAGGGAGAGCAGGAACCACATCGAGAACATGGCCGCGCCCATGAGCAGCACCACGAGGTTGGAGGTGGCCAGGGTGCGGCGGCGCAGGATCGCGAGCGGCACCAGCGGGTGGGCGACCTTCGACTCGATGAGGACGAAGGCGGCGAGCAGGAGCACGGCGCCGCCGAGCGAGGCCCAGACCTCCGGGGCGCTCCAGTCGTGGCTCTCGGTCGAGATGATGCCGTAGACCAGGGCGGTCAGGCCGGCGGTGACGGAGACGGCGCCGGGTATGTCGAGGCGGCGGAGGCCGCCCCGGATGCCGGCGGCGGCCGGTACGTACGCGATGGCGGCGGCGATCAGGGCCACGCCGAGCGGCACGTTGACGAAGAAGACCCAGCGCCAGCCCGCGTACTGGGTGAGGATGCCGCCGATGACCGCGCCCGTCGCGCCGCCGGCCGCCATGACGGCGCTCCAGGCGCCCATGGCGCGGGTACGGGCCTTGGGCTCGGTGAACGTCGTCATGATCAGGGTGAGGGTGGCGGGCGCGAGGACCGCGCCGCCGACGCCCTGCGCCGCGCGGGCGGCGACCAGGGCCCCGCCGCTGCTCGCGACGCCGCAGACGAGCGAGGCGAGGGTGAACACGCCGAGCCCGGTGAGCAGCGCCTTCTTCGTGCCGACGAGGTCGGCGGCGCGACCGCCGAGCAGCAGCAGGCCGGCGAAGCCGAGGGTGTAGGCGTTGACGATCCACTGCTGGCCGGCGGGGGTCAGGTGCAGGGTGTCCCGCATCGAGGGGAGCGCGACGTTCACGATCGACACATCGAGGATGACCATGAACTGCGCCGCGCACGCGATGACGAGGATCGCCGTGGTCGGCAGCCGCTTCGGGGCGGGCGGGTGACCGGTGTCGGCACTCGTGACGGACGGGGCGGACGCGGTGGTCATGGCGGGGGCTCCTGGTGGTGCTGAGTGGTGCTGGACGGTGCGCGGCGGCGCGCGGAGGAGATGCGCGCGGCGGTGGCGCGCCGAGCCGTGTGCGGTGGCGCCGCCCCAACAGAAACTAGAGCAGCTCTAAAAATGTAGCACCTATATTTTCATTTCGGGGCCGGGCTACCCTGGACCCATGACGGAGCACACGCCCACCGCCGTAGCCGCCCACGACGCCGGGGCCGGAATCCGCCCCCGCAAACGGGAACGCACCCGCTGCGCCATCTACGACGCCGCCTTCCGGCTCTTCGCCGAGCAGGGCTTCGACTCCGTCACCCTCACCCGGATCGCGGCCGAGGCCGACGTCGCCCCCGCCACCGTCTTCACGCACTTCGCCTCGAAAGAGGACATCTTCTTCAGCCGCAGACAGGAATTCATCGCCAAGCTCCCCGACGCCGTCGCGGACGCCCCCACCGGCGCCGAACTCCTCGCGCGGCTGCGGGACTTCTACATCGACTCCTTCGAACTCGTGCTGTCCGACAAGTGGGCCGGCCGCGGCCGCGTCTTCGCCCGCATCCTGCTGGAGAGCGCCGCGCTGCGCCGCAGCTTCCTGCCGCTCCTGGAGCAGCGGAAGCTGCTGCTGACCGAGCACCTCGTCGAACGGGCCGGCGCGGCGGGCGCGGACCCCGTGCACCGGCAGGAGCTGACCCTCTTCGCGGCGCTCGTCGTCGCCGTGGGCAGCACCGCCTTCGACGTCCTGCACGGGGAGCTCGCGGCGGGCGAGCCGGTCGACCGCGTCCGGGAGGACGTCCACGACGTCCTCGACCGGGGCTTCCACCGGCTCACCCGCGCGTACGCCGACGGCGGCCTGCTGGAGGTGTGCACCGCCTCCGGAAAGGCCGCGCCCGACGGCCTCCCGGCCCGCGGCTAGCCGACGACCTGCCAGCTCAGCGACCCCGTGAGCAGCGCCCGCAGCGCCGGGTCCCGGACCGCGTCCGTACGGTCGGCGGCGCGGGCCGTGACGGTGTGCGGACGGCCGTCGGCGGGCAGTCCGAGCGCGCGCGGCACGACCGTCGCCGCGCCCCGTGCGGACCCGGCCTCGCGGCCGTCGACGTACCACCGGATACGCGCCGACGCCGGGGCCGAAACGGTGATGCCGCTCGTACGGGCCAGCGGCCGGCCGGTCGGCGTGGCGCTGCTCAGCACGGACGCGTGGCGGTGGAAGCCCGCGATCATCGCCTCGCGGCCGGGCAGGTTGAACTGCCGGCCGAGCGTCCGCATGATCGAGTTCTGGGTCGGGCGGTAGAGCCCGCGCTGGTAGTAGCCGCCGCCCTCGTACGCGCCGACCGTCCCGCCGTCCGGCGAGGTCTGGCCGAGCCAGCGGTACCACTTCTTGCGCTGGGAGCCCATCGGGCCGGCCGTGAGCTTGCTGATGTTGGCCTCGGCGGGCTCGGGCCCGGTATAGGTGCCGGGCTGCCCGTAGTCGTACTCGTCGGCGAGCTTGCCCAGCGAGTGGCCCGTCTCGTGGACGGCGATCTGGTCGGACTGGGCGTGGTCGGAGGACGCGGTGGCGATGCCGTCGTAACCGACCCGCGAACTGACGTCGTTGTACCCCGCGCCGCCGTACTTGGTGGAGTTGGAGAGCACCACCACCAGATCGGCGGCCGGGGCCTTGGCGGCGTACGACTCGACCTTGTTCGTGTTCACGCACAGCAGCCGCTCGGTGCCGCCGCAGAAGAAGGCCGAGCCGAGGGCGGTGTCCTTGACCACGCTGCTCACCGGGTCGCCGGAGACGCCGGACTGGCGGGAGACAGCGTCGACGGCCCAGACGTTGAAGAGGGTCTTGTACGAGGCGTAGGGCTCGACGGCGGAGATCTTCGCCCACTTGGCGCGGACGTCCGCGTGGAAGTCGCCCTGCTGCGCGGCGGTGTAACCGTCGCCGATGAAGACGACGTCGAGCTTGCTGCCCACGGGCCCGTTCCGCACGATCGAGGTGACGTCCCCGTCGGCGGCGATCGTCGACCGCTCCGCCCGGGAGAGCGGCTCCGCGGCGGGAACGGCGGTGTGCAGCGGGTGGCCGCCGGGACCGGTGAAGTACTCGACCCGGTCGACGGGCCGCGGACTCGGCGGCGGCGCCGAGCCGGGTCCGGCGGCGCTCGCCGCGGTCGTCGTCGTGGCGGCGGCGAGCGCCGCCGTGATGGCGACGCCCGCCGCTATGGCGCCGCGGAGGGATGTGCGTCTGCGCATGGTGTCCTCCCGAAGCCCGCCGCCTGCGCGGCGGGTCAAGCCGGATTAAGGCGCGGCTCAACGTAGGGGCTGTCGGGACGCCGGACAATGACTGTGACGGCAGTTGCTTACGGGACAGGGGCAGTTACGGCCATCGCCGCGGACGCCATCGCCGCGACGTCATCGAGGGCGGATGCGGCTGCGCGTCCGGTTCGTCCGGCCGCGTGCGGCGGTTCGCGTCACGAGCGGGGTGCGGCGGTTCGCGTCACGAGCGGGGTGGGGCGGTTCGCGTCACAGGCGAGGTGGGGCCCCTCGTCGTGGGCGAGCTGGGGGCGCCACGTCCCGTACGGACGCGCGCCCCGGCCGCGTACGCCTCCGGTCACGCCTCGTCCCGTACGAGCCTCAGCAGCCGGTCCACGACGGCGCCGTTCCCGGTCCGTACGCCGTCGTGCTCGAACTCGTCCGTGACCCAGGTGCGCAGCCCCCGGATCGCGCGGGCCGTGTGCAGCGAGTGCGCGGTGTCGACGTACAGGTCGTCGTGGTAGATCGCGGCGGCCACCGGCACCTCGTTGCGGGCGAGCTGGGCCGGGTCGTAGAGCGGGCCCCACCCCTCCCGCTCGGCGAGCAGTTCGGCGGTGCGGCGCAGCGGGCGCAGGGCGGGGTGGGTGCGGAGCATCCAGGGGTGCACCGTCTCGCCGGTGAACAGGAAGGGGTCGCCGGTCTCGAAATGCCGGTCGAATTCCGGGAATTCGCCCCTGACGCGCTCGGCCGCCCAGTGCGTGGCGCGCCCGTCCTGGGCATAACTGGCCTCATGGAGCAGCGCGTAGAGGGGGTTGGCGGCGTGCGAGAGGACGGCGGCGGCCTGTTCCCCGAATCCGTCGGACAGCCGGGGCCCGGCGGCGGTCGGCACGAACGCGGACTCCAGGAGGTAGTGCAGCCGGTGCGAGCCGTCGCCCGTGCCGAGGAGAATGCCGAGCTGCTGGAACGCCTCGGGCGTCAGGAGCGTGCCGTCGGCCAGCACCTCCTCGCGGTCCGCGAGGTGCTCGGCGATGCGGCGGGCGGCGGCCTCGTCCCTCGGGTAGCGGTCGTAGTGGGCGAGGGTCTTGCGCGCCATGCGGGGGTAGGCGGCGCGGTAGACGGCCGCCGCGTCGGCGTCGAGCCCCGGCAGCCCGCCGGTGATCAGCACCTCGGCGAGCCCCTCGGGCGCGTACGAGAGGTAGTTGACCGCGCAGAACCCGCCGAAGCTCTGGCCGAGCACGCTCCAGGGCCGGCCGCCGGCCAGCCGGGCGCGGACCAGTTCGCAGTCGCGGACGATCGCGTCGGCGCGGAAGTGCGCGAGGTAGTCCGCCTGTTTCTCGGGGGCGCCCCGGAGCGGCAGCGTCTGCCGGTCGGCGGGGGTGGAGCGGCCGGTGCCGCGCTGGTCGAGAAGGAGCACGCGGTAGTCGTCGAGGACCCGGCCGAGCCAGCCCGTACGGCCGACGGGGCGCGGCGCGGCACCGCCGGGGCCGCCCTGGAGGAACAGCAGCCAGGGCAGCTCCTCCTGGGCGCGGGAGGCCGCGACGACCTCGCGGGCGTAGAGCTCGATCCGTTCCCCGGCCGGGGCCTCGTGGTCGAGCGGCACGTCGAAGACGTGATCGGTGAGAACGAGACCGGGCTGGCGGACAGCGGTCTTCCCGGCGACGGCCTTCGGCATCTGTTCCATCCTCACTTCGGCGGGGCGCACAAGAGCGGGTAAAGGGTTCGATAACCCGACTTTCCTCAAGGCCCAACCTACCGAGGGGCAGCGGTGGCTCAGACGAACGACGACGGCGGACAGACGGATAGCCCGGCCGCCATAGGACGCCGCGTGCTGCGGCTGCGCACGGAACGCGGCCTCACCCGCCGCCGGCTCGCCGAACCCGCCTACACCGCGGCCTACGTCTCCACTCTCGAAGCCGGGAAGGTACGGCCCTCCGAGACCGCCCTGCGCTATCTCGCCGACCGCCTCGGCGTGGAGTACGAGGAGCTGGCCACCGGCCGGCCACCGCGCCCGGGAGCCGAGCTGCGGCTGCGGCTGACCGGCGCCCGCCGCGCGCTGGCCACCGGCGCCGCCGAGGACGCCCGCGCCCTGTTCCGGCCGCTGCGCGCGGAGGCCGCCGCGCTCGCGCTCGTACCGGAGGAGGCGGCGGCGCTGCTCGGCCTCGGCGACTGCGCGCTGGAGACCGGCCACCTCGCCGACGCCCGCGACCACTTCGCCGACGCCGAACGGCTGCTCGCCGACGAGCCCCTCCCCCGGCGCGCGACCGCGATCCGCGGCCGGGCCACCGCGCACCTCCTGGCCGGCGAACTGCGCTACGCCCGCCACCTCCTGGAGACCGCCGTCGACGAGCTGACCGCCTCCGGGGCGCACGACCCGGACGCCCTGCTGCTCCTCTGCACCGCCTCGATCGCCCCCTACATGGACATGGGGGCGCACGCCCGCGCGGCCCACGCCGCCGAACTGGCGCTGGCCCTCGCCCCGCGGGTCCGCGACCCGGAGCTGGTCGCCGGGATGCACCGCGGGGTGGCCCGTACGCTGCTCGCCGAGGGGCGCTCGGCGGAGGCCGGCGCCTCCCTCGGCAAGGCGCGGGCGCTCTACCAGCAGTTGCGGTTCCGCACCGACCTCGCCCACTGCCACTGGATGCTGGGATACGTGCACGCGCAGGACGGCGACCTGGAGCGGGCCGAGCACGAGCTGCGCACCGCGCGCTCCATGCTGGCCGCCAAGCGGGCGGCGCTGTTCGTGGTGCAGGTCGAGGTGGAGCTGGCCGACGTGCTGCGGCGGCGCGGCCGTCCGGGCGCTGCGGAGGCGCTGCTGCTGCCGCTCCTGGAGGTCGCGGAGCTGAACGCCGAGCGGGGCGCGGTGCACGCGGGCGGCGCGCACCGGCTGCTCGGCCTCATCGCGGAGGACCGCGGCGACACGGAGCACGCCGAGGAGCACTACTGCTCGGCCCTGTCGCTGCTGGAACGGACCGGGGCGGCGGGCGACCTGGCGGACCTGTGCCGGCTGCTGGGCGATCTGCTGCGCCGTACGGGCCGGGTGGAGGCGGCCCTGAACGCGTACCGCACGGGGCTGGGACACCGGGCCGCGCCCGGCACGACGACGCTGGGGCCTGCGCCGGCGGAGCCGTCGGCGTAGCGGGAACCGCCGGTACGGGGTCCGGAGGACGTGCTGGTCAGCGGCTCACCCGGTACGGCTTCAGGAGGGCGTCCCAGCCGCGGCGCAGGTCCTGGTACTCGCCTTCGCACAGTTCGGCGCGCTCCTTGGTGAGCGTTTCCCCGTCGACGAGCTTCTTGTGGCGGGCCGGAGCGGAGCCGTAGACGTAGCAGCGGTAGTTGGCGGCGCGGGCGGCGTCCGGGGAGTGCTCGTCGGAGAAGTCGACGTCCTCGGGGTCGGTGTCGCGCGCGTAGAGCGTGTAGCTCTCGGCGGCGTCGAGGATCGCCGCGACGCCGGAGGACCCCTCCGGGATGAGGCTGTACGCGGCGAACTGGTCGGCGACGTCCTCCTCGCGGCCCGTGACCGGCAGCCGGAGCTTGTCCTTCAGGGCGTGCGCGATCTCGTGGTAGAGGGTCTCGGTGAGCACCCCGGCGGTCTTGGCGTCGACGGCCCGGCGGCTGTCCCCGTCGTCGGCACCGTCGTCGGCGCCGTCCCCGAGCGCCTCCCCGAGCGCCTCCTCGAACATGCCGCGGATCTCCGCCACGGAGCCGTAGCAGATGACGATCCGGCCGGTCTCGGCGTCGTACACGTCCTGCTCGGAGTCGCCGCAGGACCTGGCGACGATCTTGACGTCCGCCGGCAGCCGCACCCGCTCGCCGACCGCCCGCGCGACCCGCTCCGGGATGCGCCGCTCCATGAGGAAGGCCCGCCCCTCGGCGCCGGCGCCGCCCTTGGCGGGCTCGTACGAGACGGGCAGGCCGCCGCTTGTGGGGGACGCGGCGGCCTGCGACTCGTCGCCGACACATGCCGTGGTGGCCCCGGCGCAGACGCCCATGACCGCCAGAGCCGCCGCGGTGCGCCCGAGGGCGCGGCGGCGCCGCCCGCGGTCGGACGGCCTGGAGCGGCCTCCGGCATGGTGCAGCATGGACAGCACTCTGCCGGAGGGTCCCCCGGCTGGGAATCCGCCGCGGGTCTTGGATCACCCCCGCCGATGGGCGGGGGTGCGCCGGTCCGCCGGTCCGCTTCGCGGGCGGGTACGGCAGGCTTGAGGCGGACGGCACGCGCGACAGAACACGCGACAGAACAGAGGCGAGGTAACGGGCGGTGATCCGGGTAGCGGTGGTGGACGACGAACAGCTCGTCCGGTCCGGGCTGCGGATGATCCTGGGCACGGCCCCGGACATCGAGGTGGTCGCGGACTGCGGCGGCGGCACGGCCGTGGAGACCGTGCTGGGCCACGCGCCCGACGTCGTCCTCCTCGACATACGGATGCCGGACGTGGACGGGCTCACGGTGCTGCGCCGGCTGCGGGCGGACCGGCGGCCGCCGGCCGTGGCGATGCTCACCACCTTCGACGCCGACGAATACCTCACGGCGGCCCTGCGCGCCGGGGCCTCCGGCTTCCTCCTCAAGGACACCGACCCGGAGCAGCTCGTACGGTCCGTACGGACCCTCGCGGCGGGCGGCAGCGTCCTGGACCCCGGCGTCACCAGCGCCGTCATCGGCGGCTACCTGGCGGCGGGCGCGGAGACCCGCGCCGCCGAGGCCGTGCGGCGGCTCACCCCGCGCGAGCGCGAGGTCCTCACCCACGTCGGCGCGGGCCTGCCCAACGCCCGGATCGCGGACCGCATGGGGCTGGCGCCGAGCACGGTCAAGGACCACGTGCGGGCCGTACTCGGCAAACTCGGCGGCCTCAACCGCGTCCAGGCGGCGATCCTCGCGGACCGCGCGGGCCTGGTCACAGGCCTGGTACGGGACCACCGCACGGGCGGCACCACCGCCGACGCCTCGGCCCCGGACCTGCCCGAGCCCCCGGCCCGCGGGTGTTGAACAGCCACGCCGCCGACGTGAGGGGGGACGCGGCACGATCCGCCGCCGCGACCGACGAAGCGGTACGGGTACGGGCAGCGGCTCGGGCGCGGGCGGTACGGACGGTACGAGCGGATGCTGGGGCGAGAGCCGTACCGGCAGGCGCCGCGCCCCTCGGTTCCACCGCGCCCGCCGAAAAGCGCACACCGTGGTGAAGGAACCCCGGCGACAGCCCCGCCGGCCCCGCGGCCGGTGGCTCGACAGCCGGTGTGCGGGCCGCATGGCCGTCGTCGTGCCCGTACTGCTCGCGGTCGCCGACGCCGTGCTCGTCAACGGCGTCGACCTCGGCCTGGAACTCGGCGTCTCGCTCGCGGCGGCCGCCGTCCTGCTGTGGCGGCGGCGGTTCCCCGTGGCGGTGTTCGCGGCGACGCTGCCGGGGATCTACATCGGCTACATCTGGTTCGCTCCGATGATCGCCCTCTACACCGTGGCGGCCCGCCGCACCGACCGGCGGCTGCTCGCCGCCGCCGGGGTGCTGCTGGTGCTCGCGCACTTCCTGCCGTATCCGCTCTCCGAACTGACCTGGGACGAGCCCCGCCAGACGGCCCTCGCCCTGGTCGACGCGTGCGTCAGCGCCGCCGCCCCCGCCGCCCTCGGGCTGCTCACCCGCACCCGCCGCGAACTCGCCGCCCGGCTCGCCGAGCTGACCCGCAGCCGGGCCCGCGAGGACCGGCTCCTGGCGGACCAGGTGGTGGCCACCGAGCGCGCCCGCCTCGCCCGCGAGATGCACGACGTCGTCGCCCACCAGGTGAGCCTCATCAGCCTCCAGGCCGGGGCCGTGCAGATCAGCACGGCGGACCCGGCGGCGCGCGACGGCGCGCGTACGATCCGCGAGCTGTGCGTACGGACGCTGGACGAGCTGCGCCACCTGGTCGGCATCCTGCGCGCGGCCGGCGGCGACGCCGAGGAGCTGGCCCCGCAGCCGCGCCTGGCGGACCTGCCGCGGCTGATCGAGGTCAGCGCGCTCGACGTCGAGTACAAGGGGGCTGGGGAGGATGGGGAGGAAGCGCACACCGTGGTCCCGCCCGGCCGCTACCCCGAGGCCGTGGAGCGGGCGGCGTTCCGCACGGTGCAGGAGGCGCTGACCAATGTGCGCAAGCACGCGCCGGGCGCGCGGGTACGGGTACGGGTCCGGGCCGGCGATCCGGACTGCGCGCGGCTGCTGGTCGAGGTACGCAACGGGCCCGCGGACACGGCGGTTCCCGCGCCGGGGCTGCCGGGCGGCGGCCACGGCCTGGTGGGGCTGCGCGAACGGGCGCAGAGCCTCGGCGGGACGCTGGAGGCGTACCCGACGGACGAGGGCGGCTTCGTCGTACGAGCGGAGTTCCCGGGCCCGTGACGCCGGCCCCGCGCCGCTACGAGCACCCCGGCTGTCCCAAGTGGCAGCCCGCGCCCCCGGAAGGCCGCGCTACGCGGAGAGGGGGTCCGCCGCCTCGTCCGTGGCGCTCGCGAGGTCGGGGTAGACCTCGAAGAGGCGGCGCACGCCCAGCGCGGAGAGCACCCGGTTGACGTGCGAGCCGTCGACCGCGCCCTGTGCGGGCAGGATGAGTCGCAGCCGGCCCTGGCAGGACCGCATCAGGCGGCGGGCGGCGATGAGCACGCCGACGCCGCTGGAGTCGCAGAAGCGGACCTCCCCGAGGTCGAGCACCAGGCTCCGGCGACCCTCGGCGACCGCGTCGTGGACGTGCTGCCGCACGGCCGGCGAGGTCACCAGGTCCATCTCGCCGGAGACTTGCAGCACGGCCCAGTGGCCCTGTTCGCCCTCCATCACTTTCAACGTCACGCGCTCGAAGCCCCTTCGCTCGGTCGCCCTGTCGCTCGCTGTCCGGCGGCTGTCCGGAACGGGCCCTTCCACGACTGCGGCTGCCCGGCCGCTCCCTCATGAAACACCGTGCGGCGTATAGGGCTCGTGACGACCCTATGCCCACCTCGGGGGCAGAAACCCCAAAGATCCGGTCACACCCGCATAACTCATCGGTCTATTCAGGCAGGAACGATCCGGGTCGATCAGCGACAACCCACGCAAAGTGACCGGACTTATACCATCCGCAGCCACCGGGGCGCGTACTTTGCCGCAAATCGACGTACGTTGTCAGTGGCTCGCACTACATTCGATGCGTATGTGAGCGTGGGCACAAACTGCCCGCGAGCTGCCGGGAAGGGCGCGGGACGGTTCGGACGGGCTTCCTCGAAACGGCCTCGTACCCATGGGTAGCGCGGTGCGGGGCGGGTAGCCAGAGGTGAACGGATGGGGGCCGCATGACGAATGACGCACCACCCCGCTGGGACCGCATGATGCAGCAGCGGCTCGCACGGGGCGAGGCTGCCGCGCTCGGCGAGCTCTACGACCGCTTCGCCTCCCTCGTGCACAGCCTCGCCCACCGGGTGCTCGACGACGACGGGGCCGCCGACCGCGTCACCCGCGACGTCTTCGGCTACGTCTGGGAGAACCCGGACGCGTACGACCCCAAGCAGGGCTCCCTGCGCTCCTGGATCGCCAAGGTCACCCACCGGCACTCCGTCCAGCGGCTGCGCCAGGACGAGACGCGCGGCGAAGGCACCCCCGAAGAGGTCGAGGCAAAGGTCCGCGAGGCGTCCGCCGCCGCCCGCGCCGACTACATCGTCACCTCCATGCCCGCACCACTGCGCGCCGCGCTCGAACTGGCCTACTTCCGCCGCCTCGACTACCGCCAGGCCGCCGCCGACCTCGGCGTCACGGAGGACGAGGCCCGCCGCCGGCTGCGCCTGGGCCTCCAGCTCCTCTCCACGGCCCACCACTCCTCCCGCTCCATCCCGCCGCCCGGCTACGGGAGGGCGCTGTGAACGAGCGCTGCGGGCCCGGACGCTGGGAGCCCGACGACGGCTCCTGGGACCAGGCCGGTACGGGCCCGGGGCCGGGCGGCGGCGCTGGCGACGGCCCGAGCGGCGGCGGACCGGGGCGCGGCCGATCGGGCGGCGACCGGGACGACGGCACGCCCGGCGACGGCCCACGCGCCTCCCCTGGCCCCGCCACGCCGCCGCGCATACCGACACCGCGGGCCGCCCCCGAGGACGCCGACCGCTGGCCGTACCCCGCGCAGCCGCCCGCCCCGGACCCGGAGACCCTGCGGTCCCGGCAGGCAGCGGAACCCGAAGAACCCCCGCCCCCGCCGGCCCCGCCAGCCCCGCCACCCGAGGACCCGCCGTCCGAAGCCCCCTCGCCCGCCGCGCCCCGGTCGCACAAGGTGCTCAAGTCGCTGCTCGGGGCGTGGGCCCTGGCCGCCTGTTCCGGTGAGGAGACCCTGGAGGTCGAGGCGCATCTCACCGAGTGCGCGGCCTGCGCCGACGAGGCCGTGCGGCTGCGCAACGCCGTGGGGCTGCTGCACCCCGAGGAGAACCTCGACCTCGACCCGATGCTCCGCTCCCGCGTGCTCGAAGGGTGCCTCGGCCGCCGCCCGGCCCGTATCCCGGTGCCCGACTGGGCCGCCCCGTACGACGCCGAGGCCGCCCGGCTCGACGCGCTGCTGCGGGACATGGGCGAGGCGGAGTGGCGGGCGCCGGTCAGCCTGCGGTGGTTCGAGGGGCGGCGGGCGGTCCGGCGCGACACCACGGTCGCCGGGGTCATCGGCCACCTCATGACCGTCGACGGCCTCGTCGCCGCCTCGCTCGGCCTCGCCGAGCCGCTGCCCGACGGCGAGGAGGGCTCCCCCACCGCCCGTACGGAGGCGTACTGGGCGGCGGAGCCGGCGGTCGCCGCCGGGCAGCCGGTGCCGGCCGTCGCGGTCCGCACGGCCTGGCGCGACCAGGGGCATTCGCTGTTACGGACGGTGTCGTTCGCCGGGCGCGGGGCCGCCGGGCTCGACGTGTCGTACGGCCGGTTCACGCTTCCGCTGCGCGACTCGTTCCTCGACCGCGCCTTCGAGTGCTGGGTGCACGCCGGGGACATCGCCGACGCCGTCGACTACCCGTACGACCCGCCGTCCTCCGCCCACCTCAACCGCATGATCGACCTCGCGGCCCGGCTGCTGCCCGGCGCCCTCGCCCAGCGCCGCCGCACCGGCCTGGCATCCCCGGCCCGCGGCCCGGTCCTCGTCGGCGCGCCCGGCCGGACGCTCCATCTGGAGATCGAGGGCCGCGGCGGCGGCGACTGGTACATCGCGCTGGACTCCCCCGCCGCCCTCGGCACGCCCGCCGAGTCGATCGCCCACGTCGCCCTGGACGGCGTCGAGTTCTGCCGGCTGGCGGCGGGGCACATCTCTCCGGAGGAGGCCGCCGCGGGCCAGGACGGCGACCGCGAGGCGATCCGGGACGTGCTCTTCGCGGCGGCGTCGCTGTCCCGCCTCTGAGGGCGGGGGCCTGGGGACCGCGCGACGCAACGGAATGCGCGTCGCGCGACGGCGTTACGCGAAGACGACCGTCCGCCGGCCGTTGAGCAGCACGCGGTGCTCGCTGTGCCACTTCACCGCGCGCGCCAGCGCCTGGCACTCGACGTCGCGGCCGACCGCCACGAGCTGGTCCGGGGTCACGTCGTGGCCGACGCGCTCCACCTCCTGCTCGATGATCGGGCCCTCGTCCAGGTCGGCCGTCACGTAGTGCGCGGTCGCGCCGATGAGCTTCACGCCGCGGGCGTGCGCCTGGTGGTACGGCTTGGCGCCCTTGAAGCTCGGCAGGAAGGAGTGGTGGATGTTGATGATCCGGCCCGACAGCGCCTTGCAGAGGTCGTCGGAGAGCACCTGCATATAGCGGGCGAGCACCACGAGTTCGACGTTCTCGGCGCGGACCAGCTCCAGCAGTTCGGCCTCGGCCCGCGCCTTGGTGTCCTTGGTCACCGGGAGGTGGTGGAAGGGGATGCCGTACGAGCGGGTCAGCTCGCCGAACTCCGTGTGGTTGGAGACGACGGCCGCGATCTCGACGGGCAGCGCGCCGATCCGGGAGCGGAAGAGCAGGTCGTTCAGGCAGTGGCCGAACTTGGACACCATCAGGACGACGCGCATCCTGTCGTCGGCCCGGTGGATCTGCCAGTCCATCTGGAAGGAGTCGCCGACGGCCGCGAAGCTCGCCCGCAGCTTCTCCAGCGTCACCGGCGGCTCGGCGCTGAGGTGCACCCGCATGAAGAAGAGCCCGGTGTCGTGGTCGCCGAACTGCTGGCTGTCCTCGATGTTGCAGCCGGTCATGAACAGGTAGCTGGACACGGCGTGCACGATGCCCTGCTTGTCCGGGCAGGACAGGGTCAGGACGTACTGCTCGGGCGCGACGGGCTGCGAATCACTCATAGCCCAATAGCGTCGCACACCCGGCGGGGCCGCCGGGCCGCTCGCAGCACACCGGCGACGTCGAGCGGCGAGGATCACACGAAGGCCGCACGGGGACCGCACAGAGGCCACAAGGGGGCCGCCGGGCGCGGGGACGGCTCGGGAAGCGTCACACCACGCGCGTCACGATCGCCAGCACCTCCAGTGAGCGCGGCGCCGCGTCCGGGTCGTCCCCGTCGTTGACCGCGAGCCGTAGATGCGCCTCGCGGGCCGCCCGTACGGCGTCCGGCCACGCCTCGTGCTCCAGGTAGGCGGAGACCGGGGCGTCGGCGCCGATCTGGTGCATGATCCGCAGTACGCGCAGCACGGCGGCGTCGACGAGGGCCGCCTCGGTCTGGTCGCGGAAGATCGTCCCGACGTACTTCTCGGCGGACCAGTTGTCCAGCCAGGTGTCCTCGACCAGCCGGTACACGGCGTCGGTGACGTCTCCGTACCCCTCCAGGGCGGGGAGCCAGCACTCCCGCTGGAAGACCGGGTCGGCGAGCATGTGCAGCGCCGAGCGCACATTCGCGCGCCAGCGCCACCACGGCATGTCATTGAGGGGCATGCCGCCCATGGTGGTCGAGCGGCGGCCGCGACGGGAAGACTTCTCCGAACCTTGCACGGTGATCGATCGTACGTTCTCCGGCCCGGAACGCCATCGGACCCCCGTTCTTCACCCCGGCGTCACCGGCTGTCGCACACGGTCACCCGGCGCCCGTCCCGTCGGAGAGGCACGTCGGAGAGGCACGTCACAGAGTCCCGTCACAGCGCTCCGTCACAGCTGGGTGTACTGGCGCGGGGTCAGGCCGTACTTCTTCGCGATCGAGTTCCAGAGCACGGCCGCCTGCTTCTTCGCCTCGGTGGCGTCGCCGCTCGCCTTGTTGGCCTGGCCCAGCTCGGCGGTGGTGCGCGCCTTGCCCTTGTGGCAGCCGTGCTTGCCGCCGACCTTGCCCGCCCACGCCGCGTAGTGGTTGTCGGCCGCGGCCGAGGACTGCCACGCCTTCTTCAGCTGGGCCTTGAGGGCGGCCTGTCCGGGGAGCTTGTCGATCGGCGTCCGGTTCAGCCGCGCGACGAGGTCGCTGCGCTGGCCCGCCGCGCCGTGCAGGTCGGCCGCCGCCTTGTCGAGCTTCTTGCAGGACTTGATGGACTCCACGGAGTTGATCACGGCGTCGCGGCTGTTGTTGCTGTCCTTGAGCAGCGCGTCCAGCGCCTTCGCCTGGGGCTGCGCCGGGTCGGCCGGCTTGTCGCCGTCGCCGGCCTTGCCGTCGGTGTCCGGGCCCGGGTTCTGCCCGGCCTGGTCGCTGCTGTTCTTGCCGCTGTCCTTGTCGTCGTCCCCGCCGCTGAGCAGCGCGCCCGCGCCGAGGCCCGCGACGGCGCAGCACGCGACGACGATGCCGATCGCCGCGAGGGGGGTGATCCGGCGGCGGCGCGCGCCGCCTTCGGACCGCCCCCGCGGCTCGTGCCCGGCCTGGCCGAACTGGCCGGGTGCGGGTCCGCCGGGCCCCTGGCCGTACGGGCCGGGGCCGCCGGGCCCCGGAGCGCCCGGCCCCGGTCCGTACGGCGTCTGCTCGTACGGGGCCGGGCCGGGCGCGGGCCGCGCGCCGTCCGACCGGAACAGGCCGTCGAACTCGGCGGGCGGCTGGCGTTCGCCCGCCGCGCCGGGCCGCGGCGGCTCGCCGCCGCCGACGGGCGGGATCAACTGCGTGGCCTCGGAGCCGTATCCGGCGCCCGGCTGCGGGCCGCCGCCCTGCGGGGGCAGGAGTTGGGTGGAGTCCGCCGCGGAGGCCGGGCCGCCGGGCGGGAAGGCCGGGGGCAGCGGCCCGCCGCCGTGCGAGGGCTGCTCGGGCGGCAGGGTCCCGCCGCGGACGGGCGGGATGAGCTGGGTGGGGTCGGAGGTCCCCGGCTGCGGCATCGCGCCGGGCATGGCTCCCGGCATCGCGCCGGGCATCGCGCCCCCGACCGGCGGGATGAGCTGTGTCGCCTCGGATTCCGCCGCCGCCTGCGGGGGCAGCATCTGGGTCTCCTCGGCCGATCCGTGCGCCGGGTATCCGGCGTGCGGGGGCTGCTGCTGCCCGTACCCGGCGAGCGCGGCCTCGCCGGCCTGCGGTGGCAGCGGCGCGGCGGGCGAGCCCTGCTGCTCGGGCGGCGCGGCCCGCCTGCGGCGCCCGCCACCGCCCTGGGGCGGCTGCCCCTGCGGCGCGTAACCCTGAGAGTCGTAGCCGGTCTGCGCGAGTTGGCCCGCCTGCGGGGGCAGCGGCGCGCTGTGGGACGGCGGCTGGGCGGCGTACGGGTCCGGGGTCTCGTACGGCGGGGGCATGCCGCCCTGTCCCGCATCGTGTCCGGGCGGCGGGTAGCCGCCGGGTTGCTGCGAGCCGTACGCGTCATAGGCCGGAGCACCGTACGAGCCGGGGTCCGGCGCGCTATGCGCGCCGCCGCCCGCGCGGTGCGCGCCCTGTCCCTGTCCCTGTCCCTGCCCCGGGTAGCCGTCCCCGCCGGGCGCGGCCTGGGCGTCCGGGCCCCAGGGTTCGCCCCACGGCCGGCCGGTGGACGGCGCGGCCCGCAGGTCGGCCGGGTTGAAGGGTTCGCCGTCGGCGGGCAGCACGATGCCCTCGTACGCGGGCCGTGTGGGCGGAGCCGCTGGGCGCTGCGGCTCGTTTCCCTGTCCGCTCTGCGTCACCGGGGCTCCTCAACCTGTGCGGGACTTACGGAATCATCGGCTCACGCTACCGGGTGACGATAACGCTCGACCATTGACCTCGTAACGGTCTCGTCCCCGTCGCCCCCCGGCCCGGACGGCCCCGGGGACCCGCCCCGCACAGCTCCGCGCGGACTTCCGCCGGAGAGGCGCTACGCCGCCGCCACCTCCAGCCGGGCGCCGAACTCCCGTACAACGGATTCATCACGGTACGGCTCCAGCCGCTGCTGGAAGTCGTCCAGATACTCCGCGCCGCGGTTGGACCGCAGGCTGCCGAGGAGCTCCACCGCGCGGGTGCCCGCGTGGCACGCCTCCTCGATCTCGCGCTGCTGCACATGGGCGGTGGCCAGCAGCAGCAGCCCTATGGCACGGCGGCGCACCCGCCCCTCCGGATGGCCGGACAGGGCCTCTTGCGCGCGGCGCTTGGCCGGCTCGGCCTGGCCGAGGTCGCGGTGGCAGTGGGCCAGTTCGTCCGCCAGATACGCCTGGTCGAAATGGCGGATCCAGACCGGCTCGTCACCCGACTCGCCCTCGTTGTCCGCCTTTTCCAGCGCGGCCAGTGCCCGGCCCGCGACGGCCTGGCAGGCGCGGGAGTCGCCGAGCAGCGCGTGCCCGCGCGCCTCGGCCGCCAGGAACATCGACTCGGCCCGCGGCGGGGCGTGCCCCCGCGTGCCCTCCTGCGCGGCACGCGCGAGCTGCGCGATCTCCCGCGGATTGCCGAGCGAGGCGGCGAGGTGGCTCATGCTCGCGGCGAGTACGTAGCCGCCGTAGGCACGGTCGCCCGCGGCCTGGGAGAGGCGCAGCGCCTGGATGTAGTAGCGCTGGGCGAGCCCCGGCTGCCCGGTGTCGACCGCCATGTACCCGGCCAGCTCCGTCAACCGGGCGACGGCCGCGAAGAGTTCGCGCCCCACCGATTCCCGGTACGAGCCGCCGAGCAGCCCGGAGACGACGCTGTTCAGGTAGTGGACGACCACCGGCCGCACATGTCCGCTGCCGTAGCGGTGGTCCAGTTCCACGAGGGCGTCGGTGGTGGCCTGTACGGCCTGCACGTCGGACGTGCCGACGCGCGCCCCGAGCGACCGGGCGACCTGGGGGTCCGCGCCGGTGATCAGCCAGTCGCGGCTGGGCTCCACGAGCGCGGAGGCAGCGACGGACGAACCGCTGAGGAAGTCGCGCCGCCCGACGTCGCTGCGCCACAGCTCGCAGACCTGCTCGATGGCGCCGATGACGGTCGGCGAGAACTGGAGGCCGACGCCGGAGGCGAGGTTCTTGCCGTTGGCCATGCCGATCTCGTCGATGGTGACCGTGCGGCCGAGCTTGCGGCCCAGCGCCTCGGCGATGATCGCGGGGGCCCGGCCGCGCGGCTGCTGGCCGCGGAGCCAGCGGGCCACGGAGGTCTTGTCGTACCGCAGATCGAGGCCGTGTTCGGCGCCGCACATGTTGACGCGGCGGGCCAAACCGGCGTTGGAGCAGCCGGCTTCCTGGATGAGCGCCTGCAGCCGTTCGTTCGGCTGCCGCGCCACGAGTGGCCGTGCGGCCATGTGTGTACCCCCTGTGACTGCGGTGCGTCCGCGACGGACGCCGCGCACCTGTGAAGTCCGTGTGGCGAGATCACTGCCCCGAAAATGTCGGGAGAATGCGGGACTTGCCCGTAATGACCGCGCTTGGTGATCCGGGGCGAAACCCGTGATCTGTGTCCGTATCCGATGACTGTGCCGGATGACCTTGCTCGTGCCCGTGCGGACGAACGTCTCGCAGGTGGCTACCCCTCCCTGACCGCGCGGCCCCGTCTGCGCCCCCGGTCATGCACCCGTGCGCCCTGCGTGCCGTAACGATGCGCCGCGCCCGCGCCCCTGGCGGGCCGTAACCCGTGGTGACGCCGGGAGTTGTGATGAACGTGGAAAAGACCATCGGGGTAACGGCCCCGCACATCCCGGCGCAACGCGGCGAACAGCCGCTCGACAGCGCGGTGCGGTACGCGGAAGAGCGGCACTGGGACGTATTCGCCGGCACCTGGCTGGAGGCGCATCAGGGGCGCGAGCACTGCTCCTGCCGCGACCTGGGCTGCCCCGCGCCGGGGGCGCACCCGGCCCGCCCCGACTGGGCCGCGCAGGCCACCGGCAGCGCGGTCGGCGCCCGCCGGTTGTGGGCCGAGCGGCCCGGCGCCTCGGTGCTGCTGCCGACCGGGCGCACCTTCGACGCGCTGGACGTGCCGGAGTCGGCCGGGTGCCTGGCGCTGGCCAGGATGGAGCGGCTGGGCGTCGAACTGGGCCCGATCACCTGCACGCCGGGCCGCCGGATGCTCTTCTTCGTGCTGCCGGGCGGCGCCCCGAAGGCGCCCGACCTGGTGCGGAAGCTGGGCTGGCCGCCGTCGTCGCTGGACCTCGTGGCGCGCGGCGAGGGCGATTACGTGGCGGCGCCGCCGACCCGCGTCGGCTCGCACGGCCCGGTGCAGTGGGCCCGCCAGCCCACCGCCGCCAACCGCTGGCTGCCGGACGCCGAGGAGCTGATCAGCGCCCTCGCCTACGCCTGCGGCCGGGAGGCCGCGGCGGCACGCGGGCGCTGAGGCCCTGCCTCCCTGCACCCCGTCCCCCGCTCCCCGTCCCCTGCGCTTCGTGACGTTGTGTTCTCCTCCCGCCTAGGGTTGACGCCCAGGGGGCGGAACCACCACCCCCTGCGATCAGTCGACGGGGAACAAGGGGGCACAACAGTGGTGCAGGACGCAGCGGCAGCAGCCGGCGGCGAAGGCGCGCCCACGGCCGGCGGGGGCGGGACCGGTACGGAGGCGGGTACGGACGCGCGTACGGGCTCGGGCGTGAGCGCGGCCACGGGCGCGGCCGCCGTGCGGATCAGCGGCCTGTGGAAGAAGTTCGGGGAACAGGTAGCGGTCGCGGGCATCGACCTGGAGCTGCCCGCCGGGCAGTTCATCGGGCTCGTCGGCCCCAACGGCGCGGGCAAGACCACGACCCTGTCCATGGTCACCGGGCTGCTCCGCCCCGACTCGGGCAGCGTCGAGATCGGCGGCCACGACGTGTGGCGGGACCCCGTCGCCGTCAAGGCGCGGATCGGCGTGCTGCCGGAGGGGCTGCGGCTCTTCGAACGGCTCTCCGGCCGCGAACTCCTCGCCTACACCGGCCGGCTGCGCGGACTCCCGGGCGACGAGGTCGACGCGCGCGCCACCCAGCTCCTGGACGTACTCGACCTGGCCGGCGCACAGCACAAACTCGTCATCGACTACTCGACCGGCATGCGCAAGAAGATCGGGCTCGCCTGCGCCCTGCTGCACAACCCCGAGGTCCTCTTCCTCGACGAGCCCTTCGAAGGCGTCGACCCGGTCTCCGCGCAGACCATCCGCGGCGTACTGGAGCGCTACACCGAGTCGGGCGCGACCGTCGTCTTCTCCAGCCACGTCATGGAACTGGTCGAATCGCTCTGCTCGTGGGTCGCGGTGATGGCCGCGGGCCGCATCCGCGCCCAGGGCCCGACCGCGGAGGTCCGGGGCGAAGCGGACAGCCTCCAGAACGCGTTCCTGGAACTCGTCGGCGCGAACCGGCGGCTGGCCGGCTCGCAGAACCTCGACTGGCTGGGCGGCGGCGCCCGATGAGCACCACGTCCACCGCCCCCGCCCCGGCCCGCGCCGGGACCCCGTCCCTGACGTCCCTGACCCCCGTGTTCGTACGGCTGAAGCTCTCGCTGCTCCGCAACGGCCTGCGCCAGTCCTCCAGCCGCACCGCCGTCTACGTCACCTCGCTCGTCCTCACGCTGCTCTTCGCGGCCCTGGTCCTGCTGGGCCTCATCGCGCTGCGCGGCAACGACCACGCGGCGGCCCTCGCCGTCCTGCTCATCACGATCGTCGCGCTCGGCTGGGCGGCGATGCCGCTGTTCTTCCCCTCCGGGGACGAGACGCTCGACCCGACCCGGCTGGCCATGCTGCCGCTGCGGCCGCGCCCCCTGATCGTCGCGCTGCTGTTCACCTCGATGATCGGCATCGGCCCCGTCTTCACCCTCGCCGTGGCCGTCGGCTCGGTGATCGCCCTCGCGCACGGCGCCGCCGCCACCGTCGTCGGCATCCTCGCCGTACTGCTGGTCGGGCTGGTCTGCGTGGCCCTGGCCCGCGCCGTCGCCACCGCCAACGTCCGGCTGCTGACCAGCCGGCGCGGCCGCGACCTGGCCGTCCTCAGCGGCCTGTTCATCGCCATCGGCGCGCAGGGCGTCAACCTCGGCGTCCAGAAGCTGACCGGCCCCGACGGGCTCGGCGTCCTGGACCCCGTGGCCACGGTGGTCCGCTGGCTGCCGCCCGCCTCCGCGGTCGACGCCGTGGACGCCGCGAGCAAGGGCTCGTACGGGCGTGCCGCCGCCGGCCTGGCCCTGACCGCGCTGGCGCTCGTCCTGCTGCTGTGGTGGTGGCAGCGCACCCTGACCACCCTGATGACCGCCCCGGACTCCTCCACCCTCCAGGCCGTGGAGAAGGACACCGCGCGCCGGTCCTCGGAACGCGGACCGCTGCGCCTGCTGCCCGCGGGCCGTACGGGCACGGTCATGCTGCGGTCGCTGCGCTACGCGTGGCGCGACCCGAAGACCAAGATGTCCTGGGCCGCCGCCCTCGGCGTCGGCCTGCTCCTCCCCATCGTCACGGGCGTGCAGGGCAACGGCAGTGTCTACTCCGCGTGCTGGGCGGCGGGGCTCCTCGGCATCCAGATGTACAACCAGTTCGGGCAGGACACCTCCGCCTTCTGGATGGTCGCCCAGACGATCGCCGCGCCGCGCGACGCCTATGTGGAGCTACGGGCACGGGCCCTGACGATCGCGCTGGTCGCCGTCCCGTACGTCACCGCGGTCGTGATCGGCGCGGCGGCGGTCCTGCACCAGTGGTCCGAGTTCCCCGAGGCGTACGGCATCGCCCTGGCCCTCCTCGGCGCCCTGGTCGGCACGGGCGCGCTGTCCTCGGCCCTGGCCCCGTACTCCATCCCCTCCGACGGCCGCAAGAACGTCGCACCGGGCCAGACCGGCATCGCCTCCCTCAGCATCATGGGCGGCATGCTCGTCGGCGGCCTCCTGGCCGCCCCCGTCCTCGGCCTCACCATCGCCCTCCACGTCACGGACGCCCACGGCCTGCTGTGGCTCGTACTCCCCGTGGGCGCGGCCTACGGCCTGGCCGCCGCCTACGCGGGCCTGCGCATCGCGGCCCCGAGGGTGGCGAACCGCCTCCCGGAGATCCTGGCGGCGGTGAGCAAGGGCTGAGGCCGGCAGCTTCGCCAGGCATGGGGCCCGGGTTTCCGCTGGAGCAACGGAAACCCGGGCCCAGCCATGTCCGCCCGCCAGACGCTCGCGGACACCAAAGCCCGGCCCCATCAGCCCGTCCGCCGATTGAGGACCGGGCCCACCCAGCCCCAGCCCGATCCAGCCCGTCCGGCGATTGAGGACCGGGGCCCGGGGCAGAGCCCCGAAGAGGTCGGCCCGATCAGCCCGTCCGGCAATTGAGGACCGGGGCCCGGGGCAGAGCCCCGAAAAGGCCGGCCCAATCAGCCCGTCCGGCAATTGAGGACCGGGGCCCGGGGCAGAGCCCCGAAAAGGCCGGCCCAATCAGCCCGTCCGGCAATTGAGGACACGGGGTCAAGGGGCAGTAGCCCCTTGGCTACCGTGGCCCCACCGGCAACCGCAACGTACTCACCGCCCCACCCCCGTCAGGGCCCGCGGCATTGGAGAACACCAACTCCGCCCCGATGATCCGCGCCTGCCCCACAGCGATCGTCAGCCCCAGCCCATGCCCCTTCTCCAGGCCGCCCCGCGCGGCCGTCGGCTCGGTACGGAACCGCTGGGGCCCGTGGTCCAGGAGGTACTCCGGATACCCCTCCCCGTGATCGCGAACAGTGATCACGGGCCCGTCCACGGTCACCACCACCGCCGGCCGCCCGTGCCGGTGCGCGTTGGACAGCAGATTGCCCAGCACCCGTTCCAGCCGCCGGCGGTCCGTCATCACGCACGCGTCGTGCACGACGCGCACCTCGGCCGGCAGCCCGGACGCCCGTACCGCCCGCTCGGCCAGCCGCCCCAACTGGTGCGCGTCCAGGTCGGCCCGTTCCGTCAGCGAGTCCAGCCGGGAGATCTCCAGCAGGTCCTCGGTGAGCCGGCGCAGCGCCTGCACCCGGTCCCGTACGAGCTCGGTCGGCCGCCCCGGCGGCAGCAGGTCGGAGGAGGCCTGCAACCCGGCGAGCGGGGTGCGCAGTTCGTGGGCGACGTCGGCGGTGAACCGCTGTTCGCTCTGGAGCCGGGCCTGGAGCGTGGCGGCCATGGCGTCCAGCGCGGCGGACACGGCGGCCACCTCGTCCTGCTGCCGGGTGGGGTCGGTGGTGCGCGGGTCGGCGACCCTGGCGTCGAGGTCGCCCGCGCTGATGCGGCGGGCCACGTCGGCGGTACGGTGCAGCCGCCGGGTGACGCGGGAGACGGCGAACACCCCGATGACGAGGGTGCCGACGATCGCCAGGGCCGAGGAGACGACGATGGCGCGGTCGAGTCCGCTGATGGTCTCGGCGCTGCGCCGGTAGTCGATCTTCACGGTCAGCGCCTTCCCGTCGGCGGGGCCCGCCGCCCACATGGCGGGTTCGCCCTCGAAGGAGCCGAGGGCGGTGCCGCGTTCACCGCGCAGCGCCATCTTCCGCAGCGCGGCGGGGAGTTCGGGCGCGTCGAGGGCGGCTTCGGGGCGCAGCCGGTCGCCCGCCACGTACGAGCGGGCGGCGATGTCGAGCCGGGACAGGGCCTCGGAACGGGCCTGGTGGACGGTCTGCCGGGTGACGATGACGTGTACGAGGGTGCCGAGCACGGCGGCGACGATGCAGCACATGACGGCGAGGAAGAGCGTGAACTTCGCGTAGAGGGAGCCGGACCGGGCGAGCCGGAACCACTTCGGCCGGGACCATTGCCCATCCGACGACCGAGGCTGCGGCTGCGGCCTGCCACGCCGCCACGCGCGTGGCCCCGGCCGCCGGGCCGTCATCGGCGCGCCGGCGTCGTGGGCCTGCCGGAGGCGTCGGTGCGCCGGATCTCGTCGCTCTGGAGCTCCATGTAGTGGCGGTGCGAGTCCCAGGAGTACACGGAGCGGATGGCGTAGTTGGGGGTCGTCGAGGGCTCCCACACGATGAGGTCACGGCCCGCGACCTCCACCGAGGTGGGGTGGACGGCGGTGGCCATGATGCGGGTGAGCACTCCATGCACGAAGGTGTAGCAGCGCAGCCCCAGCAGCCCGTCCTCCATCTCGAAGCCGAGGATCAGGTCGTCCTTGCCATTGCCGGTGATGTCCCGGTGGACGGGGGCGAGGAGGGGGCAGCCGGGTTTGCCGGGGGCGCAGTCGGCCAGCTTGCGGGCGGTCGCCGCGTCCATCCCGTCCGCGCCGGTGACCTCGCCCGGGTGGGCGGCCAGCTCGGCCTTGATCACGGCGAGCGGGTCGACCTCGCGGATGTTCTCGGAGGGCACCCGCCGGAAGCCGGGCACGACGGTGGAAGGAACCTTTCCCTGGTCCTCGGCGGTGGGCACGGCGGCCGGGGAGCGGCTGGGCCACAGCGGGGACGGGGCGGCGGCCGGGGCGGTCGTACCGGCGCTGACCGGTTCACCGCCGGTCCCGCAGCCGGTCACCGTCGCCAGCCCGGCCGCCGTCGCCACCGCGGCGGCGACGGCGGCCGGGCGCCGGAGGAACGCGGTGAGGAGAGGCGGCACGGCACTTCCAGGCGGATGACGGTACGGGCGATCGGGGCGGTACGGACGGAAGGGGCGGCTTCAGGTGCCCCACCATTGTCGTGCGTACCTGCGGCGACGGCTCGTTACCGGCGGCCTTCGGGGGGACGGCGACGGCAGACGACCACGGTCGGCAGCGGAAACGCCTGAGCTCCCTGAGAACACCGAGAACCCTGAGAACACAGCCTGATCCCCCTTCCGGACGCTGACGGGCGTACACCGCTTGCGGGCGTACAACCAGACAGACGCCCGGGAAGGCGGCACGGCGGAGGGTCTTTGGTCCCGGAAGGACGGGACTTTTCTCGTCCTTCCGGCGTATGACGAGCCCCGGTGGGCGGGGTCTCGCGGCCCGCCCACGTGAGATCGCCCGGCCCCGGCCCCGTGAGACGGCTCGGCCCACCGCCCCCGTGGGTCCGCTCAGACCGCCCCGCCCGTGAGAGCGGCCAGCGCGGCGCGCAGCCCGGCCGGGTCGGGCCGGTCGCTCGCCCAGGCCACGTGCCCGTCGGGGCGTATCAGGAGCGTGGTCCGCGCGGCGTCGGCGCGCCTGACGGTGGTCCGTACGGACGGCAGGGCCGTGTCGCCGTCCGCACTCTCCCCGCGCGGCACGACCCGTACGAATCCGCCGTCGCGCAGCGCCTCGTGGAGCCGGGCGGGTCCCTTCTCCTCCGCCGCGCCCGTACCGGCGAGCGGCAGGTCGGGGGCGCGGCGGCCGGTGAGGGGGTGGGCGCCGGGCGGGGCGGGGTAGTCGATGCCGAGGCCGGAGACCGTCATGGCGGCCCGGTGCCGCAGGGGCGCGGCCCGCATCGCGAGGCCCATCGCGGCGGCCCGGGCGCCGCGCAGGGCGGGCGACTTGATCAGCACTCCGCGCAGGATCGATCCGCTGACGCGCAGGACGAGCTTGCCGACGGGGTGCCGTTCCGCCTCGTAGCTGTCGAGGAGCGTGGCGCCGGCCCGTCCCTGTACGGCGGCGGCGAGCTTCCAGCCGAGGTTGGCCGCGTCCTGGAGGCCGGTGTTCATGCCCATGCCGCCGGCGGGCGAGTGCACGTGGGCGGCGTCCCCGGCGAGGAAGACGCGGCCGACGCGGTAGTGCGGGGCCTGCCGCTCGTCGCTGTGGAAGCGGGAGGTCCAGCGCGCTTCGTACATGCCGAAGTCGGTGCCGAACGCCCCGCGGGTGACGGTGCGGACCTCCTCCATGTCGACGGGCGTGTCCACGGGCGGCTGTACGGCGCGGTCCCAGGCGATGACGCGGTGCCAGCCGTTCCCTAGCGGCGCGATGAAGGAGATCCCCGTGCGGGAGGAGGCGAAGGCGGGCGTACGGGCCGGGGCGGACCGCAGCCGGACGTCGGCCAGCATGACGGAGCGGATCACGGACCGGCCGGGGAAGGGCAGCCCGAGGGACTGCCGCACGATGCTGCGCATGCCGTCGGCGCCGACGGCGTAGGCGGCGCGCAGCGTCTGGGTGCCGGCGTCGGTGCGTACGTCCGCTTCGACGCCGTCGCCGTCCTGACGGAGCGCCAGGACCTCGGCGCCGTACCGGATGTCGGCGCCGAGCCGGACGGCCCGCTCCTCCAGGACCCGCTCGGTCTCGTACTGGGGCGTAATCAGGACGCCGGCGAACCGCGTCGGCAGCCGGAAGAGCTCCAGCCGGGCGCCCGCGATGCCCAGGACGGGGACGAACTCGCCGGTCGCGAGGAGGTCTTCGGCGAGCCCGCGCATGTCGAGCACCTCCAGGGTGCGGGCGTGCACGGCGATGGCGCGGGAGAGGTTGGACTCCAGCGAGCGCCGCTCCAGCAGGACGACGCGGACCCCTGCGGCGGCCAGGTCCCCGGCGAGCAGCAGCCCGGTGGGCCCGGCCCCCACGACGATGACGTCCGGGGCGCGGCCGCCGTCGGCCGCTTCGGTCTCGGTACGGGCAGTGCGAGTGCTGTGATCCGACATGATGCCTCCCGATCAACCGCTGCCAACGTCTGTTGGCCAACGCCTGTTGACTTCCAGTGCACACCCGCCCGCGGCCGCATGTCAACGCCCGTTGAATTGAATCCCCGCAGACGGCCGAATACCCCCCTGACCGCCCGGCCCCCGGCCGCGAACCCCCTGATCACCGCCCACACCCAGGCCCCGCCCCCGCCACACCTGGCCGAATCCACACCCCATACGGCCCCCCGGCGCACCCGTCCGAGCACTCTCGGAACCGATCCGGCCCCATACGCTCATCGTCCGCCATGCCCGCTCCGACTGCCGTACGGTGGCCGGGCATCCCTTGGAGAAGACATGAGCTCGCAACCCGTACACGGCGGCGGAGAGTTGATTCCCAGACCGGACAAGACATTCCCCGCGCTGCGGGCGGCCCTGGCCCAGGTCGCCCCGGGCCGGCTGGCCGAGATGGCGACCGAGCGGGACACCGTCTTCACGATGGCCACCCAGTCCAACAGCTTCGGACCGATCGCCATGTTCCAGCTGAAGTGGGCCGCCATCATCGAGATCGAGCGCCGCCCCGACCTCGTCGGCCGTCTGCGCGCGGCCGAACGGGCGGCCCAGGAGCTCGACAGGGACGATCCGGCCTGGCGGGCCGCGATGGACGAGGTCAGGGCCGTCATGGACGGCGCCCGCGCGGCGGTCGCCGGTGCCACCGGCGAGTGAGTGGACGTGGGAGTACCTACCGGACTCGTGTTCCGTCATCGGTGACACGCCCGACCTCGCCTTCATCGCCCAGATCGAGGAACGTGCGGACGAGCCGCTGCGCGCAGCGGCGGCGCTCCACCTCGACGGCACTTCCTTCCACGGCCAGTCACCTGGCATGCGGTCGGAAATCCTGCCGCGCGGGACGTTCGGACACCTGACCATCGTCCGCCAGGAGCGCCTGTACATCACGCACGTCACCCCTGGCCCCTGTGACCGCGGCGGCCCGCCGCCCCCTCTCCTCCCCGGCTCAGCTCGGCGCGACGGCGGCCAGGAACGGGTCGACCGCCTGGCGCCAGCCCTCCGGGCGGTCGTAGTGGACGAGGTGCCCGGCGTCCGGCACCTCCGCGTACTGCCCTCGGGGGAGGACGCGGACCATTTCCTGGGCCTCGGCCCGGCCGAGTTCACCGTCGAGGCCGCGGACGACGAGGGTGGGGCACTGGACCAGCGCCAGTTCGTCCCAGTGCGCGTCGCGGATCCAGGTCGCCCGGGAGACCAGCATCTGGCGGCGGGAGAAGACCGGCCGCCAGCCGTCCGCCCGCTCGGCCATCACCTCGGCGTAGAAGTCGCCCCGCGCGGGTTTGGGCCGCTCCAGCGTCGGGTCGCCCTCGCCGAACCACTTCCGTACGTCCGCGAGCGTCGCGAACGGCACCGGCCAGGATGCGAACCAGGCGACCCACTCCTTCTGCGAGGCCGGGCCGAGCGCCGAGGCCCGCATGTCGCTGATGACCAGGGCCCGTACGAGATCGGGTCGGCGGGCCGCGAACTGCCAGGCCGTGAGGGCGCCCATCGAGTGGCCGATGAGGACGACCGGCGCGAGGCCGAGCTGCTCGACGGCGGCCTCCACGTCGCTGACGTACGCGTCACGGGTGTACGAGCCGTCCGCCGGCTTCTCGCTGCGGCCGTGGCCGCGCTGGTCCAGCGCCACCGCGCGGTACCGCGTGGCGAGCCAGCGCGCCGACTCCGCCCAGTGCGAGGCCCGGCCCATCAGGCCGTGCAGCAACAGCACCGAGGAGCGGCCGCCCTCCCCGTTCCGGCCGGCCGCCTTGGGCGGGTCGGCGAATTCCCAGGCGGCGAGACGCACTCCACCCGCCCCTGTCACGTCGATACGCCGCGCCATCAGTCCTGGCACCCCCATTCATCCCCCGGGCAGCTCCAACCGCGAACAGCCCCACAGTATCGAACTCTTATTCGAACGCACCGTTATGCCACGCAACACCCCTCGTTCGAGTGACTGCGGGCCAGGGTTGGCCGCCGCCCCTCAGGGGAGACATCGTCCGGGAGGCGGACCGCTCGGGGATGAGGGTCCGCGAGGGGAGACCTTGGGAGCTCGGGGCTCCGGGTCGCCTCGGGGGAGCATGGGGAGGCTGGGCCCCGGCCGCCTGCGGCGCCGGGGCCCTGGCCGTCAGAGCGCCGCCCACGTCAGCCCCCAGCCGAGGTCATTCGCGCACAGCACGTACGCGCACCTGCTGAGCGACAGCGTGGCATGCCTGAGGCCCGGCCGCGTCGTTTCTGCTAACTCCGGTTCAGGTCAAGGTTATTGGCGCACTTCGCCGTGCGAATCCACGGCGGTACGGCCCCTGCGGGCGCGACAGAGCGCCCCCGAGACCGCGCGTCGGCGCGGCCCTCGAAGGCGCTCGGCGGACAGCGGCGAAAAGCCGGACCTGGCAGCCGGAGCGGACGGCCGAAGCGGACGGCCGGACCGGACAGCCGGACCTGGCAGCCGGAGCGGACGACCGGCCCGGACAGTCGGACCGGACGGCCGGACCAGACAACCGAAGCGGACAACCGGAAAGGTCGCGTCAGCGCTTCGCCACGAAGACATGCGAGGCGATGTCCGCCTCCAGCTCCGCCGCCTCACCGCTGCTGCCCACCAGCACCCCGCCCGCCGACTCCGTCACGCTCACCACCGCGCCCGGCTGCACCCCGGCGCGGCGCAGCGTGTACATCAGCTGCGCGTCCATCTGGATCGGCTCGCCGATCCGCCGCACCACCACGGTCTTGCCCCCGGCGCCCGGCTCCAGCTCCATCAGGCTGACCATGCCGTCGTTGAGGAACGGGTCGGCCTCGGCCTTCTCCCCCAGCTCCTCCAGGCCCGGGATGGGGTTGCCGTACGGCGATTCCGTGGGGTGGCGCAGCAGCTCCAGCACGCGCCGCTCCACCGCCTCGCTCATCACGTGCTCCCAGCGACACGCCTCCGCGTGCACCTGCTCCCACTCCAGCCCGATCACGTCGACGAGCAGGCACTCGGCGAGCCGGTGCTTGCGCATCACGCGCGTCGCCAGCCGCCGGCCCTCCTCCGTCAGCTCCAGGTGGCGGTCCCCGGCGACCGTGACCAGGCCGTCGCGCTCCATCCGCGCGACCGTCTGGCTGACCGTCGGGCCGCTCTGATCGAGCCGTTCCGCGATTCGGGCGCGCATCGGGACCACACCCTCCTCCTCCAGCTCAAGGATGGTGCGGAGATACATCTCCGTGGTGTCGATCAGTCCGGACATGGGTGTCCCTCGATCCGTCGTGCGGTGGCCCTGAACTCAATTCTGACGCATCCCACTGACAACGGTGCCGTCGCCGACCGCGCGCGACGGCGCCGCGGCCATTCGGGGCGTCGTAGCGTGATCACGGGCGTGCTCCCGCGCGAGACCGCGGGCTGTATTGACAGGGCACTGGTCCAGACCGCAACGTGATCCGCGCCACCAGAGTACGCACCGACCGAAAGGCTCCTGCTGCGATGTGTGCCGCCACGCGTGCTGCGACGACCGCCGGGACTGACTCCGGGACGGATGCCGGGACGGATGCCGGGACCGACGCCGGGACCGACGTCTCCGAGCCGGCCGGGCCGAACGGGGCCGCCGGGACCACCGGCTCCACCGGACCCGAGCCGGCCGGAGCCGCGCTGGCCGGGCAGTTCTTCGACGCCGCGATCGAGCTGCTGACGACCGTGCGCGACGAGGAGGCCGAGCACGTCGCCGCCGCCGGCGCCCTCCTCGCGGACACCGTCGCCGAGGGCGGCCGCCTCTTCGTCTTCGGTGCGGGCCACTCCTCGCTCCCCGCCCAGGACGTCGTCTACCGGGCCGGCGGGCTCGCCCTCATGAACCTCCTCGCCGTCCCGGGCGCCGTCGGCGTCAGCGTCATGCCGGCCACCCTCGGCAGCGCCCTGGAGCGCGTCGACGGGCTCGCCGGGGCCGTCCTGGACACCAGCCCCGCCCGGCCCGGGGACGTCCTCGTCGTCATCTCCCTCTCGGGCCGCAACTCCCTGCCCGTCGAGATGGCGCAGAACGCCCGCGCCCTCGGCCTGAAGGTCATCGGGGTGACCTCGGTCGCGTACGCCGCCGAGACCAAGTCCCGGCACGTCTCCGGCACGTACCTCAAGGACCACTGCGACATCGTCCTCGACACCAAGATCGCGCTCGGCGACGCCGAACTCACCGCCGAGGGCATCAGCGCCCCCTTCGCCCCCGCCTCCACCGTCGTCACCAGCGCCCTGATGCAGGCCGTCATGGCCGCGGCGGCCGGGAACCTCGCCGCCCGCGGCATCGACCCGCCGATGCTGCGCTCCGGCAACGTCGACGGCGGCCACGAGTGGAACGGCCGGATCATGACGGAGTACGGCGACCGGATCTTCTACCGCCACTAGCGCCCGGCGGCCGCGGACCCGTACCGCGCCCCGGCGGCCCTCACGCCCGTACCACCGCCGCCAGGTCCACCGAGGCGGCGACGCGGGCCGCCACGTCCTCCGCGTACGTCGCGTCCACCCGGTCGAACGGGCGGCGGGACGGGCCGCGCAGGAAGGTGGCGGCGCCCAGGGTGCGGCCGCGGCTGCGCAGCACGACGCTGAGGGCGTGCGCCGTGCCGTCCGGCCATTTGCGGGCCGCCGCCCACAGCGCGACGGCCGCGTCGGAGTCGCCCGACGAGCTGGAGCGCACCGAGCCGCAGCGCTCGACCGCCAGCAGCGCCGGGTGGCCCTCCGGGTAGCCGACCGGGATGTCGCACGGCATCGTCGGCGGCTGCGGCCCCGGCGCGCCCGCGGGCGTCAGCGCGGCCCGTACGAGCCGGACGGGCGGCTCCGCGAGCGCCACGGGCACCGTCAGCACGTCGATCAGCGCGTGGTCCGCGAACCCCGCGAGCGCGAAGTCGAGCTGGAGGGTGGCCGCCTCCATCGGGTCCTCGCACTCGGCGACCGCGCGCCCCGCCCGGTGCAGCTGGCTGGCGCGGAACCGCAGCCGCGCGCCCTGCTGCTCGGCCAGCCGCTCCTCCGTCACGTCCAGGAACAGCCACGCCACCCCCAGCGGCACCGGCTCCTCGGCGAGCGGCGAGGCGAGCCGCAGGAAGCCGCTGCGCCAGCAGCGGCGCTCGGGCGTGTGCCCCTCGCCGCCGCGCAGCGTCACCCACAGCTCGGTCGGCGCGAGCGGCGCGCCCTCGGCCAGTACGTGCTGGAGCGCGCCCTCCAGCTCCTCGACGCCCTGTTCCAGCAGCTCGCCCAGCGGGCGGCCGAGCAGCCCCGAGCCGGCCGCGCCCAGGGCGGCCGAGGCGTGTTCGTTGACGACCGCCGGGCGCAGGTCGGCGTCGACCAGGACCACGCCCCACGAGGCGTCCTCGAACAGCGCCTCGCTGAGCGCGATCGACCGCTCCAGGTCGATCTGCGCGTGCACCTCGCTGAACGCGCAGTAGACCCCGGCCGGGCCGCCGTCCGCGCCCGGCACCGCGGAGGACTGCGTACGGACCAGCACCCGCCCGCCGTCCTTGGTCACCAGCGCGAACTCGTGCACATGGCGGCCCGGCGTCTTCATCGCGCTCAGCAGCCGCGCCTCCACCTCCTCGGCGTCCGCCGCCCGCACCGCCCAGTCGGTGAGCCCCCGCCGCCCGACGGCTTCCGCCGCCGTCCAGCCGAGGATTCGCTCCGCCTCCCGGTTCCAGTGGGTGACGACGCCGTCGGCGTCGAAGGCGCAGAGCGCGGCGTCCATCCCGTCGAGCAGTGCGGCGAGCAGGCCGGAGCCGTCACCGGACGCGGAGCGCGGTGGGCCGGACGGCGGTGTGCCGTGCGATGCGTCTGAACGCTGCGAAGCAGTCATTGGGCGACCCCCCTGCTTGGGCGTGCTGCACAAGAAGATATTGAACTCGAACGTGACGCGCGCCACACACGGTTCGGCGAAATCGTTGCCTCCGGGAAATTGGGCCGCAAGGGGCGCCGTGCGTCTCGAAAGGGGCGCGGAGCCGGGCATCGGGGGCGCGACGTGGGGCGGAGGGGCGCGGCACGGGCCGTACGCGCCGGGGCCCGGCGGGGGGATCGGACAGCAGCTCGCGCGGCGGTTCGAAAAATCGGTTGAGCGCTGCGACGGCCGCCTCCTAGAGTGCCGCTAACGCCGAAAGGAGGTGATCGGGAAGTGATTTCATCCCGGACAAGCGAGGTGGCTGCGGGCTGACGGCCCGTCGTCGCACTCTGTGCGGGGCCGGCGAGCAGTCGGCTCAATCCCAAGCAGTCACCCGACCCGCGGGCCGCCGGTTTGTCCGGCCGGCTCCCTCTCCGGAGGGACCGAGGCCCGCGGGTCGCCTGCGTTCACCGGGCCGGCGCGGCCGTACGGACACGGTCGCCCGTAGGCACTACGGCCCCGGACGCCCGCGCGTGCTCACAGGC
Organism: Streptomyces sp. NPDC050610; assembly: GCF_040654875.1. NCBI lineage: Bacteria > Bacillati > Actinomycetota > Actinomycetes > Kitasatosporales > Streptomycetaceae > Streptomyces > Streptomyces sp. NPDC050610. The sequence continues at coordinate 96,977 of NZ_JBFAIV010000012.1, read as the reverse complement.
GCGCGCTCACGGCCACAAGCGCTCCACCCGCCAAGCGGCCTGCCCCTGCCCCGCCCCTTCCCGCACGTACCGCAGCCGGTCGTGCAGGCGGTTCTCGCGGCCCTGCCAGAACTCCACCGCCTCCGCGCGCACCCGGAAGCCGCCCCAGCCCGGCGGCACCGGCACCTGCTCGCCCTCGGGGTAGCGCTCCGCCAACTCGGCGTACGCGGCGTCGAGTTGGGTCCGGTCCGCGGCGGCCTCGGACTGGTGGCTGGCCCAGGCGCCGAGCTGCGAGCCGTAGGGGCGGGTGCGGAAGTAGGCGGCCGTCTCGTCGCGGCCGACGCGGTCGGCGACGCCGGTGACGATGACCTGGCGGGCGATGGCGTGCCAGGGGAAGAGCAGCGAGACGTGGGGGTTCCGGTCGAGTTCGCGGGCCTTGCGGGACGTGTAGTTGGTGTAGAAGACGAAGCCGCGCTCGTCGTACCCCTTGAGCAGGACCGTCCGGGAGCTGGGCCGCCCGGCGGCGTCGGCGGTGGAGACGACCATGGCGTTGGGCTCGTACAGCCCGCCGGCCGCGGCCTGCGCGAACCAGCGCCGGAACTGCTCGTACGGCTCGGGGGCCAAGTCGGCCTCGGCGAGGCCCTGGTAGCGGTACTGCACGCGCATCGCGGCGGGGTCGAGTTCGTCGGCATCGGGCACGCGCTCATCTTGCAGCATCGAGGACTCGGCGGTCTGTGAGGCGCCGGAAGGCCCGCGCCGCCCCGGCGGGCGCGGTTCAGCCTGCCCGTACGCGCCGCCGCGTAACCCTCACCCGCCCCAATCGCCAGGTGTGCCGCACATCACTCTTCCCCGCGCGTCCGCGAGCCGCCAAAATCGCAGCCCGGAGCGGCGTGCCGGGCGGTGGCCGGCGGTTGCGGCGTCCGGTCCGAACCAGTCCCCGCCCTCTTGGGTGACCACCCGCCGCGCGGGGCATGACCGGGAAGAGCACTACGGGCCGCGAGCCGCGCCACGCAGCCGTGGACCCGTCACGACACCAGCACGCCGGTCGCCGCACGGTGACGCCACATCTTCACCCAGATTCTGACATTTTGGTCAAAAACCGCCTGTAGATCAGATCATGAGGAGCCGCCAGATGTCCGACTTCGTACCCGGACTAGAGGGAGTCGTCGCGTTCGAAACGGAGATCGCCGAGCCCGACAAGGAAGGCGGCTCCCTCCGCTACCGAGGCGTCGACATCGAAGACCTGGTGGGCCACGTGTCCTTCGGGAACGTATGGGGGCTGCTGGTGGACGGCGCCTTCGACCCCGGTCTGCCGCCCGCCGAGCCGTTCCCCATCCCGGTGCACTCCGGTGACATCCGGGTCGACGTGCAGTCCGCGCTCGCGATGCTCGCGCCCGTCTGGGGGCTGCGCCCGCTGCTCGACATCGACGAGGCCACCGCCCGCGACGACCTCGCCCGCGCCGCCGTGATGGCGCTGTCGTACGTGGCCCAGTCGGCGCGCGGCCAGGGGCTGCCGATGGTGCCCCAGAAGGAGATCGACACGGCGCAGACCGTCGTGGAGCGCTTCATGAAGCGCTGGCGCGGCGAGCCCGACCCGCGGCACGTCAAGGCCGTCGACGCGTACTGGACGTCCGCCGCCGAACACGGCATGAACGCCTCGACGTTCACCGCCCGCGTCATCGCCTCCACCGGCTCCGACGTCGCCGCCGCGCTCTCCGGGGCGGTCGGCGCCATGTCCGGGCCGCTGCACGGCGGCGCCCCGTCCCGCGTCCTCGGCATGATCGAGGAGATCGAACGGACCGGCGACGCGACCGCCTACGTCAAGCGGGCGCTCGACCGCGGCGACCGGCTCATGGGCTTCGGCCACCGCGTCTACCGCGCCGAGGACCCCCGGGCCCGGGTCCTGCGCCGGACGGCCAAGGAGCTGGCCGCGCCGCGCTTCGAGGTCGCGCAGGCGCTGGAGAAGGCCGCGCTGGAGGAGCTGCACAACCGCCGCCCGGACCGGGTGCTGGCCACCAATGTGGAGTTCTGGGCGGCGATCGTGCTGGACTTCGCGGAGGTGCCGGCGCACATGTTCACGTCGATGTTCACGTGCGCCCGCACCGCCGGGTGGAGCGCGCACATCCTGGAGCAGAAGCGCACGGGGCGGCTGGTGCGGCCCTCGGCGCGCTACATCGGCCCGGGGGCGCGCGACCCGCGGGACATCGGCGGGTACGAGGGCATCGTGAACTGAGGCCGCGGCGGGGAGGGGCCTTCCCCACGGCCCCTCCCCCGTGGCTCAGTCCTGGTAGGCCGTGCCCGCCCAGCGCCGTACGAAGCCGTCCGCGCCGGTGACCGTCACGTCGTAGCGCCCGTCCTGCGTCGGCCACTCCACATGGGAGGGCCGGCCCACCTGTACGTCCACGGTGCGGCGCTTGCCGCCGGAGCCGCCGGGCTCCAGCGTGAAGCGGGCCTCCTCGCCGTGCGTGTGCCCGAGCGTCAGCCGGACGGTCCGCCGGTCCGCCTTCGCGGTCGCCCGCGCCGTGTCCTTCGCCGCGCCCTTGAAGCGCCGTACGAACCCGTCGGCCCCGTACACCGTGAAGTCGTACGCGCCGCCCGTCTTGGCCGTGTCCCACTCGTAGACGGCCTGCGCGCCCGGCGCGACCGTGAACGGGGTGCCGGCGAACGGCAGGTGGGCGTTGGGGAAGACGGTGTAGTGGAAGGCGGCCTCACCGTGGTTGGTCATGGTGCAGGTGACCTTGCCCGTATGCGCGTCCACGGCGGTCTTCGCGTCCGGCCGGTAGGGCAGCGGGCGGTGCGGCCGGGTGCCCGGCTCCTGTACGGGCTTGGTCTGCTGGCCGTTGCCGGGCAGCTTGACCGGCGGCAGCTTCTTGCTCTGGTCCGCCTTGCGGACCAGCTCCTTGGTGTCAGGGAGGCGGGGGATGGAGTAGTCGGGGGCGGAGAAGTCGAAGCAGCTGGTGAGGTCGCCGCAGACCGCGCGCCGCCAGTCGGTGATGTTCGGCTCGCGCACGCCCGTGACGCGCTCCATCAGCCGCAGCACCGAGGTGTGGTCGAAGACCTGCGAGTTCGTCCAGCCGCCGCGCGACCAGGGCGAGACGACCCACAGCGGCACCCGGTTGCCCAGCCCGATCGGCTGGCCCTTGGCGAACTCGCCGGGGGTCCCGGCGGGCGCGGTGGGCGGCACGACGTGGTCGAAGTAGCCGTCGTTCTCGTCGTACATGACGAGGAACGCGGTGTGCTTCCAGACCTCGGGGTTGGCGAAGAGGGACTGGAGGGCGGTGTTGACGTAGTCCGCGCCGTAGTCGGGGCTGGCGGCCGGGTGTTCGCAGAAGAGGTACGGGGACACGAGCCAGGAGACGGTGGGCAGGGTGCCGTCCTTGCAGTCCCGGTCGAAGGCGGACAGGTCGAACTTGGTCATGGCGTTGACGTAGCGCGGGTCGTCCTTCGCGAAGGCGTGGAACTGCTTGAAGTACGAGAGCCCGTTGCAGTCGTAGTCGCCGTACCGCTCGTCCATGCCCGGATTGTGGTAGACGCGCCAGCTCACGCCGGCCTGCTGGAGACGCTCGGCGTAGGTGGTCCAGTCGGCGACGGGGTTCTCGGTGACGACGCTGTTGTCGGTGAACGGCCCGGTGGTGCCGTCGGTGCCGGGCCCTGCGGTGCCGCTCCACAGGTAGAGGCGGTTGGGGTCGGTGGGCCCGGCCAGGGAGGCGAAGTAGTGGTCGGCGACGGTGAAGGCGTCGGCGAGCGCGTACTGGTACGGGATGTCCTCGCGGGTGAAGTAGCCCATGCAGCGCTCGCCCTTGGCGGATATCCACTGGTTCATGGCGCCGTGGTTGATCGCGTCGTGGCTGGTCTTCCAGTCGTGCGGGAGCCCGTTGGCGTTCTGCGCGTTGTAGCGGGTGGTGTCCATCCGGTACGGGAGCAGATAGCCGCCGTCCGTACGCCCGGAGGCGGGCTGGCGCAGCACGGTGGACCCGTCGGGGAAGACGAGCCCCTGCCGGTCGTCGAAGCCGCGTACGCCGCGCAGGGAGCCGAAGTAGTGGTCGAAGCTGCGGTTCTCCTGCATGAGCACGACGATGTGCTTGATCTCGCCGGTCCCGCCGTCCTTGCGCGCCGAGGCGGCGGCGCTCTCGTCCGTGTCCACCGCCTCGGCGGCCGTACCGGCCGCTCCGATCAGTCCGGCGGCCGCGGCCGCGGTGGAGGTACCGACGAATGCGCGGCGCGTGAGTGAGGTCACGGGGCAACTCCTCAAATTCGGGGGCCCCAGCACGCTAACCGTGTGGCGGGCGCAACGGAATTGACGAGCGGTGACTTTGGGACGGCAGTGAAGGGAAGCGGGGGCGGCTATACCGAGTGCGGGCCGGGGGCCGACGCGCCGGCGGTCACTCCGGGGCGGCTGCGTGGGCGCGGTGGCCCGCCGGTCGTCGGGGGCCGTGTGGGCGCGGATGCCGCGTGGGCACGGTGGCCGTCACTCCGCGGCGGCCGTACGGGCGCGGTGGGCGGCCGGCGGTCGGCCGAGGTGGAGAAGGCTCAGGCCGAACATCAGGACACCCAAGGGGACGTGCGGGGACGTCACGTGCGCTATGCCCAGTACCACCTGCGCCGACGTGATCACCATGAACCCGGCCGCGTACAGGATGGGCCCGGGCGAGCCGCCGCCCGGCCGCCAGGCCAGGATCGCCGCGGCGAGATGCACCATCACCGCGGCGAACATCACGCGCGCGCCGACGCTGTGCAGGGTCATGCCGAAGGACGACGAGGACAGCAGCAGCCCGGCGGAGACCGCCTGGACGAAGACGGTCGCGGTCTGCAAGGCGATCGCGGCACGCAAGAACGTGCGGTCGCCCCGCTTGGCCGTCGTGGACATGAACACGGCGAGACCTTCCCTTCGCGGTCCGGACGCTGTCTCGGTAGTCCGACGACGCAGCCCCTGGGAACGTGAGGCGACGCGCCGGCCTCACAGATCGGTGCGCTGTTTCGTCGGACTACCGAGAGCGACCGCGACGAAGGACGAAGGACCAAGTAGGACGAAAAACGAAGGACGAAGGGAGACGACGCCACCATGACCAGCTCATCCGAGCCGGGAGACGGCCGGCCCGACGATCCGGGCCTGGCCGCGATCACGAGCGAGCGGCGTCAGCTGATCAACCTCGCCTACCGGCTCCTGGGCTCCCTGGCGGAGGCCGAGGACGTCGTCCAGGAGACCTACGCCCGCTGGTACGCCATGCCCCGGCAGCGCCGGGAGGCCACCCGGTCCCCCGGCGCCTGGCTGACGAAGGTCGCCGGCCGCATCTGCCTGGACCTGCTCGGCTCGGCCCGGGTCCGGCGCGAGAGCTACGTGGGGGAATGGCTCCCGGAGCCCGTTCCCGACCGTACGGAGTGGGCCGACGGATGGCCGGGCGCCGCCTCGGCGGACCCGGCCGACCGGGTCACCCTGGACGAATCGGTCACCATGGCGTTCCTGGTCGTCCTCGACGCGATGACCCCGGCAGAACGCGTCGCGTTCATCCTGCACGACGTCTTCCGCTACCCCTTCGCCGAAGTGGCCGAGATCGTCGGCCGCACGCCGACCGCCTGCCGCAAACTGGCCTCGTCGGCCCGCCGCCGGCTGCGCGTGTCCCGGACCCCGGAGGCCCCGACACCCCAGCAGGCGGGCCTCGTCAGGGGCTTCAGGAAGGCGTGGGAGGCCAAGGACATCGACGTCCTCATCGGCCTCCTCGACCCCGACGCCGCGCTGATAGCCGACGGCGGCGGAGCGGCCGGCGCGGCGCTCCGCCCGATCGAGGGGGGCGAGCGGATCGCCCGCTTCCTCCTCGGTCTCACCGACAGGGCGACCGGCCTGACGATCCTGGAGCGCACGGTCAACGGCCGCCCCGGCCTGGTGGCCCAGCGGGACGGGATCACCGTGACGGTCGCGGCGTTCGGCGTCGAGGGCGAACGGATCACCCGCGTCTGGGCGGTGCGCAACCCGGAGAAGCTCCGGCGGTGGGCGACGGGGCCGCCGCACCGGGGCGGGGGCTGAACACCAGCCCACCCCGGGGGCGGACGGGAGCTCCGCGGTCAGCGGCGGATTCCGCTTGACCGCCGGAGCCCCGCCCGCCCGGCGCCGGTTACGGCAGCGACCACCAGTTGACCCACAGGTCGGAGTCATCGGTGATGACGAACGCGTACGGGCGCTGCGCCGCGTTCCCGTTGTCCTGGACGGTGACGGCCTCGCCGGGGCGCTCGACGACGCGCCCGGACGGCGTGCCCTGCGCGGCCCAGTGCCACGCCTTGCCGTCCCACCAGTTCACGTACAGCTTCGAGTCGTCGCCGATGACGAAGACGTACGGGCGGGTGAAGGCGTTCGGGTCGTCCTTCATCGTGACCGCGCCGACGGAGTCGAGGATCAGCCGACCGCTGGGCGCGCCCTGCGCGCTCCAGTTCCACTTGGAACCGTCCCACCAGTTCACGTACAGCTTCGAGTCGTAGCCCTGGACGAAGACGTACGGCCGCTCCGACGCCTGCGGGTCGTTCTGGGCGCTGATGACGCCCGCACCCTTCTTGACCGGCTGGCCGGACGGCGTGCCCTGCTCGCTCCAGTTCCACTTGGAGCCGTCCCACCAGTTGACCCAGACCCGGGAGTCGTCGGTGATGACGAAGGCGTACGGGCGGGTGAAGGCGTTCGGGTTGTCGCGCATCGTGGTGACGCCGATCGCGCGGGAGATCGTGCGGTTCGGCGGCGCGCCCTGGTCGCTCCAGTTCCACTTGGAACCGTCCCACCAGTTGACCCACATCCGGAAGTCGTCGGTGAGGACGAAGACGTACGGGCGCTGCGCCGACGTCGGGGAGTCCTGGGCCGCGACGACGCCGACGCCCTCGCGGACCTGCCGCCCGCCGGGCGCGCCCTGGTCGCTCCAGTTCCACTTGGAACCGTCCCACCAGTTCACGTGCAGCTTGGAGTCATCGGTGATGACGAACGCGTACGGGCGCTGCTGGGCGTCCGGACGGTCCTGCACCGTGACGGCGCCGACCTTCTCGATGACCGTGCGCCCGGCGGGAGTTCCCTGGTCGCTCCAGTGCCACGCCTTGCCGTCCCACCAGTTGACGTACAGCCGCGAGTCGAGGCCGCGGGCGAAGACGTACGGGCGCTGCGCGGCCTGCGGATCGTCCTTCATCGTGACGGCGCCCATCGTGGCCCGCACGCCGATCGCGGCGGCGGGGCGCTGCTGGTCGTTCCACTTCCATGAACCCATCGTTGTACCTCTCCGGCCCACGGCCCGGCGTATCGCGGGCGGGGGCGCTAAGGCGATACGTACTGGAAGGCGTCCGGCGCCGCGGTGGCGGGCGCCGGGACGCGGGGCGAGGCCCGGTCGGGGTCCCGTGAGGCCCCTCGGTTCCTTGCGGCTCCGTGCGGTTCCTTGCGGCTCCGTGTGGCCCCTTTTGCGGTTCCGTGAGGCTGCTTGCGCGGCCACTCTGGCAGCGCCCGCCTTTCCTGTCACCGGCGCGGCACCGGAAGGCGGCGCTCACCAAGCCGTTTCGGACACCGTCGGGCACCGGGGGCGGTCGCCCCGGCCCGTCTCGTCCCGCCCCGTCCCGGCTCACCCCGTCTCCAGCAGCGGGGCCCGGGGGCGGAGTTCAGCGCTACCGCGCGGGGAGGCGGTGGACGAAGTCCAGCAGCAGGGTGCAGAACGCCGCGGGCTGCTCCAGCGGCGCGAGGTGCCCCGCGCCGGGGATGACCACGGGCCGGCCCGCGTCGAGGTCGCGGGCCAGTCCCTCGCCGCCCTCGAAGAAGTCGGGCATGTCGTGTTCGCCGACGCCGACCAGGGCGGGGGCGGTCAACGCGCGCAGCGCCGCCGTTCCCTCGCCGAGCGGGTCCGCCGCCAACGGCGGCTCGCCGTGGGCGAGTTGTCCGGTGAGCTGGTCGCGGAGCATACGGGCGGCGTGCGCGCGTACGTCGCCGGTCGCGTCGGCCGAGGTCCACGCCTCGACGCCGGCCGCGACCGCCGCGTCCAGGTCGTCGGCGTCGAGCGCGGCCCTTTCGGCGTCCCAGGCGGCTCGCAGCCGCGGGGAGGCCGGCTGGTCGTGGGGCCGGTACCCGATGAGCACCAGGCCCTCGACCCGCTCGGGCGCCGTGACGGCGGCCTGGAGCGCCGTCAGGGCGCCGAGGGAGTTCCCGGCCAGGACGAAGCGGTCGGCCCCGAGGTAGTCGAGCGTGTCGAGCACATCCGCCCAGGGGGCCGCCTCACGGTCGGCGGGTACGCGCGCGTCGCCGTGGCCGGGGAGGTCCAGCGCGATGGCCCGTACGCCCGCGTCGGCGAGCAGGGGAAGGTGGGCCGCCCACATGGTGCGGTCGGTGGGACGGGCGTGCAGCAGGACGACGGCGCGGCCTCGGCCCGCCTCGTCATAGGGAAGCAGCATGGCGACGATCTTTTCTTCGGTGGAGGCGGAGGGGCCGGGGAGGGGAACGGAGGGGGAGCCGGAGAGGGGAAGGCGGCCGGCTCCCGGCGCGAAGGGTCGGACGGGCCGCCTTCCCGGAGCGGCCGTCACACCGTGGCGGTCAGTGCGTGGCGGTCAGTTCGTAGCGGTCAGTTCGTCGACTTCCGCGTCGCTCAGTCGCAGGTCGGCCGCGGTCAGGTTCTCCTCCAGGTGCGCGACCTTGGAGGTGCCGGGGATGGGCAGGACGACCTCGGAGCGGGCCAGCAGCCAGGCCAGCGCCACCTGTGACGGGCCGGCGTCGTGGGCGGTCGCGATCCGGTCGACCGGGCCGCCCGGCCGGGCCAGTTCGCCCGCGGCCACGGGCGCCCAGGGGATGAAGCCGATGCCGTGGCGGGCGCAGTACTCCAGGACGTCGGCGGAGCTGCGGTCGGTGAGGTTGTAGCGGTTCTGGACGGTGGCGATCTCCGCGACCGTACGGGCCTGCTCGATCTGGTCGACGGTGACCTGGGACAGCCCGATCTCGCCGATCTTTCCCTCGTCCTGGAGCAGCTTCAGCTCGCCGACCTGGTCCGCCAGCGGGACCTCCGGATCGACGCGGTGCAGCTGGAACAGGTCGATGCGGTCCACGCCGAGCCGGCGCAGGCTCATCAGGGCCTGCTGGCGCAGGTACTCCGGGCGCCCGACCGGCGGCCACGCCGCCGTACCGACGTTCACCAGTCCCTTGTCGGTCCTGATCATGTCGGGTCCGTTGCGGGTCAGCCCGGCCTTGGTCGCGATCAGCACGTCGTCGCGGTAGGGGTGGATCGCCTCCCGGATGATCTCCTCGCTCACGTACGGGCCGTAGGAGTCCGCGGTGTCGATCAGCTGCACGCCGAGTTCGACGGCGCGGCGCACCACGCGGACGCACTCCGCGCGGTCGTCGGGCTCGCCCCACACGCCGAGTCCGGTCAGGCGCATGGCGCCGAAACCGAGACGGGCGACCTTCTTGCCGGCGATCTCGAAGGTGCCGGCGGCGTCGGACAGAGAGGCGGTCATGATCGGAATTCTCCTTCTTCCACAGAATCGTCCTGGTCCGTCGGGATCTCTTCCCGCTCGGACGACCGGCTGGAGCCTCGCTCGGACAGCCGGTCGGGTTCCCGCTCGGACAGCCGACCGGAGCCTCGCTCGGACGGTCGGCCGGATTCCCGCCCGGACGGTCGGCCGGGTTCCCGCCCGGACAACCGACCGGATTCCCGCTCGGACAGCCGGCCCAGCAGGACCAGGGCGTCGGCGCCGGCGCTGCCGGGTTCCGCGCTGTAGACGGACAGGTGCTGTCCGGGGGCGCTGGTGACGGCGAGCGCCTCGAAGTGCAGCCGCATCTCCCCCACCGCCGGGTGCCGGAAGTGCTTGTCCTCGTGCGTACGGGGCCGGACCTCGTACCGCGCCCACAGGCCCGCGAAGGCGGGGCTGCGCACGCTCAGCTCGCCGACGACCCGCTCGATCCGCTCGTCCCGCGGGAACCGCGAGGAGGACGCCCGCAGGTTGCCGACCGCGATGCGCGACGCGTGGTCCCAGTCGGCGTAGAACTCGCGCGCGAAGGGGTCGAGGAAGATCATCCGCAGCAGGTTGTCGTACCGGGCGAAACCGCGGTACAGCTCACGCGCCATCGCGTTGGCCGCCAGCACGTCCTGCGCCGCCCCGACCACGAAGGCCGGCACCTCGCGCATGCCGTCCATCAGCCGCAGCAGCTCCGGCGCGACGGTCGGCGCGGCGGCCGCCGTCCCGAAGACGGACAGCCCCAGCCGGAAGAGGTGGCCCGCCGCCGCGTCGTCCAGCCGCAGCGTCGCGGCGAGCGCCCGCAGCACCTGCTCGGACGGATGCCGCTCGCGGCCCTGCTCCAGCCGGATGTAGTAATCCGTGCTCATCCCGGCCAGCAGCGCCACCTCGTCGCGCCGCAGCCCCGGCACCCGCCGGGGCCCGTCGTCGGGCAGTCCGACGTCCGCCGGCGCGACCGCCGCACGGCGGGCGCGCAGGTAGTCGCCGAGTTCGTTCTCGCTTTCCATGACCGCCACGCTAATCGCGGACGGCCGCCGGGGCGTGGGTGCGCTGCACCCACCCGGGTGCGGCGGCCGGGCCCGTACTCCGGGTGGCCGCAGCGCACCCTCCCACGCCCGCCGCCGCGCTCGTAACGTCGGCGTCATGGCCGGTCAGCGCACTGCCGACCGAGTGCCGACGCCCCCGTCGCCCTCTCTTCCGCTCTCGCGAGCAGGTCCGGGAAGCCGCGACGGCGGCCGTCCCCTCCCCCCTCCTTTCCCCCTCCTTAAGAACCGGAGTTCTCCCATGCCCGAAGCATTCGCCGGCGCTGTCATCCCGGCCCCGGTCGCCACCGTGTGGCGCGTGGTCCGCGACTTCGGCGGCCTGGCCGCCTGGCAGCCGGCCGTCGCGGGCTGCGCCCTGGCGGACGGATCGGCGCCCGACCGCGTCGGCAGTGTCCGCACGCTGTCCATGGCCGACGGGGAGACCGTGGTGGAGTCCCTCCTGGCGCTGGACGACCACACGCGGTCCATGACGTACGGCATCGTCAGCTCCCCGTACCCGGTGCGGTCCTACCGGGCCACCATGCGGGTGCTGCCCATCACCGCCACCGATGAGACGTACGTCGGCTGGTCGGTGACCTTCGACTGCGACCGGACCAATACCGACGTACGTCCCATCGACGCCGACGAGCTGGCGGAGACCTTCCGGACCGACGTCTTCGCGGCCGGCCTGCGGGGCCTGGCCGCCCACTGTCACACGCCGTGATCGTCCGACTGGCCGGCCTCTGCCGCGCAGTGCCGCACGCCGGTCGGCCGCAGTCGATCCGTAACCGCCGGCATGAGCCTGGGGCGGTTACGGATCGCTACGGCCCGTACGGCGTACGGCGGTACGGGAAGCGGCTCAGATGGCGATGACCCGGCGTCCGCGCGTGTGGCCGGCCTGGCTGTCGATGTGCGCCGCCGCGGCCTCGGCGAGCGGGTACGACTTCTCGACCGGGATGTGGAGCTTCCCCCGCGAGATGAGGTCGGCGGCCACGGCGAGCGCGTCCGGCACGCTCCCGGCCACGCCGGAGAACCGGACGCCGAGGTCCGGCGCGCCGAGGTCGGCGATGGAGACGACCTTCTCGGGGTCCCCGGTCAGCTCGATGAGCTCACGGATCACGCCCGAACCGGCCAGATCGAGCGCCGCGTCGACCTGGCCGAGCTGCCGTACCCGCTCGACCCAGCCCTCGCCGTACGTCGTGGCGACGGCGCCCAGGCTCCGCAGGTAGTCCTGGTTCGCGGCCCCGGCCGTGCCGATCACGGTGATGCCGCGCTCGCGGGCGATCTGCAGCACCGCCGACCCGACTCCCCCGGACGCCCCGCTGACCAGCAGAGTCTGCCCGGGCTGCACCCCGGTCTGGCCGATGATGCGCAGCGCGGTCTCCACCACGGAGGGGTAACCGGCGGCCTCTTCGAACGTCAGCCCCTCGGGCATCCGGGCCCAGGCCGTCAGCACGGCGAACTCGGCGTACGTACTCACCCCCTCGCCGAACACGCGGTCGCCGACCGCGAACCCTTCGACACCGTCACCGACCTCGTCCACCACCCCGGCGGCGTCCAGCCCGATCCCGGTGGGCAGCGTGATCGGGTGGGCCCCCAGCTTCTGGCCCTCGCGGATCCGCCAGTCGACGGGGTTCACGCCCGCTGCCCGCACGGCGACGCGTACTTGGCCGGGGCCCGCGTGGGGCTCCTCGGCATCGATGAGTTGCAGAACGTCAGGACCGCCGAACTCGGCGATGTTCACTCGCTTCATGCCACCGACCGTAACACTAACGGTTAGTCTTTACGAACAGTTACTCCTTCGTACCTGATAGCTTGAAACCATGACCGTGCCGACCGGACGCCGCGAACGCAAGAAGGCCGCGACCCGCCAGAAGATCGCCGACACCGCCCTGCGGCTCTTCCTGGAGCAGGGGTACGACGAGGTGGGCATCCGCGACGTGGCCGCCGAGGCCGATGTCGCCGTCACCACGGTCTTCTCCCACTTCGCCTCGAAAGAGGCCCTCGTCTTCGAACAGGACGAGGACTTCGAGCAACGCCTCACCCAGGCGGTCACCGGCCGCGCCCCGCACGAACCGCTCATCCCCGCACTGCGCCACGAGGTCCAGGCCCTGGTCCGCCACTGCACGGCCGACGGCGCCGCCCCCATCTGGCGCATGATCGACGAGTCCCCCGCCCTGCGGAAGTACGACGAGTCCATGCAATTGCGCCACGCGGAATCCCTGGCCACAGCCATCACCGCCGACCCCGAACAGACCCGGACCCCGACGGCCTGCCGGACGATCGCCCGATTCGCGATCGACGCGTACGCGCTGGCGCGCGAGGCGGCCGATCCGGATGGAGCGGTGGACGAGATCTTCCAGATGATCGAAGCGGCCTGGGAAGCCACGGGTACGCACCGGCCATGAGGTACGAAGTCGGCGCGACCACCTGACCGACCCTCGCCCCAGCCCAACACGCGGGCTTCAGCCACGGAGTTACGGCAACGAGACTCCCAGCCGCCGGCAGCCCGTTCGGTGAGTGAGTCCGGCGCCGGCTGCGCGGAGTTCCCGGCCCCTGCGGATCATCACGCGCACCCGAGGCCGCTGAACGGAGCCAACGCCCCATCGGCCTGGAGCCGGGCCGAGACGGGCAACTGGCACGGATCGGGGGCGGTTTCCCCAGCCCGATTAGGCTCCCCGCATGGATATCCGAGTAGAGGTCGCCCGAGAGGCGAGCCAGGAACTCGTCGCCGCCTTCAGCCGGTTGCTGCCGCAGCTCTCGTCGACCGCGAAGCCCCTCGACCACGAAGCGCTCACCCGGCTGACGACCTCCGACGCCAATACGCTGCTCGTGGCCCGTACCCCCGACGCCGTTGTCGGCACCCTGACGTTGGTGCTCGTACCCCTGCCGTCCGGCCTGCGGGCCCGCGTCGAAGACGTCGTCGTCGACAACGCGGCACGCGGCCAAGGGGTCGCCGGACTCCTCACCCAAGAGGCCCTACGGATCGCCCGCGAGGCGGGTGCCCGCACGGTCGACCTCACCTCCCGACCGGACCGCGCGGCGGCGAACCGGCTGTACGAACGCCTCGGCTTCGAGGCGCGGCAGTCAACGGTCTACCGCTTCCCGGTCGAGCCCCCTGCCGAGGGATAGGCGAGCGCGGCCGCGCCGTCGTCACGGTGCCTGGTGGGGTGCACGCGACCAACAGAACCTCGATGCGCTGAACCACACCAGCCCCGACCGATGAAACAGACCGTGGCCGCCAGCTACGGCAGGCAGATGAGCGTCGCTCCTATTCGGCGAGCAGCGAGGCCCGGCCGCCGCTCTTCACCTCGTCCACGAACGCGGTCCACGCGTCCATCGAGATGGCCAGGGCAGGGCCGTTGGGATTCTTGCCATCACGAACAGGAACCAAGCCGCACGCTGCCGCTACGGCCGGCGCCCACTCAACGCAGTTGCCACCATCGGGGCTGCTGTAGCTGGATTTACGCCACACCGTGCACCTGAAGTCACTCGTGTGCAAAACCACTAGGTGACCTCAAATCCGCTGCATTTCACCCCGGTCACGAAAGCGGTCCACGCTTTCGCCGTGATGACCAGGGCGGGGCCATTTGGGTTCTTGCTGTCACGAATAGGGACAACACCAGACGCTGCCGCTACGCCCGGCGCCCACTCGACGCAGTTACCGCCCTCAGGGCTGCTGTGGCTGGATTTACTCCACGTCAAACGCTTGAGGTCACTTCTGCTCACATTAACTGGCCGCCGTCCAGGAACCACTAGGTGACCTCGAATCCGCTGCACTTCACCTCGTCCACGAACGCAGTCCACGCGTCAACCGAGACGACCAGAACAGAACCGTTCTGATTCTTGCTGTCACGGACAGGGACGACACCGCGCGCTGCCCCTGCGGAAGGCAACCACTCGACGCACTGACCGCCGTTGCTGCTGTACGAGGACTTGACCCAATGGGGAGACTTGGTTGTCACAAGTTGCCCTTTCGTAGCTGGTCAATTACGGCCACGGTCGCCGTACCGGGAAGCGCTACGGCCTGTAACTGATGGTAGGACGCCAAGTGGTGTTCGCGAAGCCCGCAAGAAGCCCCCGCCGAAATCCGGGGCGAATTCGGCGGGGGCCCGTCGTGCTGCCGATCTCAGATGTCCGTGGTCCTGACGAACGCGACGAAGTCGCTCCACGCCGAAGCGTCGATCTTCAACGCGGGGCCGGTCGGATTCTTACTGTCACGAACGGGGACGACGCCGCACGAAGTGAGGTTGGTGGCGATCTCTATGCAAGCGCCGCCATTGCTGCTGTAGGAGGACTTGAACCAACGGGGGGACTCGGTCATCTTCACAGGGTGCCCTTTCGTGCCTGCTCGATCACGGCTACGGATGCCACTTGGGACAGCGCTTCGGCCTGAAGCTGATGGTAGGCCGTCAACAGGGGTTGCACGAACCTCGCATCGCGTTCCAGGCGCCCTTGTTGAGCGGACTCGGCGTAGGCGAATTGGGTCCGGTCCGGAAGCGTCACCAAGTGAACCGGCAGATCGAAGGCTCGCCGCTCCCCGAGGTCATACGGAGCCACTTGCAGAACCGTCGAAGGACGCTCGGCGAACGCATACAGGCGGTCAAGCTGCGCGTCCATGACAGCCGGACCACCGACGGGACGACGAATACAGCTTTCGTCCAGCACCACGAAGACCAGGGGCGGAGGTGTCCGCTCCAGAGACGCTTGCCGCCGTGCGAGTAGAGACAGCCGCTCTTCGGCCTGCTGCTCAGTGATCGCGCCGCGCCGCACGGCCCCCATGGTGATGGCCGCCGCGTACTCCGGCGTCTGGAGCAGCCCCGGAATGATGCCCAGCTCAAAAATCCGGATCTCCGCCGCCTTGACCTCGCGGGCAACGAACTCGGGGAAGCCCTCAAGTATCGCGGGGTTCCAGACGGCCCGGCCCTGCCGTTCGAAGAGATCTCCCGTGCCGAGCGCCCTGTCAGCACTTACCGAAAACCGACGAGTTGGGGAACGGCGACCAGTTTCCACAGCTGAAATGTGCGAACCAGAGCACCCCATCTGCACTGCCAGCTCGTCCTGAGTCAAGCCACGTTCCTCACGCAGCCTGCGCAGACGCGCACCGAAGGCCGCGCGCGCCGATTCCTCGGGGTCCAGCTCTTTTCGATTCAACAGGTACCGACCAACTCTCCAATCAGATGACGCAAGTTGATGACACTCCGAATGTAGAGCACGCTGAGCCAATCCGGTAGTGGAATGACTACAGAGAGGAGCGGTGATGTTCGTGACGGACCTTCCTCCGAGCCGCCGCACCATGCCAGCGCCGACTCCCGAGCCCCCAGCCTCAGAGGATGACCTTCAGGCGCTGTACGGGCTCATCCGATCCGGCGGCTTCTGGCGCTTGGCTCCCAACTGGGTGCCGCGTACATACGCGGAGCCCACAAGGGAGTTGGCGGACGAGGTGTGGCACGGACTGAGGCGGTTGGGGTCATGAAGAGCACGGCGCGGGCGGAACTGGCACGGCTGATGGCGGAGAGCGGCAAGGACGGGGTGCTGGTGGTGCCCACGTCAGGTGGGCGGCTGGGCGAAGCGGGGGTGGGGGCGAACCTCCCGTTCGGCAGCATCGCGTTCCCGCCGTGCCAGTGCGCGGAGCACCGCGCGGGCCGGGGCAGGCCGGACACTGCCATCCGGCTCGGCGAGCCAGACCGGAGGAGCGAAGTGCTCACGGCCCGGCCCGCGTTCAGCGCCGTATGCCTCTCCGGCGGCGACGCGAAGTGCGGCGCGCGGTCCGGGGAGCAGGGCTCCCCGGACGCGGTGCGGGCGTGGTTGCGGCAGCACGCCGACGCCACGGGCCACCGGCACTACCGGCGCACCCGCACCGACCACGTGGCCCTCGACGCGACGACACCTCGGCGCGCGACGCGGCATTGCGTCGGCGTCGCCGAGGTGGCCGGGCCGTAAACCCCTCTGATCAGCAACTGTCCGTGGCAGATGGGCAGGTCAGTTCATTGACGGGTCCGGAAGACCTACAGGCCGAGGATCCCTGGTGGTGGCTCGGCCAGGCCAGGGCCGCCGTCGCGGACCCGGGCGGGCGTGGGCCTCAGACTCCGGTCAGGGTGTACGTGCCCGTACCGTCCGGCCGACCGCTGGAGTACTGGCGGATGAACTCGCCGTCCGCGTACCGGTCGTGGCCCATCATGGAGCCGGTGTACTTGTTCTGCACACCGATCTGCGAGCTGCCGGGCACGTCGCGGTAGATGGAGAACCGCTGGAGGTCGTCCTCCGCGCACTGGGCCGTCTGCAGGACCGCGCGTTCAGTGGCCGCGGTCTGCGCGGGGACGGTCAGGCACCATTGGCTGCGGTGGTTGACGAGGGTGGCCTCGATGACGCCGTTGTGCTCCACCTTGTTGCACAGAGACCACTGATCAAGGTCTCCACTGAAGATCGTCGAGGGCCGCAGGCGCACACCGTCGGCCGCCAGGACGTGCCCGGTCCAGTACAGCGACCTGCCGGGTACACCGATCTTGTAGAAGCCGGGGTCACAGGTGAGGCCCTGCGCTGCGCGGGAGCCGGCCGTGCTCCCGGCCGTCTTCTTCGCCGCGGCCTTCTCGGCCGCGTCCCTGATGGCAGCCTTCGCGGCCGCGTCCCTGGCGTCAGCCTTCTTGGCGGCGTCGGCCTTCGCCGACGGCACAGGACCGGCCTCGTGCTTCGCCGTGGCGGTAGCGGAGCCGCAGTCGAGCAGTTCCTGTGCCTTGGCCATGATGCTGTTGGCGGGCACCTTGTCCTGGCAGCGCACCGCTCCTTCTTCGAGGGCGGTGTAGGTGGTGAAGTTGCCGCTGCCGGCCCCCTCGATCCACTTCAACCCCCAACTGCCGTCGCCCTGTTGGGCGCGGTTGCAGTTGAGGCTCCCGTACGTACCGGTGACCTTCTTGGTGCCCTTGTAGACGCCGTAGTAGCCGGGCTGGTTGAAGTTCCACGCGACCGTATTCGACTCGGTGCTGGTGGAGGAGTATTCGACCTTTACGTTCAGGCCCAGGCTCGCGCCGACCTTCCCGAGGGTCTCGACGTCGAAACTGCCCTCGACCTTGCCATCGAGGCCGACGGAGACGGAGATGGTCGTCTGGGTGCTGGTGGTGACGGTATGGGCGCCGGTTGTGCCCTCGGTGACGTACCAGCCCTTGAAGTGGGTTATGGCCGGGGAGACTTCGGTGGTCTTGATGTACGGGTGGCGTGTGCCGAGGTCGGCCGCGGTGCAAACGTCGCCGGGCTTGACCTGCGAGGCGGTGGCGGACTTGGCAGGTGCGGCCGAGACTGGTGAGGCGGCAAGGCCGACGGTGGCTACGGCGGCCGAGGCGGCACAGGCCGTGAGTGCTCTGCCTATGCGGCTGACGGGTCTTATGGGGCGCATTCGTTGCCCTTCCCCCTGATGGTGAGTATCCGGTCAAGGGGGGAACGTAGCGGCCACGGGGGTGATGGCGAGAGCCCAGAACTGGCCAGAAGCGATCACAGAGCGTCTTGTTTCGACCCTGGCGCGCACGGGCGGCGGACCGGTTCGTCCCCAACAAACCCGTACGCCACCGATTCAGAGAGACCACCCCTTGAAACACGACGGACGGCTGCTCGCGGCGCTCGTCTCGCTCGCCCCGACCACCGTGCTCCTCGCGCTGAGCGCCTCACCGGCGGCCGCCGCATCACCGAAGGCGCCCCCGCAGGGTCACGGCACCTGCACCGCCACCGCCCCCGGCTCCGGCTCCGGCTCCGGCTCCGGACTCGCGGGGCGGTCCGTGGGCCGTCAGGTTCAGTCCGAGCGCGTCCTCGACGGCGAGGCGTACCAAGTGGTCATCGTCCCCTATGCCTGCGAGAACGTCCGCCCCACTCCGGCCCTCGCCGGCCCAGGGGCACACGCGTCCTTGAAGGACACGGTATTCGTCGACTGTCAGTACTTGGTCAGGCTTCTCAATCCGCAGCCGTGGGCGCATTCCTCCAGTTTTCCTTCACCAGCCGCCCGATCGGGCTGAAGATGAGTCCTGCGAGAAGCAGCCAGCCGACCTGTTGCCAGAGTGGCTGCAGTCCGTTGGGCGGTCGACCGGTGAGGGCGGGCGTGGATCCGTAGGACGTGCCGAGGAAGACGAGGGCGTGGATGGTCTGAGGGAGGGGGGACCAGGCGAGTTCGGACAGCACGTCGTCGTCGATGCCGAGCGCGAAGAGGAAGACCCAGGGCAGCATGCACAGCCCGAAGATCCAGGCGACCATCACCCATGTATCGTCGGTGACGCCGCTGCCTGTCAGATTGATCTCCCACTTGCTCTCCAACAGTCGTTTCAGCTCGGCCGGGGAGTCGGTGTAACCGCCCAGGGCGGGGTTGCTCGGGGACCACAGCACCGGAATGTGAGAGCCCACCTTGAAGGGTTCGTCACTGCGGACCGGGCCGACAAGGAGCGGTTCGGCCCTGCCGGGCACTGAAACCCGCAGTTTGCTGTAGTAGCTCACAACCAGGTCGTGATGGTCTTCGTCGTATTCCTTTCTCACAATGTCCGGCCGTTCGGCGATGGTCGCTGTCGCGACTTCGGCATCCGCGCGCTGGAGAGCGGCGGGCAGGCTGGCCCGGCTCGGCAGGGAGGGCAGCGTGACTGCCGTCAGCGAGGCCGCGAAGAGGGCGACGTTGACGAGCAACCGCCGCGCCTTGGTCCAACCCTGCGACCCATCGGGCACCTCTGTGAGCTCATCCAGAACATCCAGTTCGTCCCTGTACGTCTTTTCCAGGCTGACGCCGGAATCAGAGAGCCGGGCCCGGCGCCTGCCGTACAACCGCCGGACCCACAGCAGCGCCGCGCGTACGACAGCGGAACCGGTCGCAATCCACATCAAGACCAGGACGCCGGTGTGCGGCGCCGGCTGGGTGTCGATCCCCAGCGCCCAGATGAGAGCCACGGCGGCCGCGGCGAACGTCAGGCCGGCGGTCACGCGTATAGCCAGCGTCAGGCCGACGGCTATCCGTAAAGCCCTCGTCCAGTAGGGATCCACCACTGTTCGTATCTCCGGTATCAGGACTACGACTATGCGCAGGAGCGGCATCGGAACGTATTTGTGCATGGGTGCCCCTCAACGTCAAAGCACTCGGAAACGGCGCAATGCGCCGTAAGTTGATCACGAAACTGCCGGAATTACCGCTTCATCCGCCGTGCGCGACGAGGGCCGAGCGCGTCGGACAATCCGTCGATCAGCGTCAGACGCACTTCTTCAGGCTGATCAAGCAGCCCCTCGGCCGGACCGCCCCGAACTGCGCGCCCCAGACAGCGGTCAACATGGCTCCGGCCGGGAGCGCGGGTGGTAGGGACACTGGCACAGGAAGGGCCTCAACGGCCCTGGTTGTCCAACTCCGCCTCGCCTAACGTCCCAAAGGGAACGCGTTCGTTCGGGTAACAACTCCAGGCCCGCCGCGAGATGCGGCCGCCCAGAAAGAGAGCACCCATGACGGAGGACGTGAAAGCCCAGAAGTTCAGCACCCTCTTCCGCTGGTTCGACCGGAACGGGGACGGACGGCTCACCCGTGACGACTTCCAGCAGATGGCCGACCTGTTCGCCGGGCTGGTGCGCGAGGGCGACGAGGAGAACGCGGCGGCGATGCGGGCCGCCTTCGAGACATGGTGGCGGTTGCTGCTCGCCCACGGGGACAGCGACGGGAGCGCACAGATCTCCCGGCACGAGTTCATCACCGTCATGGCGGCCGACGTCACGGACCCCCGGCACTTCGAGGAGGCTGTGCTGGCGCTCGTCGACGCGCTGATGCGGGCACTGGACACCAACCAGGACGGAGTGCTGAGCCAGGCGGAGTATGTCCGCATGTACGACGTCCTGGGCATCCCCCCGGTGCACTCCGAGGCGGCATTCCGCCTGCTCGACCAGGACGGGGACGGCTCACTCAGCCACGCTGAATTCAGGTCCGCCATCACCGAGTTCTACCTGAGTGACGACCCGAAGGCCCCCGGAAACCGGCTGCTCGGCCCGATCGACCAGTCCGACTGAGCCCGGGCCCGAGGCTTGCCGAGGAGCGCCTTCGACTCGCCCCGGGTATCAGTGCCCGGGGGGTTCGCGGCAGCGGGAACGGCCGGAGTTCAGGTCGTCGACGCTCATCTCGTCCCAGGATTCACCTCGTCGTCCGCACCGACAGGCGCGGTGGTCACCAGCGGAGGCGCTCACATCGATGCCGGACCGGTTGAGCCGGCAGCGCTGCGCCGGGTCTCCGCGAGGTGCACGTTGATGTAGCGGACGAGGAGCAGCGGGTCCTGGGGATTGTCGGCCTGGAAGGTGATACGGCGCAGCAGGCCGACTCCCCCGAGTGCGATGTCCTCGCGGGCGAGGACGAAGACGAGGGTGAGGAAGGCGGAGCGGGCGTTGCCGTCGTCGAAGGGGTGGAAGAAGCAGACGTCGAGGTAAGCGCGGGCGGCACGGGCGGTCGGACCGAGCGGCCGGCCTGGGCCGGGTGCACTCTCGGCCAGGCATGTGTCAAAGCGGGCCTGGGTATCCGGTCCGATGCCGTAGCGCTCCCGGCCTCCCTTGGCAGAGGCGGGCAAGCTGCGGAACCGGGGCGGATGCGGGGTGCCCAAGAGGTGCTGCTGCCAGCTGCTGAGCAACGCGGAGTCGAGCCGCGCCCCGCGTGCCGCGTCGGCTCGCAGCAGGTCCAGGGCGCTGAGCAGGCCCTCGGCTCGGGCAGGGTCGACAGCGCCGTCGAAGGCCCGGATGTCCTCCGCCGCACCGTCGCGGAGGGGCACCACCGGTCCGTCCGCACCGTTGTCCGGGATCTCGTGCCACGGCACCGCCTTGCGCACCGCAAGCCAGCGCCGCAGGTGATCTTGGGCCGGCGCGTCCGCGCGGGCGCCGCTGTGGCCCGGCCCCAGAGCGCGCGCGAGCCGCTCCGCGATGTCGTCGACCACCATCCGGTCAGGGCCGGTCCAACTGTGGAACCGCCCACTGATCGCCTCGTCCACCAGGCCCCCAGCCACGTCGGGCGCGACTCCCCGGCGGCCGAGGAACCAGGTGAGCACTTGGCGGCAGTGGCCGTGCCAGCCGCTGCCGCACCCGGTGCGGTCGACGACCCGCATGATCAGATTCCGCGCCGCGTGCTCCCACGAGATCCGCTGATCTTCGGTGTCGGTCAGGTCGAGCGGGTATGCCGCGAACCAGCCGGCGAGACTCTCCAGCCACTCCCGCCACTCACATAGAGCCGCCTCGACCCGGGTCAGGGTCTCTTCCCGCGTGGTGATCGAGACCAGCGGGCAGCGCCAGTTCCCTATCGGTCCGCCGTCGAAATCACCCTCGTCGTGCGCCCAGCGCCACCCGACGGTCCAGCGGCCGTAGTGCTGAGCGAGGGCGTACGACATGGCGTCGGCCCAGGGCTCGGCCTCGCCGCGGAGCCAGGTGCTCATCGCGGGATCCCCGAAGGGGACGCCCGGCCGGACAGGTACACACCGGGCCGGGCCGAGCGAGCGCACTGTGCGGGCCGCGGACGCGCTGTCGAACGCGTGACGGGCGGGGTCCACGTCGTCCCAGGTCAGGAAGCGAGGAGCCAACTCAACGATCACTGCGCAAGCCTGCCACCCTCACCCTGCGCAGGTTCAAGTGGTTTTCTTCAGCTCAGAAGCGCGACGGCCCGGCTCCCCGGGGGGGGGCGACCACCGCGCTTCGCCCCGGCCGATTGCCACGGGCACTACACGGCCGCGGGCAGGATCAAACCGCCTCAAAGGCATCGCGTGATCACCGCGCGATAGCTCGCAGCCGGCTGCGAGGCGACCGTCCTTGCCACGGCTCGCAACCAGTGGCTGTGTTCGGCAACCGTCGCTAGAGCTCGTGGTCCTGGGCCAGTTCCTCCCAGCGGATGCTCCGCAGTGCAAAGTCGGCGTTCTCGCCCGAGGGGACATCCAGGACAGTCTGAAACCAGACCACTGCGAGGGCGGAGCGGTGCAGCACCGCGTCGAGCCCAAGGGCAATTGCTGCCGAGCGGAAGGTACCGATGCAAGCCACGCCGGGCAGCACCTCGACGGGGCCGAAGGCGCCGGCGGTCTCGTCCGGGTACTCGTAGGAGGGCGGAACCAGATGGACCGGTGTGGACGGAAAGGCGCGTGCGGCCTGCCGGTGGAGGCTGCTGACCTTCATGTCGTTGATGGGCTTGCACGGGTAGCCCTCCAGCATCCCCCCGTAGGTCGAAGACATCCGCAGCTCGGTGAGCTCAACCGAACGGCCGGACATGAGGGATATGCGGCTCAGCGACATGCCGACACTCTAAGACGGTCCGCAGGGCCGCCGTCGCCTTGCCCTGATTCGGCGCTGCGGATCGAGAGCCCACAGCCGCGCCGTACCGGCGCGGAGACATTGGGACAGGGCAGAGGGGTCCGGTGGGCGTCTGATGAACCGTGGCGGCATCCCACAGGCGGGACGGGCCGCCTGCCGTGTCGAGGAGGGGCCGAGGGTGCTCGGACGTCGGAGGACGGGCGTCAGCACGTGCCGAACTTCTGGACGGGCCCCGGTGCGTACCGGGCCCCAGTGCCGCTGTCAGCAGTGCGACGCGGATTCGATCTTGATACCGGTAAGCACTTCCTGCCCGGCCCAGCACGTCACAGATCAGCAGTTCCGACCCAGCATCCGAGCGAGGACAGGCAGAGGGCTGTTACAGCAGGTGTCGCGACCGTAGATCCGTCACGTACTTGGTGATCAGGTCCTGCGACAGGTGAGGGATGTCCTTCTCCTCGCCCAGGGCGGCGGCTCGTACCGCCGCGCGGAATTCGTCCGCGGGCAGGGCGGAACCCGGCAAGGGCCACTCCGGCAGGGTGAAGGCGTGCAGGAGGGGGAGCAGGGAGTGGCGGCGCTGGTGGTCGGGGAGGGCTCGTAGGGCGGTCTCGAAGCGGTCGAGCCACTCGTCGTAGTCGTCGATGCGGGTCATGGGGTGCCCGGCGTCCGCCAGCCAGTCGACGAAAGTGTCGAGGGAGATGCCGTCCTCGTGCGGGTTGACGACGTTGAAGGTCCGGAATCCCTCCCGCGCGTCATCGCCCAGCGAGGCGATGGCCCGGGCGGTGAAGTCCACGGGGAGTCCGTCGTAGTGTCCGCTGTTCGCGCCGGTGCCGCGGACGTAGAAGGTGCCGGGGGCGATTCCTGTCGCCAGCAGGCTGAGCAGGAGGCGGGTGAAGATGTCCGAGACGTTCAGCTGGCCCCGGTAGCGGGGGTGGGCGAGGATCAGGTTCGAGCGGAAGACGGCGACGGGCAGGCCGAACGCGTCGTGCGCCTCGCGCAGCAGTACCTCCCCCGCCCACTTGCCGGCGGCGTAACCGTCCGCGTAACCGTTGTCGAGGTCGCGGGCGCCGTAGGTCGCGCGGATGTCCGCCGTCTCGTCGGCGGCGGTCTCGGATCCCAAGACGACGGCGGCCGTGGACAGGTAGGTGAACTGCTTGATCCGGGAGGTGACCGCGAGCCTGATGAGTTCGGCGGTGCCCAGCACATTGGGGCCGAACAACTGGTCGTACGGCAGGACGTGGTTGACGAGCGCCGCCGGGTGGACGATCAGGTCCACGGTGTCGGCCAGCCGTTCCCAGGTCTCCTTGCCGAGCCCGAGGTCGGCCTTCCCGATGTCGCCTGCGACAACCTCCAAGTGCTCGGCGGCCAGGGCTTGGTAGTGCTGAAGGAGTTCCGGGTCGCCGCTGTCGAAGGCCGCGTCGAGCCGCGCGCGGGCCGCCTCGTCGGTGCTGCCGCGGACCACGCACACCAGGGTGCCACCGCGCTCCGCCACGCGCTCCAGCCATTCGAGGCACAGGAAACGGCCCAGGTAGCCGTTGGCGCCGGTCAGCAGGACCGTACGGGCCGGCGCCGGGAGCCTTCCGTTCCGGTTGCCGGCCGCCCTCGCCATCGTCTCCGCGTCGAGGAACGCGTCCAGCCTCAGATCACCCGCCCGCAGCCGCGTCGCGCCCATTCCATGGACGCTGTCGGCGGTCGGGCGCCGGTGTTCCGACGCTTGGGTCCTCTCGATGTGATCGGCCACGTGCTGGAGCGTGTTGACCGGGTTGATGACGACGTGGACGGGGACGTCTACGTGGAAGATCTCCTTCAGCAGTTGGCAGAACGACAGCGCGGAGAGGCTGTCACCGCCGAGATCGGCGAAGCGCGTACCGGGCTCCACGTCGCCCTGCTCGTATCCGAGCAGCGCGCGGGCGGCCCGCGGCAGGAGCCGATACGTGGTGCGGCCCGTATCCGGGTCGGTGACCGGCTCCGTGGCGCGCTCGCCCAAAGCGGGCCGGTCCGCGTACCCCTCCATCACCGTGGCCACTATTTCGGCGAGCGGCGGCCCCGGCCGCCGGACGGCCTCGCTGACGGCGTCGAGGGGCATGGCCGCGCGGAACTGCGGATCCGTCGCGTACAGGTGGGCGCTGAGCTGAGCGGTACGTGCGGTGAACTCGTCAGTGCGGGGCTGCGAGCCGGACATGAGTGCTCTCCTCCGGGGCCGCGACGGCCCGTTCGCGTAAGGGGGTGTTCACGTTCGAGTCGGAGCGGGCGCGGACACGGGCGCGGACACGGGCGCGGACACGGGCGCGGACGCGGGACGCGGGCCCGGCTCGGGCCCGGCTCGGGGCCGGCCGACGAACGCCTGACGCCGGACCGGCCGACGAACGCCTGGTGCCGGACCGGGCGAGGGACACCTGACGCCGGGCCCCGACCGACAATCGACAGGGCTCGACTATCGAGGGGCCCCATCACCGATGCCCTACCGGCGGGCCGTATGGCCCACTTGCCGGTCCCGCCCCGCGCCGTGCCCGGCGACGGCCATGGCGGCGCCGAGGACGACCAGGAGCACGAGCGGAAGCGTCCAGCTGCCCGTGGCGTCGTGCAGGATGCCGAGGAGCAGTGGTCCGGCCGCCGCTACGAGGTAGCCGATGGACTGCGCCATGCCGGCCAGCGCGGCGGCTTCGCCGGCGCTGCCGGCGCGTTCGCTCTGGAAGCTCAGCGCGAGGACCAGGCACGGGCCGGCGCCCAGCCCGAGCAGGGTGCAGGCGAGGATGGACAGCGAGGGCGCGGCCACCAGCACGGCGAAACCGGCGGCCACGAGGACCGAGGCTCCGGCCGCGGTCCACCGCTGGTCGTGACGGCCCTTGGTGAGCAGGGGCAGAAGGCTGCCGGCCGCCAGGGAGACGACCTGGTAGTAGAAGAGCATCCAGCCGGCCGTGGTGCTGCTGGTGCCGTGGTTGATCAGGATGCTGGGCAGCCACGCGACGGCGGTGTAGAAGGCCAGGGACTGGAGGCCCATGTACAGGCTGACCTGCCACGCCAGCCGCGACCGCCAAGGGGCCGGGACGTGGGTCTCGCCGGTGGACGCCTGCGGCTTGTCGCCCCGCATCCGGGGCAGCCAGGCGAGGAGCGCGGCGATGGTGAAGGCGACGCCCCAGGCGAGAGCGGTGTGCCAGGAGCCCGGCAGGGCGTGGGAGAGCGGCGCGGAGATGCCGGAGGAGACCGCGGCCGTGACGCCCATGACGGTGACGTACAGGGCGCTGATGCCCCGGATGCGGTGCGCGGGCACGCTCCGCCTGATCAGGGCGGGCAGCAGGACGTTGCCGAACGCGATGGCGGCCGAGAGGATCACGGTCCCGGCGAACAGGCAGAACACCGAGGGGAGCGACCGGATCACGGTTCCGGCGGCCAGTACTGCCAGGGCCGCCACCAGCAGGCGCGCGGTGCCGAACCGGTGCGACGCCCGCGCCACCAGGGGCGACGTCGCGGCGAACGTCAGCAGGGGGAGCGTGCTCAGCAGCCCGCCCCAGCTCGCTGTGAGTCCGCTGCCGTGTTCGATCGCCGGCAGCAGCGTGCCGACGCCGGTGAGGCTCGTACGCAGGTTCGCGGCCACGAGGCAGATCGCGATGACGAGCCCGATCGACACGGCGGCCCGGATGTGGTCGGCGGCGGGCGCCCCGGAGACGGAGCGGCGGCGGGATATGGAGGAAGACCGCGTACTCACTGCCCCTCCGCCCCGCGCGGCGCCTCGACCTGGTGGTCGTGGGTGAGCCGGACGATGGCGGCCGCCGCGTCGCGGGCACCGCTGTCGTCCCGGTTCTCGATCGCGTCGACGAGCCGCCGGTGCAGCCGGGCGTGCTCCTCGGCGCCGGTGGCCTCCCAGGGCAGGCCCCCCAGGGAGGAGGTGAGGGCCGTGCCGAGGTAGTCGTACACCTCGATCAGGAGGTCGTTGCCGCTCGCCCGGACGACGGCCCGGTGGAAGAGCGCGTCGACGCTCCCGGCGGCGGCCATGTCCTCGCCGGCGCAGGCCGCGTCGGCGTCGGCGAGCAGCTCTTTCAGCTGGTCCAGCTGGTCCTCGCTGCGCCGCAGGGCGGCGGCCCCCGAGGCGTACTCCTCCAGGACGGTGCGCAGTTCGAGCACGTTGTTCCGCTGCGCGGAGCTGGCTCGCCGCACCATGACGGACTGGAGCTCGCTCGACGCGCGTACGTACGTGCCGTCGCCCTTCCGGGCTTCCAGCAGGCCCAGGTGCACGAGCGCGCCGAGCGCCTCGCGCAGCGTGCTCCGTCCGACTCCGAGCTCCTCGATGAGGGCCTGTTCCGGCGGGATTCGCGTTCCCACCGGCCAGCCGCCCGATTCGATGTGCGAGCGGAGGCTGTCCACGAGCTGGGCGGACAGGCTGGCCGTCCGCCGCGGTGTGCTGATGCGCTTCATGGGAAGCAGCATACATACAGACGTCAGACATTTGAACGTCGCAGGAAGGTAACCCTTACCACTCCCCCGATCTCGCACCCCGGTGCCGCATCGCCGGGGCGACCAAGGGGCTCACGGCTCCGCGCCGGGGCGGTCTGACACACCGCCCCGGCAGGCACCCGGCCGGGACTTCCGGGATCAAGACGAAGGCCCCCGGCCGTTCAAGACCGGGAGCCTTCTGCCGCCGCAACGCGCGTACCGCCGGGCACGACGGTCACCGTCGGCTCTTGAGCACGCAATCCACGATGTGGGCCCACTGCTCCACAACCCGCTCGCGCCGCGCCGCGTCGTCCGTCAGGAGATTGGCGAGGCCGAGGCCGCGGGCCATGTCGAGGAGGCCCTGGACGGTCTCGCGGATGCCCGGTACACGCTCGTCGGCGCCGAGGAGTTCGATGGCGATGCGGTGGGTCTCGCGGCCCACGCGGGCCTCCAAGTCCACAACACGTGGGCAGAGTTCGTCCTCGTTGGAAGCCGCCACCCACAGCTGGAGAGCGGCCCGGAAGAGGGGGCCCGTATAGAGGTCGACCAGGGCGCGGACCACGGCGCGGGTACGGACGGGGCTGGGGCGGGGGCCGTTGGAGGCGCGCATCGCGAGGGTGCGCATCGCCTGGGAGCGGACTTCGGCCACGTACTCCACGGCCGCCGTGAACAGGTCCTCCCGCGTCGGGAAGTGGTGCTGCGCCGCACCGCGCGACACGCCCGCCCGCTCCGCCACGACCGACACCGTCGAGCCCGCCCAGCCGTGCTCGGCTAGGCAGGAGATGGCGGCCTCCAGCAGCCGCTGGCGGGTGACGCGGCTGCGGTCCTGTTTGGGTACGGTCACGATGCCCATGCGGGGTCCCGCCTCTCCAGAAAGGCCGTCATGCCCTCGCGGGCCTCCGGCGATCCGAACAGCCGCGCCGACTCCTCGGCCAGCGCCTGCGTGTCGCGGTCGAAGGCCCGTAGGACCTCCGCCGTGACCAGTCGTTTCGACGCGGCCAGCCCCTGCGGCGAGCCGCGCCGCAGGCCGTCCAGTACGGGCGCGAGGGCCGCGTCGACCGCACGGACGGGGTCGGCGTCCGCGGCCCGCGACGGCTCCACCGCCAGCGTCACCAGGCCGATCCGCGCCGCCTCCGCCGCGTCGAACCGCTCGCCCGTCAGGTAGTACCGCGCCGCCGCCCGCGCGTCGAGGCGCGGCAGCAGCGGCATGGAGATCACGGCGGGCGCCAGTCCCAGCCGCGCCTCCGTGAACGCGAAGCTCGCCCCCGGGCCCGCCACCGCGATGTCGCAGGCGCCCAGGAGCCCCAGCCCCCCGGCCCGTACGTGGCCGGTGACGCGGGCGACGACCGGTTTGGGCAGCTCCACGACTGTACGGAGCAGCCGGGCCAGACCTTCCGGCTCGGCAGGGGACGGCTCTGCCGGCGGCTCCGAGGTGGCTTCGCTCAGGTCCGCGCCCGCGCAGAAGGTGTTGCCGGTGTGCGTCAGGACGACGGCGCGCGCCGCGTCGTGCTCGGCCGCCGCCGCCAGCTCCTCGTACAACTCCCGCACCAGCCGCCGCGAGAGCGCGTTGCGGTTGTGCGGCGAGTCGAGCGTCAGGGTGGCGATCCCGTCGTCGTACGAGCGCCGCACCAGCCGGTCATCGGATCGCGCATCGCTCCCCGCATCGTTCAACGATGTCATCGCTCCCGTCCTTCCATTGCCCGCTCCCTGTCCCGCAGTTCGCGCCTCAGCAGCTTGCCGGAGGCGGCTCGCGGCACGCTCTCGACGAACTCCACCCGCCGGACCTTCTTGTACGGGGCGACCCGCCCGGCCACGTACGCCAGCACGGCGTCCTCGGTCAGCGCCCCGGCCCCCGGGTCCGCGCGCCGCACCACGTACGCCTTCGGGATCTCTTCGCCGTCCGCGTCCCGCACCCCGATGACGGCGGCGTCGGCTATCGACTCGTGCGCCAGCAGCACCGCTTCGAGCTCGGCGGGGGCGACCTGGTAGCCCTTGTACTTGATCAGTTCCTTCACCCGGTCCACGACGTAGAGCCACCCCCGCGCGTCCACACTTCCGATGTCCCCCGTCCGCAGCCAGCCCGACGAGTCGATCATCGCAGCCGTCTCCTCGGGCCGCCCCAAGTACCCCTTCATGACCTGCGGCCCTCGTAGAACGATCTCCCCCTCCTCCCCCACTCCGAGATCCCGCCCGTCGCCCTCCAGGGAGACGATCCGCAGTTCGGTACCGGGCACCAGCTTGCCCACGGAGCCGGGCGGCGCGTCGGGCACCTCGGACAGCGGCCAGATGGTGGCGGTCGGGGACAGCTCCGTCATCCCGTACCCCTGCATGATCGGCGGCAGCCCGAGCCGCCGCGCGCACGCCGCCGCGAGCCCGGCGTCCAGCGGCGCCGCCGCGCTGACGATGTACTCCAGCGACGACAGGTCGTACCCGGTGGCCGCCGGGTGCTTGGCCAGCGCGAGGACGATGGGCGGGGCCACGTACACCCCGTTGACCTTGTACGTCTCGATGGCCGACAGGAACTGCCGCACGTCGAAGCGCGGCAGCACGACGACCGTCGCGCCTCGCCGCAGCGGCGCGTTCATGAGGGCGGTAAGCCCATATATATGAAAGAAGGGGAGCACCGCCAGCACGACCTGGCCGGGCCGGGAGGGGACCAGGTCGTCCAACTGGGCCAGATTGGTGGCGATGGAGCGGTGCGTGAGCATCACGCCCTTGGGGACGCCGGTCGTGCCCGAGGAGTACGGGAGGGCCGCCAGGTCCCGCGCGGGGTCGATGACGACATCCGGCTCCGGCCCGTCGAAGGCGATCATGTCCTGCACGGACCGGTACCCGTCCGCCCGGTCGCAGACGATGATCTCCCGCACGTGGCCGGCCTGTTCGGCGGCCTTGCGGACCTGGTCGAGCAGCGGAGAGACGGTGACGATCCAACGCGCCCCGCAGTCGACCAACTGCTTGGCCAACTCTTCCGCCGTGGAGAGCGGATGGACGGTGGTGACCGTGGCCCCCGCGCGGGTAGCGGCGTAGAAGACCACCGGAAAGGCGATGGTGTTGGGGCTGATCAGGGCGATCACATCCCCCTTGCGCACCCCGGAGTCGGCCAATGACGCGGCCAACCTACCGACGGCGTAGGAGAGTTCGGAATAGCTGACGCGACGTCCGTCCAGCCCGTCGATCAGCGCGGGCCGGTCGCCGAACTCGGCGGCCCGGCCCAGAACGGCCTCGTGGATGGGCAGCTCGACGGGGGCCACATCGGCGTACTCGCTGCGGAATTCCATGGCGGATCTCCTGGCGTTCGACTTGGCACGAATCAGCACCGCTCAGCGCGACCCGGCACCACTCAGTACGACTCGGTACGACTCAATTCATCTCGGGCTGGGCCCGACATTCGCCTCGGACACGGCCCGACATTCCTCGGGCGAGACCCGACATTCACCTCAGGAACGGCCCGCCGCCCCGCTCAGTACGACTTGGGAAGCCCCAGCGACTGATGGGAGACATAGTTGAGGATCATCTCCCGGCTGACCGGCGCGATCCGGGCGACCCGAGCCGCCGTGATCATGGAGGCGAGCCCGTATTCCCTGGTCAGGCCATTGCCGCCGAGGGTGTGCACGGCCTGGTCGACGGCCTTGACGGCGGCCTCCCCGGCCGCGTACTTCGCCATGTTCGCCGCCTCGCCCGCGCCCGCGTCGTCGCCCATGTCGTAGAGCGCGGCGCCCTTCTGCATCATCAGCCGGGCCAGCTCGATCTCGATATGGGCCTGCGCGAGGGGGTGCGCGATGGCCTGGTGTGCGCCGATCGGCTCCTTCCAGACCGTACGCGTACGGGCGTAGTCGACGGCCTTGTCCAGCGCGTACCGCCCCATGCCGAGCGCGAAGGCGGCGGTCATGATGCGCTCGGGGTTGAGCCCGGCGAACAGTTGGAGGAGCCCGGCGTCCTCGTCGCCGACGAGCGCGTCGGCGGGGAGCCGCACATCGTCGAGGACCAGCTCGAACTGCTTCTCCGGCGCGGCGAGTTCCATGTCGATCTGGCTCCGGCCGAACCCAACCGCATCGCGCGGGACGATGAACAGGCAGGGCTTGAGTTTGCCCGTACGCGCGTCCTCAGTCCGGCCGACGATCAGCGTCGCCTCCGCGATGTCCACACCTGAGACGAAGACCTTGCGCCCGGTCAGGACCCAGCCGTCGCCGTCCCGGCGGGCGGTGGTGGTGATGCGGTGCGAGTTGGAGCCGGCGTCGGGCTCGGTGATGCCGAACGCCATCTTGGCGGAGCCCTCCGCGAGCCCCGGCAGCCAGCGCCGCTTCTGCGGCTCGGTGCCGAACCGGGCGATGACGGTGGCGCAGATGGCGGGCGAGACGATCATCATGAGCAGCGGACACCCAGCGGCCCCCAACTCCTCCAGAACAATGGCCAACTCGGCAATTCCGCCACCCCCTCCCCCATACTCCTCCGGCAGATTCACACCGAGGTAGCCGAGCTGTCCGGCCTCGGCCCACAGCTCGTCGCTGTGCTTGCCGTCGCGGACGACGCCGGCGAAATACTCGCGGCCGTAGCGCTTGCCGAGCGCGGCCACGGCCGCGCGGAGGTCACGTTGTTCCGGGGTCTCGATCACGAAAGGCTCCTTACGACACGAACCAACTCCTGGCACATCACCAGGCGTCGTCTTACGCGCGCGAATCGGCGACAACGGCGAGGAGCGCCCCCAGTTCGACCTGCCGGCCGGGCGCGACGTGGAGCGCGGTGAGAAACCCGTCCGCCGGGGCGACGACCTTGTGTTCCATCTTCATCGCCTCCAGCCACAGCAGCGGCTGCCCGGCGGCCACCCGGTCGCCGACGGCGAGCCCGTCGGCGAGGCGGATGACGGTGCCGGGCATGGGGGCGAGCAGAGAGCCGGGTTCGGTACGGGCGGCGGGATCGGGAAAGCGCGGCAAGGCAGTAAAGGCATAGGCCCCAAGCGCCGAATCCACATAAACACGCTCGCCATAAAAGCAAACGGCGAACTCCCGCCGAACACCCGCGACTTCAAATACCACCGAGCCAAAATCCACAGCAAGCAACCGCACATCCGGACACCCCTCGGCGAGAAGCCCGTCCCGCCCGAGCCGATAACGCACCTCGCATTCGGCTCCACCGGGATCACGACGGTAGGTCTTGCTCTGCGGGGCGGAGGGAACGTTGCGCCACCCGCCGAACCGGGACCGCCCGCAGGAATCGGCGAGGGCAGCGGCAAGCGCGGCGATCCGGGCCGTGCCGCGATCCGGGGATTCGGCCGTCAGCTCCACCAGATTCCGCTCGTAGAACCCGGTGTCCAGCCGGGCAGCGACGAAATCCGGATGCCGAAGCGACCGCACCAGCAGCTCCCGATTGGTCACAGGCCCATGAATACGCGCGCGTTCGAGACCAGACGCCAGCAATCGAAGAGCCTCGCCCCGGCTGGGCGCCCAGGCGATGACTTTGGCGAGCATGGGGTCGTAATGGACGCCGATGAGATCGCCGTCGGCGACGCCCGAGTCGACGCGCAGCCCAGTACGGCCGTCAGTCGGGTATGAGCGGGAGGCGGCGGGCTCGCAGGGGCGGGGGTCCGGGACGCTGCCGTGTATTTGTGGGCCGGAGTTCCGGGTTCCTTCAGGATTCAGGGCGGGCGGCCCGTAAATATACGGTCCCGGACCCCCGCCCCGGAGAGCCCGACGCCGCTCCCCGACACTCCGCTCCCCGACACTCCGCTCCCCGACGCCCCGCACTCCGACGCTTCCCTCCCCGGAGCCCCGCACCTCGACGCGCCCCTCCCCCACACCCGGCACGGAGAGCCGATGCACCACCCCCGTCTGTGGCGTCCACCCCCGAGCCGGGTCCTCCGCGTACAGCCGGGCCTCCACCGCGTGCCCCACAGGAGCCGGCGGCAGGCCACCCGGCAGCGGCGCGCCCTCCGCCACCCGCACCTGCCAGGCCACCAGGTCCAGCCCGTACACGCACTCCGTCACCGGATGCTCGACCTGGAGGCGGGTGTTCATCTCCAGGAAGTACGCGCGCCCGGAGCCGGAGACGAGGAACTCCACCGTGCCCGCGCCCTCGTACCCGATCGCCCGCGCCGCGTCGACGGCCGCGCCGTGCAGCTCGTCCCGCAGCTCCGGGGAGAGTCCCGGCGCGGGCGCCTCCTCGATGACCTTCTGGTGGCGGCGCTGGAGGGAGCAGTCGCGGGTGCCGAGCGCCCAGACGGCGCCGTGCGCGTCGGCCAGCACCTGCACCTCGACGTGGCGCCCGCCCTCCACGTAAGGCTCGACGAAGACCTCACCGTCCCCGAAGGCGGCGGCAGCCTCCGTACGAGCGGAGGCCAACTCCCCCTCCAACAAAGGGAGTTCCCGCACGACACGCATCCCCCGCCCACCCCCACCCGAAGCCGCCTTCACCAGCAACGGCAGATCCCGAGCAGAGGCCGACTCCGGCGAGACGGATTCGAGCAGCGGCACCCCGGCCGCCCCCATGACGGACTTGGCCCGGGTCTTGGAGGCCATGGCCTCCATCGCGGCGGGCGGCGGCCCGACCCACACCAGCCCGGCGTCGGCGACCGCACGCGCGAAGGCGGCGTTCTCGGAGAGGAAGCCGTAGCCGGGGTGCACGGCATCGGCCCCGGCGGCGAGCGCGGCCTTCACGATGAGGTCGCCGCGCAGATACGTCTCGGCGGGCGCGTCCCCCGGCAGCCGCACGGCGGCATCGGCCTCGCGTACGTGCGGGGCGTCGGCGTCCGCGTCGGAGTGCACGGCGACGGTGGAGATGCCCAGCTCACGGCAGGTACGGAAAATCCGCCGGGCGATCTCACCACGGTTGGCGACAAGAAGAACGTCAATCACTGATGCCTCACATCCGGAAGACGCCGAACCCACCACGCGCCCCCTCGACAGGCGCGGTATGAACGGCGGACAGACACAGCCCGAGCACGGTGCGCGTGTCGCGCGGGTCGATGACGCCGTCGTCGTAGAGCCGCCCGGAGAGGAACATCGGCAGCGACTCGGACTCGATCTGCTGCTCCACCATGGCGCGCAGCCCGGCGTCGGCCTCATCGTCGTACGGCTGCCCCTTGGCGGCGGCGGAGGCGCGGGCCACGATCGACAGCACGCCGGCGAGCTGCTGCGGCCCCATGACGGCGGACTTGGCGCTGGGCCAGGCGAAGAGGAAGCGCGGGTCGTAGGCGCGCCCGCACATGCCGTAGTGCCCGGCCCCGTAGGAGGCGCCCATCAGGACGCTGAGGTGCGGCACCTTGGAGTTGGAGACCGCGTTGATCATCATCGCGCCGTGCTTGATGATGCCGCCCTGCTCGTACTCGCGGCCGACCATGTAGCCGGTGGTGTTGTGCAGGAAGATCAGCGGAATGTCGCGCTGGTTGGCGAGCTGGATGAACTGGGCGGCCTTCTGGGACTCCTGGCTGAAGAGGACGCCTTGGGCGTTGGCGAGGATGCCGACGGGATAGCCGTGCAGCTCGGCCCAGCCGGTAGCGAGGCTGGTCCCGTAGAGCGGCTTGAACTCGTCGAAGTCGGAGCCGTCCACGATCCGGGCGATGACCTCGCGCGGGTCGAAGGGGACACGCAGGTCACCGGGGACGATCCCGAGGAGCTCGTCCTCGGAGTACTTGGGCGGCGGTGCGGCGAAAGCCGGATCGGCGCGCGCCTTGCGCCAGTTGAACCGGCCGACGACCCGCCTGGCAAGGCGAATGGCGTCGGGCTCGTCGAGCGCGAAGTAGTCGGCGAGCCCGGAGGTGCGGGCGTGCATGTCGGCGCCGCCCAGCGACTCGTCGTCGCTCTCCTCGCCCGTGGCCATCTTCACCAGCGGCGGACCGCCGAGGAAGACCTTCGCCCGCTCCTTGACCATGATCACGTGATCGGACATGCCGGGTACGTACGCGCCGCCGGCCGTGGAGTTGCCGAAGACGACGGCGACGGTGGGGATGCCCGCCGCCGACAGCCGGGTGATGTCCTTGAAGAGCGCCCCGCCGGGGATGAAGATCTCCTTCTGGCTGGGCAGGTCCGCGCCGCCGGACTCGACGAGGCTCACGACGGGGAGCCGGTTGGCGTAGGCGATCTCGTTGGCGCGCAGCGCCTTGCGCAGCGTCCAGGGGTTGCTGGCCCCGCCGCGTACGGTCGGGTCGTTGGCGGTGATCAGGCACTCGACGCCCTCGATGACGCCGACGCCGGTGACGAGGGCGGCGCCCACCGCGTAGTCGCTGCCCCAGGCGGCGAGCGGGGACAGTTCGAGGAAGGGCGTGTCGGGGTCGAGGAGCAGTTCGATCCGCTCGCGGGCGAGGAGCTTGCCACGCTCGCGGTGGCGGGCCACGTACTTTTCGCCGCCCCCGCCGACCGCCTTCGCGTGCTCGGCCTCGACGGTGGCGAGCTTCTCCAGCATGGCCTCGCGGTTCGCGGCGTAGTCGGCGGCCTCGGGGCCCGACACGTCGAGCCCGGATGCGAGCACGGTCACAGCAGCACCTCCGGTATGTCCAGGTGGCGGGAGCGCAGCCACTCCCCCACGGCCTTGGCCTGCGGGTCGAAGCGCGCCCGGTAGGCGACGCCCTCGCCGAGCAGGCCGTCGACGACGAAGTTGAGGGCGCGCAGATTGGGGAGTACGTGCCGGGTGACGCTCAACTCACGTGCCTCCGGCAGTAGTTCGAGAATCCGCTCGACCGTCAACTCGTGGGCGAGCCACCGCCAGGCCAGGTCGGTACGGACCCACACCCCGACGTTCGCGGAACCGCCCTTGTCCCCACTGCGCGCGCCGGCCACCAGGCCGAGGGGGGCACGTCGGCGGGGGCCGCGCGGTATCGGGGGCGGGAGCTGGGCATCAGGGGTCGGCGCGGAGACCGGTACGGGCGATACCGGCGCAGCTCCCACGCCCGCGCACGCCCCGTCGGCGCGTACCGGCGGAGGTACGGCCCGTACGTCCACCCGCCCCCCATCCGGCAGCACGGCGACATGGGGAACGCCGGCCGCGTCCGTGTAGGCGGCTTCGAAGACGCCGTACGGCTCGCCCTTGCCCGGCGGGGCCGTCACATGGAAGCCGGGGTAGCTGGCGAGGGCCAGCTCGACGGCGGCTCCGCTGACCGCCCGCCCGACGGCGTCCTGGTCCTCGTCGCGTACGACCAGCCGCAGCAGCGCGCTCGCCTCCTCCTGTACGGGCGCGTCGGCGCGGTCCGTACGGGCCAGGGTCCAGCGCACCTCGGCGGGCCGCCGCTTCGAGGCGTCGAGGGCGGCCTCCAACTGGCTTTTCACGAGGCGGGCCTTGGCGTCGATGTCGAGGCCGGTGAGGACGAAGCCGACTTCGTTGCGCCAGCCGCCGAGGCGGGTCAGCCCGACCTTGAGGGTCGCGGGCGGCGGCTCGCCGCGCACCCCGTCGACGCGGACCCGGTCGGGGCCCTCCTGGGTGAGCCGGACCGTGTCGAGGCGGGCGGTCACGTCCGGGCCGAGGTAGCGGGGGCCGGCGGTCTCGTACAGGAGCTGCTCGGTGACGGTCCCGATGGTGACGGCGCCGCCGGTGCCGGGATGCTTGGTGATGACGGCGGAGCCGTCCGCGTGCAGTTCGGCGAGGGGGAAGCCGGGGCGGCGCAGCCCGTTCCGGCCGAACGCCTCGCCGAAGAGCTCGCCGAAGAAGGAGTAGTTGCCGCCGGTCGCCTGGGGGCCGCACTCCAGCACATGGCCCACGACGACGGCCCCCGCGAGGCGGTCGTGGTCGTCGGGGGCCCAGCCGAAGCGGGCGACGGCGGGCCCGGTGACGAGGGCCGCGTCGGTGACGCGGCCGGTGACGACGACGTCCGCGCCGGCCCGCAGGCACGCGGCGATGCCGGCGCCGCCGAGGTAGGCGTTGGCGGTGAGCACACCGCGCGGCCAGGCGCGCGCGCCGAGCAGGTCGTCGCCCTCGACGTGCGCGACGCGCACCGGCACGCCGACGCGCTCGGCCAGCTCGCGTACGGCCTCGGCGAGTCCGGCGGGGTTGAGGCCGCCCGCGTTGGCGACGAGCTTGACGCCGCGTTCGGCGGCGAGCCCGAGGCCTTCCTCCAACTGCCGGAGATACGTTTTTGCGTAACCGCGCGCCGGGTCCTTGAGCCGGTCCCGGCCCAGGATCAGCATCGTCAGCTCGGCGAGGTAGTCCCCGGTGAGGACGTGCAGCTCGCCGCCGGTGAGCATCTCGCGCAGGGCGTCGAAGCGGTCCCCGTAGAAGCCGGAGGCATTGCCTATGCGCAGGACGCCGTCGGCTCCGCCGAGGGCGGGGGTGGGGGCGGGGGCTGAAGCGGGGGCGGGGCTGGGGCCGGACGTACGAGCGGGCGTGTCACGCGGGGCGCGGGGTTCACCGGGGCGCCCGGCGCCCGGCCCGTACGCGTCCGGCGGCGCCTGCCGCCCCGTCACCGGTCCGACCTGCCCGGCTCGCGGCCCGGCTCGACGGGTGGTTGCACTGGCCCACCCGGACCCCCAGGTTCACGGCGTGAGCCACCCGGCTCGCGCCCCGCCCCCGCCGGCCCCGCGAAGGCCTGGGCGATGTCCAACCAGTGCTCGGCGTCCGGGCCTTCGGCCGTCACCGCCACCTCCGAACGGTGCGCCCGCTGCGTGACCAGCAGGCAGAAGTCCAGCGCGGGCCCCGTCACCCGCTGCACCGCGCCCGGCGGCCCGTACGACCACACGTCCCCGTCCGGCGCCGTCAGCTCCACCC
The DNA here is from genome assembly GCF_040654875.1 of Streptomyces sp. NPDC050610. Taxonomy (NCBI): domain Bacteria; kingdom Bacillati; phylum Actinomycetota; class Actinomycetes; order Kitasatosporales; family Streptomycetaceae; genus Streptomyces; species Streptomyces sp. NPDC050610. Next base: position 59,139 of record NZ_JBFAIV010000012.1, on the reverse strand, counting down.
TGAACTCCTCGGCGGGCGGGGTGAGTCCGCGTACGGCGTAGGCGTAGTTCCGGGCCCGCGCGCCGATGCGCGCCACGTGCCGCAGCCGGGCCGTGGGCTCGCGCGTCACGCCCAGCGCGTCCGCGACGTCCTGGCCGTGCGCCCAGGTCTCCATCAGCCGGCCCGTCGCCATCGAGGCGACGCTCATCGGCGGCCCGTACCACGGGAGCCGGACCCCCTCGGGCTGCCCGGCGAGCGCCCGGCCCACCCGCTCGCGCCCCGCCCTCCAGCGGGCGAGCAGTTCGGGGGGCGGCAGGGCGGCGCCCAGCGCGGCGCCCTCGTCGACGAAGGAGTCGGGCGCGGCGAGCCCCTTGTCGAGGAGCGGCTGGAAGGCTTCGGCCCCCTCGGTGGACCGCACGGCGCAGTCGTCCGTCCACGCGAGATGCGCGATCTGGTGAGCGATCGTCCAGCCTGGAGCGGGCGTCGGCGTCGCCCACCGCTCCGGGGCGATACGGGCCACCAGGTCGTCCAGCGCCTCGCCCTCCGCCCGCAGATCGCCGAGTACTTCCGCTGGATCGGCCACGCCGCGCCCCCTCACCGAGTCACCGCCACCATCACCGTCACCGAGTCGCCAAGCCACCGAGCCCGAATCGGACTCCGACTGCCGCGTTTCGCTGCGTCCTGCCGCGTCCTGTTCCGGTCCGCTACGCCCGTACAGGCAAGGCGTGTTGGGCCACGCCGCGCACTCCGAGCGTGGCAGCGCACGGCGAAACAATCAAGCGTGATTGCATTAATCATGGCGAGCGCACAGGAAGACAAAGGGCCGCGCGACCCCAAAGGCAAGCCGCCGGAAGGCACGCCCGTACGCCTGCCGGAGCCTGTCGGAGCCCGCCAAAGCCAGCCGGAGCTAGCCAAAGCCCGCCAGAGCCGCCGCCCCCGACCCCCGACGCACGCCCCGACTACAGCCCGAAGATCGCGACCAAGGTCCCGGCGGCGAGGTCTTCCGCCGGCTCGTCCATGGCGAACCGCCGGTGGGGCCGGCGCAGGCTGAGCACCGCGAGGCCGTGCACCGTGGCCCACAGCGATCTGGCCATCAGTTCCGGTGTGGGCTTCGCGGGAATGAGCCCGGCCCGCTGGGCGTCGGCGACCGCGCTCAGGAGCACCTCGAACGATTCGTGGCCGATCGGGTCGGCGCCCGGATGGCTGCGGAACATCGTGATGAACAGGTCGGGGTGGTCCTGCGCGAAGCGCACGTACGCCCCGGACAGGCGGAGCAGTCGCTCGCGCGCCCCGGCCGTGTCCGCCGCCGTCCTCCTGAGACTGTCGAGCAGTGTGGCGTAGCCCTGCTCGGCCACTGCGGCCAGCAACTCGTCCTTGCCGCTGAAGTGGCGGTAGGGGGCGGCCGTGCTCACACCGGCCCGGCGGGCGACCTCGTTCAGGCTGAACTGCTCGTGCCCTCGTTCGGCGAGGATCTCCCGCGCCCCCTCGATCAGCGCCTGCCGCAGTGCGCCGTGGTGGTAGGTCGCCCGTGTCACCGACTGCTTCTCCTCACTGGCCGCACCTGACGCCGGGACGCCGCGAGCGGCTCGGACAACTGTGGCCGGTTTTATGTTACTGCCTCTAACATCCCCTGTTACGTTAAAGGTATTCACATTGGGGCACCGTGAAACCGCATGGAGTTCGGATGACTTCCACCGCACCCTCCGCACCCCCCAAAGAACCTTCCCCCAAAGCGTTTTCCCGACTGAGGCGCGCGCAGTGGAGCTGGGTCTGGGTGGCCCTCTCCTCGCTGGCGGTCGCCGGCTACTTCACCGGCCAGTACGCCCAGGGCACCCTCGACTCCCTGGCGCACCAGCACGTCGGGCTCTCGGACGCCTACGCCTCCCGGGCCCTGCCGATCCGTATCGCCTTCTACGTGCACATCGTGACCGCCGGGCTCGCGCTGGCGCTGGGCCCGTGGCAGTTCTCCAAGCGCCTGCGCAAGCGCCGCATACGGGTCCACCGCGGCATCGGGCGCGCGTACCTGGCCAATGTCGCGCTCGGCGCGGTCTCCGCCCTCGTCATGTCGATGTTCAACTCAGTGGGCCTGCTGGGCTTCTTCGGCTTCGGCTCACTGGCGGTGTTATGGGGATGGACGGCATGGCGCGCCTACCGCGCCATCCGCGAACGCGACATCCGGAGCCACCAAGCCTGGATGATCCGCAACTTCGCGCTCACCTACGCGGCCGTCACCCTGCGGCTCTGGTTCGGAGTGCTGATTTTCATCCAAGTACCCTTCGTGCACGGCCCGGACGCGGCAGAGGCCATCTTGGAACAGGCCTACGCGCCCCTGCCCTTCCTGGCCTGGCTGCCCAACATCGTCATAGCCGAGTTCCTGATCCGCCGCCGCGGCCTGCCGGCGCTGCACCTCACCACCACGCCTCCCGCCGCCCGGCGCGGCGAGCCTTCCCCGCGGCCCCCGGCCGCCGCCGGACGGCCTGTCGCGTGACCCGGTCAGAGAGGCCGGCCCAGGCACCGCCCCGGCACCACCGAGGTGCCACCCACAAGCCCCACCGTCACTCCCCCACCGGCAGCACCATCGCCCCCTCGCCGCCCACGACCGGCACCGACTCTCCACCGCCACCACTGCCGCCACCGGCATCGCCGCCATCGCCGCCACTGCCACCCCCACCCCTCCCCGAAGACGTACGGACGGCCCCCACGCTGGCCACCACCACCAGCAGGATCGCCACCCCCTCGGCCACCGACAGGGACTGCGACAGCAGCAGAAACCCGGCCGCCGCGCCCGCCGCCGGCTCCAGGCTCATCAGCACCGCGAATCCCGACGCGGGCAGCCTGCGCAACGCCAGCAGCTCCAGCGTGTACGGCAGCACCGACGACATCAGCGCCACCGCCGCGCCCAGCCCAATCGTCGCCGGGTCCAGCAGCGCGGTCCCCTTGCTGACCACCCCCAGCGGAATGCTCAGCACCGCCGCGACGCTCATCGCCAGCGCCAGCCCGTCCGCCTTCGGGAAGCGCTGTCCGGTACGCGCCGACAGCAGGATGTACGAGGCCCACAGCACCCCCGCCGCCAGCGCGAACCCCGCGCCCGCCGGGTCCAGCGAGTCGAAGCCGCTGCGCCCCAGCAGGAACACCCCGCCCAGTGCCAACGCCGCCCACACCAGACTCACCAGCCGGCGCGAGGCCGCCACCGACAGCACCAGCGGGCCGAGCACCTCCAGGGTGACCGCCGCGCCCAGCGGAATCCGGTCGATGGCCTGGTAGAAGAGGGTGTTCATCCCCGCCAGGGCCGCCCCGAAGACGCACACCAGCAGCCAGTCGGCCCGCGCGTGGCCGCGCACCCGCGGCCGGCAAGCCACCAGCAGCACCACCGCGGCCAGCACCAGCCGCAGCGTCACCACGCCGAGCGCGCCCGCGCGCGGGAAGAGCAGCACCGCCACGGCCGCGCCGAACTGCAGCGACACGACCCCGCCGACCACCAGCGCCACCGACGTGAGCCGCCCGCCGCCGGGAGCGGCGGGCGCCGCCGCCCCGGACGGGTCGGGCAGGGGCGCCGCCGGGGCGTCAGTGGTACGGGCGTCAACACGTGCACGATTCATGCACCCCACGCTAAGTACCACCCGGCGCCGAGTGAAATGCCTATTTCCCTGCCCTTATGCTCCGTGAACATGACCATCGAGCTGCGTCACCTCCGGTGCTTCCTCGCCATCGCCGAGGCCGGCAGCGTCACCCGCGCCGCCGCCGGCCTGCACCTCACCCAGCCCGCCGTCTCACGCACCCTGCGCCGGCTGGAGACCGAACTGGGCACCCGGCTCGTGGACCGCTCCACCCACCACCTCGAACTCACCGAGGCCGGCCACGCCTTCCGCGCCAAGGCCGCGGCGGCCGTCGCCGCCTTCGACGACGCCGTCGACGTCGGCCGGCTGCACCCGTGGCCGCTGCGGCTCGGCCACGCCTGGTCGGCGTTCGGCGCGTACACGACGCCGCTGCTCCTCGCGTGGGGCCGCGCCCACCCCGAGACGCCGCTCGAATTCCTGCGCATCGACGACCGCACGGCCGGCCTGGCGCGCGGCGCCGTCGACGTCGCCCTGCTGCGCGGCGAGGTACGGGCTCCCGGCCTGGTCACAGAGGTCATCCTCACCGAACCCCGGCTCGCCGCCGTCCCCACCGCCGATCCCCTGGCCACCCGCCCCGAACTCACCCTCGCGGACCTCGCCGATCACCCAGTAGCCCTCAACACCGTCGCGGGCAGCACCACCCTCGACCTCTGGCCCCCGGCGCGCCGCCCCACCGCCACGGTGACAGTCGCCAACAACGACGACTGGCTCGCCGCCATCTCCGCCCGGCGGGCGGTGGGCGTGACCACCTCGGCCACCGCCGTGATGCATCAGCACCCGGACGTGGCCTACATCCCGCTGGTAGACGCACCAGAGCTACCGCTGTCACTGGCGTGGCACAGCGGTCCGGGACATCCGGCGATCCCAGAACTGGTGGCCCTCGCGCGCCAAGTCTCACTGCGGGCCACGTAAGGACTCCGCGCTCCCGCGCGAGCCGGTCGCTACCGCTGGATAGCGCCCCTGACGGGCTGGAAGGGCCGGGACCGCACGGTTTCGACGACAGCCGCGCGCAGGGCCTCCGCCGGGGTGAGCCTCAGCCACGGGCGCGGGTCCGCGTCGGTCTCCTCGGGGAGAACCCACAACCGATCGCCGTACGTTCCGGGTGCCGACGCGGTGACGGGACAGCCGGCGGGCAGCACCTTCACCCGCTCGACCTCGGCAAGCGCCTGCCCGCAACCGGCCTCTACGAGCCTCCAGGCCGCGTTCTCCGAGCCGCACAACAGGTGCGGGCCGACGCCGCCGGCCGGCGAAGAGTCGTACGTGGCGTACGAGTCAGCGTCCCGCTAGAGCGCGGTCTTGGCTGTCGCCGTCGGGAATCCGGTCATCCCCTGGCCCGTGCCGATCAGCTTGGACACGCGACGCAGACGCGAGGTCGACGCGCGCCCCACCTTGGAGACGATCACCTGCGGAAGCGCCTGATGCCGGGCCCACTGCGGCGCCGCCCTGAGCGCCGCCTCCAGCGTGTCGAGCGAGGTGTCCCACATCTTCGCGTCCGCCTGGGCCAAGGCCCTGTCGAGTGCGTACCTGTGCTGTGCCGCCTCACTGAGCTGCGTCGTGTCGCGCCGATCGCGTCGATCAGCGTGAGTGCCTTCCCGGTCTGCCCGAGGCTCACGTTCACGCCGACCGCCTGCGTTGTCGCCGAGACAGGTCCGAACAGCGTCCCGTGGGACCGGACTTCCCGCCCCATGCGGGCACCCGTCGCATGCGACTGCGACAGATAGTCGGCGGCCCGGTCCTTGTCACCCAACCTGCTGGCCACGACAGCGGCGAAGTTCACGTGTGAGCCATACACGGTGAGCTGTTCCTGGGTCGCCTGAGAGAAGCGTGGCTCGATGTCGACGGCAGCGCGCTCGGCGAGGTCGAGTGCCTCGGACAGTCGCGCGTCGCGGAGGTAGACCCACGCACGGCCCGAGGCCACGAGCGCCTGCCGAAGGTCGTCGCCCGCCGTCTCGGCGGCGCGCTGCGCATGACCGATCGAGGCGTATGCGAGATCCCGCACGCCGAGGAGATTCGCGACGTACGCGCAGATGCGATAAGCGTCGGCGACGATGCCCCAGGCCGGAGCCTGCTCGCCGACCGGCTGCTCACGCAGCCTCGCCGCCGCCGACCGCAACAGGGGCGCGGCGAGCGAGCCGACCTCCGTGTAGCGCCCTTTCCAGTACAGCTCCCAGCCCTGTCGGGTGATTTTGGTGAGTTCATCGAAGGTCGGCGCGTCGACGGTCGGCGGAGCCCCTACCGCCGTGTCGTGCACCGCGTGCGAAAGGGCCCGCATCATCGTCCGGTCTTCATGCCCCAGAGCACGGCGCGGTGCCTGCTGTCCGAGGAGCACGGACGTGTCGACACTGAGCGCGCCGGCGATTTTGAGCAGAGTAGGGAGCGACAGCCGTTTGTCCTGCTCGGCGGCCTGAATAGTGGGGACCGAGAGACCCGTCATTTCGGCGAGGTCGGCTTGCTTGATCTCCGCGCCGCGAAGGATCTTGATTCGTTCGCCGTTGCTGTAGTCGGACCACTGAGGCATACCGGACTCCGTTCCAGGCTTCGACACCTGAAACGGTACGCCCTGAACCTGTTTGCGGGCGAAAGGAGTTGAACCCGTCCTTCGGACGTTCACCGTGGCGCGGCTCATTTATCGGTCCACCAGAGTTGCACCGCCTCTTCGCGCCGTTCGCTCTGACGAGCGCGGCGAAGTCGGTGAACTCGGTGAAGTCGGTGCGTGAGGAGATCCGCCAGTAATGACAACCTACGACACGGAGTTGCTCATGCGGGCAGTCGCGATCACGGGGACGCGGTCCACCGGGCACCGGTCGCTCGACGAATACGAGGCCCTGTTCGCGAACTACATCGGCCCCTTCGCCGACGGTGCCCGCTTCTTCATCGGCGGCGCGAAAGGCATCGACTCCTTGGCCCTGCTGTGGCTGGCCGGGAACACCACCGCGGCCATCACCGTCGTCGTGCCCGGCACCGCGGTCCAGCAACCCGCCGAGGCACGGCAGGCCATCGCCCGCACCCGCGAGCGCGTCAAAGAGGTCATCGAACTGGGCGCGCAGGAACTCGGTTCACCCGCCTACCACGCGCGGAACCGGTGGATGGTCGACCGCGCACAGATGACGATCGGCTTCCCGCACCACAGCGACGAGTCGTCGGGGACGTGGCAGACCCTCACGTACACGGCCGAGGCGGGGAAGCCACGGCTGATCGTGCCCGTGTAACAGCCCGAGTTGCAGGCCGCCATGAGGGCACGAACCAATACGGAAGCGTACCGAGGCCGACGTTGGCGGCCGGCGCCAACTGAGCTTGCGTCATGCGGGCCATGCGTCGCCGGTAGGCGATGCGCCGGCCCGCTTCCACCGCGAGTTCGGACAGCACGGGCCTCTCCCGCTCGGGTGGTGCCACGCGCCGCCGGAGAAGCACCGCGGACGCGGGCAGTGGCCGGTCCACCACGGTTGTCGGCGGGCCGAACTGCACCGTCTACTCGTTCTATTCGTTGATGAGCGCGGTGAGGGCGGTGAGCGAGGAGATGCGCCAGTCCGCCGCGGCGGCCTCGGGGGTGTCGGCCCACAGGTGTCCCCACGGGCCGCGCCGGATGTGTGCCGCTCTCAGCCCTGCGGCCTTCGCCGGGGTGATGTCGTTGGCGGGGTTGTCGCCGACGTAGACGGTTTCGTGCGGCTCGGCCTGGGCGAGGTCGATGACGTGCTCGAAGAAGTGCGGTGAGGGTTTGGCGACGCCCCACTCCCCGGAGGTGGCGATGGCGTCGGCGGGCAGTTCGAGTGCGCGTAGGAGTTCGCCCGCGCGGGCTGTCTGGTTGCCTGCGATGACGACCCGTACGCCGAGCTTGCGGAGGCCGCTGAGGGCGGGGCGTACGTCGGGGTACAGGTCCGTGTCGTCGAGCGCCTCGCCCTGCCCGGCCGCCTCGCGTGCCCGGTACTCGGCGCGGATGTCGATGTCCGGGCGGACGAGGCGGAGGGCGTCGGCGTTGTCGCGTCCTTGGGCGGTGACGGCTCCGACGAGAGCCGACAGGGTATGCCGGGGGACGCCCAGCCAGTCCGCCCACGAACCCCAGTAACGTTCGTCGTTGGTCAGCGTTTCCCCGACGTCGAAGACGATGCTCTCGATCACACGACGGCACACTACGGGGCCCCACCACCCCCCAGTCCCTCCGCCAAAACCTCAGCCAAGTGCCGCCCCCGCACGTCCCCCAGTTGCCCCAACTGCGTCCGGCACGAGAACCCGTCCGCCAATACTTCCGCCCCCTCCGGCGCCCGCCGTACCGTCGGCAGCAGTTGCTCCTCAGCGCAAGCGGCAGAAACAGCGAAGTGTCCGCGCTCGAAACCGAAGTTGCCGGCCAGGCCGCAGCAGCCGCCGCTCAGTTCGCCGGTGAGGCCGGCTCGTTCACGCAGACGACGATCAGCCGCGTCGCCCAGTACCGCGTGCTGGTGGCAGTGGGTCTGGCCGACGACGGGGCGGTCGATGCGTGGCGGGGTCCAGTCGGGGGCGTACTCCTCCAGGGCCTCGGCGAAGGTGCGTACCGATGCCGCCAAGCGGGCGGCCCGGGCGTCGTCCGAGCCCAGGAGTTCGGGGAGGTCGGTGCGGAGGGATGCCGTGCAGCTCGGTTCGAGGCCGATGACCGGGGTGCCCGCGTCCAGCGCGGGGGCGAGGGTGCGCAGGGTGCGGCGCATGACGCTTCGCGCGCCGTCGAGTTGGCCGGTGGTCACCCAGGTGAGGCCGCAGCAGACGGGGCGCGGCGGGACGATGACGCGCAGGCCCGCCGCCTCCAGGACCGCGACGGCCGAGCGGCCCACCGACGGCGTCAGGTAGTTGGTGAAGGTGTCGGGCCATAGGAGCACCGTCCGGCCGTCACCGGAGGTCCGATTCCTTCGCCTCCGCCACCAGCGGGTGAACGGCTCCGCCGCCAACGGCGGAATCGTACGTTCCGGGGCGATGCCGCCCGCCCGCTTGGCAAGGGCGGCCAATGGACGTACCCCCGCCGCCGCATTGGCGGCCGCCGGCAGTCGCAGCGCGGCCGTCCCCCGCAGCCACAGCGGCAGCCGGCCCATCGCGTAGTGCGCGGCCGGGCGCGGGCGCCCCGCGTAGTGGTGGTGCAGGAACTCCGCCTTGTACGTGGCCATGTCGACGCCCACCGGGCAGTCGCTGCGGCACCCCTTGCAGGACAGGCACAGATCCAGGGCGTCCCGTACCTCCTCCGAGCGCCACCCGTCGGTGACGACCTCCCCCGCGAGCATCTCGTGCAGCAGCCTCGCCCGGCCCCGCGTCGAGTGCCGCTCCTCCCCCGTCGCGCGGAACGACGGGCACATCACGCCCGAACCACTGGACGTATCACGGCACTTGGCTACACCCACGCACCTGCGCACCGCCGCCCCGAAGTCCCCGCCGTCCTGCGGATAGCCGAACTCCACGTCCACCGGCCGCCTCGGCAGCACCTCGAACCGCAGGTTCTCGTCCAGCCGCGCCGGGCGGGCCAGGACCTGCGGGTTCATGCCGCCGTCCGGGTCCCACAGGTCCTTGAACCGCTCGAAGAGGCGGACCATCTCGGGCCCGTACATCCTGGGCAGCAGTTCGGCCCGCGCCATTCCGTCGCCGTGCTCGCCGGAGAGCGAGCCGCCGTGCGCGACGACCAGCCCGGCCAGCGCCTCCGAGAAGCCCCGGAACCGCCGCACGCCGTCCGCGCTCAGCAGATCGAAGTCGATGCGGACGTGGATGCAGCCGTCGCCGAAGTGCCCGTACGGGGTGCCGCGCAGCCCGTGCTCGCCTAGCAGCGCGCGGAAGTCGCGGAGGTACGCGCCGAGCCGCGCGGGCGGCACCGCGCAGTCCTCCCAGCCGGGCCACGCCTCGCTCCCGTCGGGCATGCGCGTCGCCGTGCCGCTCGCGTCCTCGCGTACGTGCCACAGGGCGCGCTGCGCGGCGGGGTCGGTGACGACGAGGCGGTCGACGGTGCCGTCGGCGGCCCGTACGAGCGTGTCGGCGTGCGCCCGTGCCGCGGCCGGCGACTCCCCGCCTACCTCCACGAACAGCCACGCCCCGCCGCCCGGCAGCCCCGCCGTGTCCCGTACGAGGTCGGCGGCCATCCCCTCGACGGTCAGCGGCCCGTACGGCAGCAGCCCTGCCGCCGCCTCCGCGGCCGCGCTCTCGTCGGGGTAGCCGAGGACCGCGAGGGCCCGCGCCCGCGGGGCCTCGACCAGCCGTACGGTCGCCTCCGTCAGTACGCCGAGGGTGCCTTCGGAGCCGGTGAAGGCGCGCGCGACGTCGGCGTGCTTCTCCGGCAGCAGCTCGTCGAGCGCGTAGCCGGAGATGCGGCGCGGCAGTTCGGGGAAGCCGGTGCGCAGCCGGGCGAGGTCGCCGTCGACCAGGTCCCGCAGCCCGTCGCGGAGGCGCGGCGGGAGCGTGTCGAGGCCCTGGCCGAGCCGCAGCCGTTCGCCGCCGTAGGTACGGACGTCCAGCTCGTGGACGTTGTCGGCGGTGGTGCCCCAGGCCACCGAGTGGGAGCCGCAGGAGTTGTTGCCGATCATTCCGCCGAGGGTGCAACGGCTGTGCGTGGAGGGATCGGGGCCGAACGTCAGCCCGTGCGCGCCCGCCGCCGCCCGCAGGTCGTCCAGGACCACGCCGGGCTGAACGACGGCAGTACGCGTCCCCGGATCGAGCGAAACGATCTCGCGCATGTGCCGGGTGAAGTCGAGGACGACGCCGACGCCGGTCGCCTGCCCGGCGATGGACGTGCCGCCGCCGCGCGGCACGACGGGCACCCCGCGGGCCCGGCACACGGCCAGCGCCGCGGCCACGTCGTCGGCGTCGCGCGGCGCGACGACGCCGACCGGCACCCGCCGGTAGTTCGAGGCGTCCATGGTCGCCAGGGCGCGGCTCGCCGCGTCGAAGGAGACCTCGCCGCGCACGGCGGCGCGCAGCTCCCGTTCCAGGGGGCCGGCGGCGCCGACGTCCCGGTCACGCTGCTCACGTTGCGAACCCTTGGCACTCATAGGCCCCAGCCTGCCCAGCGATCGGTTCCCTCACCACGTCCACCACGACGAGCACGCCCCACACCGGACGAATCCGTCTCGGGAGATGGACCGCCCACCCGCCCCCGCCCCCGGACGGATTACGCTTCGCCCGTGGCCGAGATCCAGATTCCCGCTGACATCAAGCCCGCCGACGGTCGTTTCGGCGCTGGCCCGTCCAAGGTACGTACGGAGGCGCTCAGCGCCCTTGCTGCCACCGGAACCTCACTGATGGGCACGTCGCACCGCCAGGCCCCGGTCAAGAACCTGGTCGGCAAGGTGCGTGACGGCGTGCGCGACCTCTTCTCCCTGCCCGAGGGGTACGAGGTCGTCCTGGGCAACGGCGGTTCCACCGCCTTCTGGGACATCGCGACCCACGGGCTGATCGAGAACAAGTCGCAGCACCTCACGTTCGGCGAGTTCTCGTCGAAGTTCGCGAAGGCCGCGAAGCTCGCCCCCTGGCTGGCCGAGCCGACCGTGATCAGCTCGGAGCCCGGCACCCACCCGGAGCCGGCCGCCGAGGCGGGCGTGGACGTCTACGCCCTCACCCACAACGAGACGTCCACCGGCGTCGCCGCCCCCATCAAGCGGGTCTCGGGCGCCGACGCGGGCTCCCTCGTCCTGGTGGACGCGACGTCCGGCGCGGGCGGCCTGCCCGTGGACATCGCCGAGACGGACGTCTACTACTTCGCGCCGCAGAAGTCCTTCGCCGCCGACGGCGGCCTGTGGCTGGCGGCGTTCTCGCCCGCCGCCCTGGAGCGCGCGGCGCGCGTGCACGCGTCCGGGCGGCACGTACCGGAGTTCTTCTCGCTGCCGACGGCGATCGACAACTCCCTCAAGAACCAGACGTACAACACCCCGGCGCTCGCCACCCTCTTCCTCCTCGCCGACCAGCTGGACTGGCTGAACGGCCAGGGCGGCCTCGACTGGGCCGTGAAGCGGACGGCCGACTCCTCGTCGCGGCTGTACGGCTGGGCGGAGCAGTCGGAGCACGCGACGCCGTTCGTCACCGACCCGGCCCAGCGCTCGCAGGTCATCGGCACCATCGACTTCGCCGAGTCCGTCGACGCGGCGGCCGTCGCCAAGGCGCTGCGCGCCAACGGCATCGTGGACACCGAGCCGTACCGCAAGCTGGGCCGCAACCAGCTGCGCGTCGCGATGTTCCCGGCGATCGACCCGGCGGACGTCGAGGCGCTCACGGCGTGCGTCGACTACGTGATCGGCAAGCTGTAGGCACAGCGGTAACGCATACGCGTACGGGCCTCCGGCATCGCGCCGGGGGCCCGTACGCGCGTCACGGGCCCCCGGTTCCGAAAAGGACAGGCTGGGCCGCTGGTCCCGTACGGTCGCCGGGGTCCCGTACGGCAACCGGTCCCGTACGACCACCAGTTCCGTACCGGCGGATGGTTGGACCGCCCGCGAGTGCGCAGACATACGCCATGACAACTCCCGTGAGTCCCGGCTTGGCGCCCTTCGTCAAGCAGCGCACGGTCCTGCTCACCACCTACAAGCGCGACGGGACGCCCGTCGGCACCCCCGTCAACATCGCCGTGGACGGCGAGCGCGCCTACGTCCGTACGTTCGGTACGGCGTGGAAGGCCAAGCGGATGCGCAACAACCCCGAGGTCACCATCGCCCCGTCCACGGCCCGCGGCAGGCCGACCGGCCCGGCCGTCACCGCGCGGGCGCGCCTCCTCGACGAGGGCGGCGAGGAGAACGAGCACGCCACGAAGGCCATCGCCCGCAAGTACCGGTTCCTGCACGGCGTGTGCGTTCCGCTGCTGCACAAGGTCAAGCGGGAGCGGACGATCCACTACGAGCTGCGGCTGCCCGCCGAGTGAGCCGCCGGCCGGTGCGCGCCCGGTGCGCGCGCCGACCCGTGGTGGGCAAGGTCACGTACCGGCCCGGCGGCCGGGTCCGGGATACTTCGGGGCGAGGGCGGCTGCCCGGCCCGGGGGTCTGCGGCGCGTCTCCCGTGCCCCGAGCCCCGGCCCCGGCTCCCGCCCCGACCAGGAAAAACACCACCGTGCGCATCATGTTCGTCGGCGACTCCCAGACCATCGGCGTCGCCGGTGACACCACCTGGCGGTACCGGATGTGGCAGCACCTGGAGGCCGCGTACGACGGGCCGTACGAGATCGTCGGGCCGCGCCACGGGCTGTACGACGCGACGGCCGACGCCCCCGTCTCCCAGGAGTACGCGGACCCCGCCTTCCCCTGCTCCGCGCGGGCGCACCTCGCGGGGTGGGGCGAAGGCTGGCTGCACATGGCACCGGTCGTCGGCGACGCGGTACGGGCCGCTCGCGCCGACACGCTGCTGGTGGCGCTCGGCCTGATCGACCTCGGCTTCTACACGGACGCCGACCAGACGGCGGTCAGCGTCCGCCGCTTCCTCGCGGCGGCCCGCGAGGCCAATCCGCGGCTGCGGGCCGTACTGCTGCCCGTCATCCCCAACACGCGCGCCCTGACGGACCCGCCGTTCGCCGCCGAATGCGAGCGCTTCAACGAACTGCTGGCCAAGACCGTCGCCGACCTCTCCTCCCCCTCCTCCCCGCTGCTCCTGGCCTCCCCGCCGCCGGGGTACGACCTCGCCCGCGACACCTACGACGGCACCCACCCGAACGCGCACGGCGAGCACCTCATCGCCGGGGCCTTCGCCGACGCGCTGCACCAGGCGTGGGGCGTGGGCGGGCCGTACCGCCCTTGAGGCCGCTGGTGGCACTGGTACCACCGGAAGCGGTGGCACCAGCATGATCGACTGCGCGCGGCGCCGGCTGGAAGATCGATGCCGTACCCGCAACCCCCCTCGGGAGGACCGATGTTCATGCTCGGGAAGCGGCGGTGGGCCCTGCCCGCCGCCCCGGTCGTGGCCCTGGCCGCCATAGCCGCCGTCCTTCCGGCACCGGCAGCCTGGGCCCGAGCCCAAGCCCAATCGAGCGGCACCGGCCCTGCCCCCGTACCGGCCCGCTACGCGCACCAGCGGCTGACCTGGCACCCCTGCGACGAATGGCCGACGCTGGAGTGCGCGACCATGACGGCCCCGCGCGACTGGCACCACCCCGGCACCGGCCCGGACATCAGCGTGGAAGTGTCCCGGCACCTGGCGACCGGCCCGGCGGCGGAGCGGCGCGGCGTCCTGATGACGGCCGCCGGCGGACCCGGCGGCACGGGGCTGGGCAGACCGACCGGCATCGTGAAGTACGCGCCGAGGGTGGCCGCCGCGTACGACGTGGTGAGCTTCGACCAGCGCGGCGTCGGTCGGAGCACCCCGGCGCACTGCCAGACCCCGGCGGAGTTCAAGGACTTCTACGCGCACGACCTCCGCGACCGCTCGCCCGCCGCGATCCAGGGGGTCCTGGACCGGTCGCGCGCGATGGCCGAGAACTGTCAGCGGCGCACGGGCGGCCTGCTGCCGTATCTGACCACCGAGCAGACGGCACGGGACATGGACCTGTACCGCTCGCTGCTCGGGGCGGAGAAGATCTCGTACTACGGGGGCTCCTACGCCACGAAGGTCGGCGCGTACTACGCGACGGTGTTCCCGCGGCGCGTGCGCCGCGCCGTGCTGGACAGCAACATCGACTTCACCGCCGGGATGGACCAGTGGGAGTCCGGCCAGCCGCGCAGCTTCCAGCGCCGGTTCGAGCAGGACTTCCTGCCGTGGCTCGCGAAATACGACTCGGTGTACCACTACGGGCGTACGGCCGCCGAGGTGCGGGCGAAGTGGGAGGCGCGCCGCCGGGCGCTGCACGACCGGCCGCTGACGGTGGGGACGTCGGTCATCGGGCCGAACCAGCTGGACAACGGCACGATCCAGGCGATCTACAAGGCGGCCGGCTTCCCTGTCCTGGCACGGGCGCTGGCCGCCCTCGACCACTGGGACACCGCGACCGCGGACGAACGCGCGCTCGTGCCGCACGTCTTCGACTCGTACCAGAGCAAGGAGTTCGCCGCCGAGTTCTTCTCGGTGACCTGCAACGACAACGCGTGGAGCCACGACATCGGCCACTGGGTGGAGCGCTCGGCCAGGGACGCCCGTAAGTACCCGCTCGTCGGCCCTCGCGAACTGGCCTACGCCGCCACCTGCGCGTACTGGCCCGACACCGCCGCCCCGCAGGTGAACGTCACCGGCGAGGGGCTGCCGCCGACCCTCATGCTCAACTCGCTGCGCGACCCCGCCACGTACTACGAGGGCGCCGTCGCCGCGCACCGGGGGCTGCGCGGCTCGCGCCTGGTGACGGTGGAGGGCGGCGACCACGGCCAGTACCTGAACGGCAACCCGTGCGTGGACTCCCTCGTCGAGAAGTACCTGTTCGACGGCGATCTCCCGGCCCATGACACGACGTGCCCGGCGCCCCCGCTCCCCGGCCCGTCGGAAATCTCTCACCGGTCGGCCGCAACCCGGACCTGAGTCATACGTCTGGATGGGGTGAAGGCGCCTTCGACCGAGGTGAACACCGAGGTGAACGAGGTCTATGCACCCCATATCCCTATCGCCGGCGCCGCTGCTCCCGCCGGGGGCGGCGGCGTCGGCGGGTCATGCCCCGCGCGGCGGCGGGCTCCTGCGGCGGGCGCGGCTGCTGCTGCGCCGTACGCGCGCGGCCGGGGCGCGGCCCGACGCCCCGCAGCCCGCCGCCGACACGCCGCTCTACGGGCGTCGTCATCTGCGCGCGGTACGTCCCGGCGAGGATCCGCCGGGGTCGGCGCACCGTCCCACCCTGGCCGACCTGTACCACGCGCGGCGGCTGGAGATGGTGCGGCTGGCGGTGTTCCTGGTCGATGACCGGCATACCGCGGAGGACGTCGTGCAGGACGCGTTCACCGCGGTGTGCCGCAGGCACGGGGCGTCGCTGGACGACCTCCAGGACGCGGCGGCGTATCTGCACACGGCGGTCGTCAACGCCGCGCGCTCGGTGCTGCGACGTCGCCGTACGGCGCGCGCGTACACGCCGCCGCACGAGGGGTACGGGCCGCCGGTCGACGAGCGGCTGCTGCTCGCCGAGGAGCACGGCGAAGTGCTCGACGCACTGGCCAAGTTGACGGAGCGTCAGCGCGAGGTGCTGGTGCTGCGCTACTGGTCGGAGCTGACCGAGGCGCAGATCGCGGAGACCCTCGGGCTGTCCCGCGGCACCGTGAAGTCCACCGCGAGCCGCGCGCTGGACGCCCTGGAGAAGAGACTGCTGGAGGCGGACCGTTGAGCCCACGCCACCCCGGCGCGGCGGCCGACCGCCACGCCGAGCACGCCGAGACCGAAGCGCGGCTGCGCGCGGCCCTCGACGCCCGCGCCGCCCTGATCACCCCGCACGACCTGGCGCCCGCGCCCCCGCCGGCCGGCCGCGCCTGGGGCACGCGCCGGGTGCGGCGGACCGTACTCGCCGCCGTCGGCGCGGTCGCGGCGTCCGTGTCCCTGTACCTGCTGCTGCCCGGCAGCCCACTGCGGCCCCATCAAGTGCCGCCCGCCTACGGCCCGGCCGCCTCCCCCACTCCCCCGCCGCCGAGCGTCGACCCGCCGATCCCCACGGAGCCCGCGCCCCGCGGCTCCCCGCGTTCGACCACCGGCCCGACCCCGGACCCCAGCTCCGGCTCCGGCTCCGGCTCCGGCTCCGACCGCCTCCGCCGCGGCCTCGACAGCGGCAGCGGCAGCGGCAGCGGCAGCGGCAGCGGCAGCGGCACGGACGCTGACACGGACGCGCGTACGGACGCGGGTACGGACGCGGGTACGGACGCGGGTACGGACTCGGGCACGGACTCGGGCACGGACCGGCGCGGACGATTCCCGCTGCCTCCGTAAGAAGCGACCGCGAGGCGCCCGCTGCTCCTCGGGGACGGGCCCTCATCCCCCGAGAGAGGCGGCGTCAGCCTGAGCCGTCGCCGTACGCGACCCGCCCGATCCCGCCGGGAGGACTTGCCGCTACCCGAGGAGCCGCGTGACGGCCCTGTTGCCGGCCACGCCCTGAAGGGAACGCATCCGAGTCATCGCGGCCTCGTCGACCGAACGCTGCACAGCCCCCTCCGGCGCCGCTTCGGTGGCATGGGCGCCGACGGACGGGGCCGTTTCGGCACCGGAGGCGAACGCGGCTCCGTCGATCTCCGCCGTCCGCTCGGAGCCCTGCCGGGGGTCGGTGACGCTCACACCGGCGCCGTTGTCGTTCCCCGTTTCCTGAATGCCCCGCAAGTTCTTGTCGACGTGCCCGAGTTCGTGGCCCATCACTTCCATGTTGCCGGCCGCCCCGCGGCCCAGGAATACATGGGACCCCACCGTCATGGCCTGCGCGCCCAGGGCCTCGGTCGCGCGCTGCGCGACCGGGTTGTCGTGGATACGTGCAGGAGAGAAGTCATTCTGGTAGAAGGAATCCGCCTCGGCGCGCAGGGACCCACCCAGGGGCTGACTCGGCGAGGACATGGCCGACTTCAGAAGCTCGCTCTGCGCGGCGGCGGCGTCGGGCCCGTCCCCGCCGTGGCCGCAGCCGGCGCCGTGGACGTGCTGTTCCTGGTCGGCGGCGCGGGCGACGGTCCGCGGATTCGCCAGCCGCTGGATCGACGTGACCTCGGCCGCGGTCAGCGGAGGGAGGGCGGACGCGCTCTGGTCGCGGGGACGCTGTGCCGCGCTCCGGGTACCCGCGTCGGTCTGTTCCGACTGCGACCGCATATGGTTCGCCTCCATGTGTATGGGTGAGGTCATACCTCGTCCCATCCATTCACTCACGCCCCGGCGACACCAGGTCCGGCCGGGCAGCGGCTCGGGCAGAGAGCGGTGCCCCATGGGCCCCTTGCGGGAGGCACGGCCCGTACGCCGCGCCGAGCCCCTCGGCACAGCCCGTCGCACGCCGGTCCCGCGGCGCGGAGAAGCCGCCTCGGCAAGGGCTGCGACTGGGCGAACTGCCAGCTCCCAGACCCCCTTAGAGTTCTGTCGTAACACACTCGACGACATGGCGTGCGAAGGAGCAGCAGATTGCGTGCGAGAGACAAACCGGAGACGCCGGCGCCGAGGCCGGCGCCGGCGCGTTCGCGAGTCGGGGACGCCGGATCGTCGACGCACCCGAGCACGACCGCCGCGCAGCGCGCCATGAACCGGCAGGGGGGCGGCCGGACGCCCTCGACGATGGCGGAGGCGACCCGCGGGGTGCAGGGGGCCGCGGGGAACGCCGCGATGGTCCAGATGCTGCGCAGCGGCGAGGAGCGGCGCGGCGGGGCCACGGGGCCGTCCGCGCGCACCCGCCCGAACGCCGACCGCCGCGGCAGCGGCCGGGAATCGGCTGCCGACTCCGCCGCCCGGCCGGTCCAGCGGGCGCCGCAGGGCGATCGCGCCCAGACGTTCGGGCAGGGCGGCCCATTGGACGGCCTGGACCATGCCGGCAATTACTACAGATTCGATTTTCAGCATGTGAAAGCGAAGGCGCTGCGGGACGTCGCGAACGTATTGGTCGGAATTTCCTTCCCGACCCAGCCCGGAGACGTCGAGCAGGTCACGTCATGGGCGAAGAAGCCCCAGCGGACCTCGGACGTAGAGGTCTACAGCATAAATATCCAAGGCACGATCCAAGCGCCGATCTTCAATCCGGGACCTCCCACGCAGGCGCCATGGAGCAACCGCCCGCTGTACGTCCATGCTCACGCGTCCAATGAATTCTTCAAGATCCCGGTGGAAGTGGCCCCGGGCACCGTCAAGGCGGTCAAGGTGGACGGGGCGACGTTCAGCCGCATTCTGCGCAATCACCCCGGGTACCGGGAGGCCGCCCGCAACACCCCGGGCCGGGACGGGCTGCTCATGTCCTGTACGGCCGGCCACCCGATGGCCACCGCCGCCGCGGACATGGCGCACGACATGCACAGCGCCGGCTCGAAACGGACGTGGTACGCGCCGAGCGGAATGGGCGTCCGATTCGATCCCCTCACCGGCAGGCCGGACGCGTCCGGCTACGGGTCGGGGCAGTCCTGGGACGCGCAGGGCAACGAGACGCCCGGCGGATTCGTCGCCTACCCTCCCCCGAGGCGGGGCAACTGACGGCCCAACGGAACTGACGGGCCCGACGGAACTGACGGAGCTGACGGGCCTGGCAGAACTGGCAGAACTGAACTGACGGATACGGCAAGGCTCCCGTGCCGTGGTGGAAGCGTCCGGCTCGACGCCTCAACCGGTCGGCACGGGAGCCTTGTCGGTCATCCGCCCCCGCGGGCCGAGCTCAGCGCATCCACTCCGAGTAGAAGTTGGGGAGGCCCGGCTGGGGGTCGCTGACGCAGGTGGCCTCGTGGTACTGGGGGCTCAGCGGCAGGTCCTGCTGCATCTGGTCGTAGCAGGCCTGCCAGGAGTCGTACGACTCGCCGCCGACCGGCTGCCAGCCGTCGCCGGCCGGGGGGCCGGCCGCGAAAGCGGACGAGGCGGTCAGCGGAACGGTGATCACCGCGGCGCCGACGGCGAGACCGAGAGCGACACGAGTGCGCCATGACTTCATGAATTCCTCCATCGGGTGTCTTCGGGGCTCCCCGCGCGCGGCTCTCCCCGGGACCGGAGAGGCGCCGCGGCCGAAAGCCGCCTGTTCCGTGCGTCGTTCACGGAGTTGGATGCGCGCGCCGGGACGCGAGTTCACCGAGTGGCAGGTGTTTCGGACGCTCGCGTTCCACTGTGCACGGCGAAGAGGTCCGCGGTGCGCGGCCGGGCAGCCAGGACTGCCCGGCCGTGCCTTGACCGCACGGCGCCGGAAACGGCCGGGACGCCGCGCCCGTCCCGGCGTCGCTGTCTTGATTCGAGTGGGCTCGAAGGCGTTGGCTATGGCCCCATGGAGTACACGCAGCTCGGACGCACCGGACTCAAAGTCAGCCGCCTCGTCCTCGGGACGATGAACTTCGGCCCCCAGACGGACGAAGCCGACAGTCACACCATCATGGACGCCGCGCTCGGCGCGGGCGTCAACTTCTTCGACACGGCCAACGCCTACGGCTGGGGCGCCAACAAGGGCCGTACGGAGGAGATCGTCGGCAGCTGGTTCGCGAAGGGCGGCGACCGGCGGGACAAGACCGTCCTCGCCACCAAGGTCTACGCGAACATGTCGCTCGACGACGGCCCCGCCTACCCCAACCACGACAAGCTCTCCGCCGTCAACATCCGCCGCTCGGTCGAGGCCAGCCTCAAGCGGCTCAACACGGACTACATCGACCTCTACCAGTTCCACCACGTCGACCGGGACACCCCGTGGGACGAGATCTGGCAGGCCATCGACGTCCTCGTGCAGCAGGGCAAGATCCTCTACGCGGGATCGAGCAACCACGCGGGCTGGCACATCGCGCAGGCCAACGAGGCGGCCCGCCGCCGGGGCTCGTACGGGCTGGTCAGCGAGCAGTGCCTGTACAACCTCGCCGAGCGCCGCGCCGAGATGGAGGTCATCCCGGCCTCGCAGGCGTACGGGCTCGGCGTCATCCCCTGGTCCCCCCTGCACGGCGGGCTGCTCGGCGGCGCGCTCCGCAAGGAGCGCGAGGGCGGCACCGGCCGTACGTCCTCCGGGCGGGCGTCCGACGCCCTCCAGGACAAGGCCGTGCGCGATCAGATCCAGGCGTACGAGGACCTGCTGGCCAAGCACGGCCTGGAGCCCGGCGAGGCGGCGCTGGCCTGGCTGCTGACCCGGCCCGGCGTGACCGGCCCGATCGTCGGCCCGCGCACCACGGACCAGCTCGCGTCCGCGCTGCGCGCCGTCGAGCTGAAGCTGTCGCCGGAGCTGCTGACCGCGCTCGACGAGATCTTCCCGGGCCCCGGCCCGTCCCCGGAGGCGTTCGCCTGGTGACCTGGCGGGGCGGGCCCGTGCCCCGGGCCCGCCCGTACCGCCTGGTCAGCGCGTCACTTGACCGCCGCCATCACGACAACGACGACGAGCAGCACGGCGAGCACACCGGTCATGATCCGGTTCCGGGTCTTGGGGTCCACACTCCGAGGTTATCCGGAGCCCCGGGCGACCGGACGCAGAGGGCCCGCCGGCCCGGCCCCGATCACGCTGTGGTCCGGGCCCGATCGGCTGCGGTCCGAACCGGCCCCGTCAGCGTCCCGGACCGGCCCCTCAGGACCCCGCCCGTCAGCGCCCCAGCCGCCACACCGCCAGCGGCTCGTAGCGCGGCCGCTCGCCCGTGATGCCGGAGGCGGGGAGGTGGCTGCGGACGAGCGTGAGTTCGCGCGCCGTCCACGGCGCGCCCTCGAAGCCGGCCAGCTCGCTGACGTACGGGCGCAGATCGGCGTCCGCGCGGTTGCGGGCGAGGGTGAGGTGGGCGCGGAAGGCGCGGGCGTCGGCCGGGAGGGCGGCGGCGCGGCGGCAGCCGGCCGCCACCGACTCGGCCAGCCGCCCCAGCGCCGCCGTCTCGCCCGCGGCCCCCGCCCATAGGGCCCGGTCCCCGAACCGGCCGCCGCGCGAGAGCCGCAGCTCCGGCGGCCGGTGCCGCGCCGCCGCCCGGCCGAGCCGCTCCCGCAGCTCCGGCAGGACCGTCTCGTCCGTCTCGCCGAGGAAGGCGAGCGTGAAGTGCCAGCCCGCGGCCTCGGTCCAGTGCAGCCGGCCGGCCCCCGGCAGGGCCTTCAGCCTGCGGACCTCACCGGCCAGTTCCGCGACGATCTCGTCGGGAGGAATCACGGCGACAAACAGCCTCATGCGGCTTAGTGTGACGCAGATGGAGATCAGGAAGGGCGGGGCGGGCGACATCCCCGCGATACTCGGGATGATGGACAGCGCCGTGGAATGGCTGGTCGCCGAGGGGCGTACGGGCCAGTGGGGCACCGAGCCGTGGTCGTCCCGGCCGACGTCAGTGGAGAAGGTCGCGGACATCGTGCGGTCCGGCACCCCGTGGATCGCCGAGATCGACGGCGAAGCGGCCGGCACGGTGACGCTCACCCCGCACCCGGCCCCGTACGTGGCCCCGGCCGACGAGCCCGAGGTCTACGTCCATCTCCTCGTCATCGACAGCCGCTTCCGGGGCCGCGGCGTGGGCAGCGCGCTGCTGGCGCACGCGGTGGAGGAGACCCGCCGGCAGTCGATCGACCTGCTGCGCGTCGACTGCTACGCGGGCGGCGAGGGCCGGCTCGTCGACTACTACCGGCGCAACGGCTTCACGCCGACGGAGACCTTCACCGTCGAGGGCTGGCCGGGGCAGGTGCTCGCGCGGCGCGTGTGACGCGGCGGGCGCGCCGGAGCCCGTGACGCCGATGGCCGGGGCCCCTCGTGGAGAGGGACCCCGGCCATCGGCAGGTGAAGTGAGGACGTCAGGCGACCGCCGCCAGCTCCTCCTGCCGCGCCGACCGCTCGCGCGGTACGAACGCCACGTGCCGGTGTCCGCGCCGCAGGTCTATCCGCAGCCGCAGGCCGCCCACCCGGGCCAGCGCGAGACCGACGCCGACCGCTGCGAGCAGGGAGATCAGGCCGCCGGTGAAGAAGCCGATCCGGGCCCCGTACTGGTCGGTGATCCAGCCGACCAGCGGTGCGCCCACCGGTGTGCCGCCCATGAAGACCATCATGAACAGGCTCATGACGCGCCCCCGCATCGCGGGGTCGGTGGCCAACTGCACGCTGGAGTTGGCGGTCACGTTGACCGTGAGGCCGACCATCCCGATGATCACCAGCAGTACGGCGAAGACCCCGAAGGAGGGCGACAGCGCCGCCGTCATCTCCAGCAGGCTGAAGACCACCGCCGCACCGACCAGCAGCCGCAGCCGCGAGGTGCCGCGCCGGGCCGCGAGCAGCGCGCCGGCCAGCGAGCCGGCCGCCATGAGGATGTTGAACAGGGCGTACGTGCCGGCGTCGGAGTGGTAGACGTCGTTGGCGAACGCGCTGAGCCAGACCGGGAAGTTGAAGCCGAAGGTCCCCACGAAGCCGACGAGCACGATCGGCCAGATCAGCTCCGGCCGCCCGGCGACGTACCGCAGGCCCTCCTTCAACTGGCCCTTGCCGCGCGGCACCTGCTCGACCTTGTGCAGCTCGCTGGTGCGCATCATCAGCAGGCCGGCCAGCGGCGCCACGAACGAGACGCCGTTGAGCAGGAACGCCCAGCCGCTGCCGACGGCGGTGATCAGCGCGCCCGCGACGGCGGGGCCGATCAGCCGGGCGGACTGGAAGTTGGCGGAGTTGAGGCTGACCGCGTTGCGCAGATCGTCCTGGCCGACCATCTCGACCACGAACGCCTGGCGCGCGGGGTTGTCGATGACGGTGACGAGACCGAGGACGAACGCGGTCACGTACACGTGCCAGACCTGGACCTGGCCGCTGAGCGTCAGGGCGGCCAGCGCGAGGCCGGTGAGGCCCATCGCGGACTGGGTGATGAAGAGGAGCTTGCGCTTGGGGTAGCGGTCGGCGAGGACGCCGCCGTACAGCCCGAAGAGCAGCATGGGCAGGAACTGCAGCGCCGTGGTGATGCCGACGGCCGTGGAGGAGCCGGTCAGGCTGAGGACGAGCCAGTCCTGGGCGACGCGCTGCATCCAGGTGCCGGTGTTGGACACCACCTGTCCGGTGGCGAAGAGCCGGTAGTTGCGGACTCTCAGGGAGCTGAAGGTGCCGCCCCGCCGCTTGGGTTCGGCGGGTATGTCGTCGTCGTTGTTCGGTGCGGGTGCGGAGTCTGCTCCGGGTCCCGTACTCAAAATGGGGTCGCCTCCTAGGGGCAGGGTCGTCTTACAGGTGCGCGAGCTTCTCCAGAACGGGCGCGGCGGCGCGCAGCGTCGCCCACTCGTCCTCGTCCAGCTCCCCGACCAGCTCGGCGAGCCAGGCGTTGCGCTTGCGCCGGCTCTCCATGAGCATGGCCTCGGCCTGCTCGGTCTGGGTGACCACCTTCTGCCGGCGGTCCTCCGGGTGCGGTTCGAGCCTGACCAGTCCCTTGGCCTCCAGGAGCGCCACGATGCGCGTCATCGACGGCGGCTGTACGTGCTCCTTACGGGCCAGCTCGCCGGGGGTGGCGGAGCCGCAGCGGGCGAGCGTGCCGAGCACCGACATCTCGGTGGGGCTCAGCGACTCGTCGACTCTCTGATGCTTGAGTCGGCGGGACAGACGCATGACGGCGGAGCGCAGGGCGCTCACGGCTTCGGCGTCGTCCGGGGCGGCTGAGATCCCCTCCGCGAGGGGCGCGGGGCTGGACAGTTCCGGCATGGTCGTTAGCATAACTCATTACTCCGTCTAAGGAAAACCGGAAAGGGCCGAGCGGTCACAGCCCGCGCTTGTCACGGCCGCATCACCCGTACGGGTGAGCGCACGCGGGAAAACAGCCGCCGGACCGGCCGCCCCCTGGACCCTGGCACGCATGGGATCAAGGGTGCTCAGCCTACGGATGGACGGCGACCTGCTGGACCGAGTCCGGCAGCACGCGGAGAAAAGAGGAATGAGCGTCCAGGACTACGTGGTCCGGACGCTCATTCGGGACGACTTCGACGAGCGGTTCCAGCGCTCCGTCGACGCGACGGAGGCGTTCTACTCCGCCCCGCCGCCCTGACCCCTCACCGCCGCGCTACTTCACGCCCAGCAGCTGCTCGATCGGGTTGAGCAGGAAGTAGACGAGGAAGCACGCCCCGACCACGCTCAGCAGCCACGGGATCTCGCGCGCCCGCCGGTCGGCGATCCGCAGCAGGATGAAGGCCAGCACGCCGAGCCCGATGCCGTTGGTGATGCTGTAGGTGAACGGCATCGAGATGATCGTCAGGAACGCCGGGATCGCGATGGTGAAGTCGCTCCAGTCGATCTCCCGGACGTTGGCCGACATGATCAGGAAGCCGACGACCAGCAGCGCGGGCGTCGCGGCCTGCGAGGGCACCACGGTCGCCAGCGGCGTGAAGATCAGCGCCAGCAGGAAGAGCCCGCCGGTCACGAAGTTCGCCAGGCCGGTACGGGCGCCCTCGCCGACACCTGCCGTGGACTCCACGAAACAGGTGTTGGCGGACGCCGAGCCGAACCCGCCGGCCGCGACCGCGACGCCGTCCACCATCAGAATCCGGCCCATGCCCGGCAGCTGCCCCCGCTCGTCCGTCAGCCCGGCCTCCTCGCCGACGCCGATGATCGTGCCCATCGCGTCGAAGAAGCCGGACAGCAGCACGGTGAAGACGAAGAGGCAGCCGGTGAGGATGCCGACCTCGTGGAAGCCGCCGAACAGGCTGATGTCGCCGACGAGCGAGAAGTCCGGCGCCCCCACGACGTGGTCCGGGACGGTCGGCACCGACAGGCCCCAGCCCGCGTCCGGGATGGTGGCGATCGAGTTGATGACGATCGCGACGACGGCCATCGCGACGATGCCGATCAGGATCGCGCCGCGCACCTTGCGCACGGTCAGCACGAACATCAGCGCCAGGCCGATCACGAACACCAGCACCGGCCAGCCCTGGAGCTGGCCCCCCGAGCCCAGGCCGAGCGGGACGGTGGTGTGCGCGTCGTCCGGGTTGCGCGAGACGAACCCGGAGTCGACCAGTCCGACCAGCGAGATGAACAGCCCGATGCCGATCGCGATGGCCCGGCGCAGCCCGCCCGGGATCGCGTCCATCACGCGCTGCCGCAGCCCCGAGACGACCAGCACCATCAGCACCAGGCCGGCCAGCACCACCATGCCCATCGCGTCCGGCCAGCTCATCTTGGGCGCGAGCTGGAGCGAGACGACGGCGTTGATGCCCAGCCCCGCGGCGCAGGCGATCGGCACATTGCCGATCGCGCCCATCAGGATCGTGGTCAGCCCGGCCATCAGGGCGGTGGCGGTGACCAGCTGCGCGTTGTCGAGCTGGTGATGGAACTTGTCCTCGCCCGCGCCCAGGATGATCGGGTTGAGGACGATGATGTAGGCCATCGCGAAGAAGGTGGCAAGCCCGCCGCGGAGCTCGCGGGCGACGGTCGAACCGCGCTGGGAGATCTTGAAGAACGCGTCGATCGGGTTCTTGGGCGGCGTCGGGAGCGGCGGCTTGGCGTCGACCGGAGCAGTGGCCGAGGGGGACATGCGGGACCTCAGTCGTACGGGCCTCCGGGGAGGCGCGGAAAGGCGAGCGGGACTGCTGGGGACCAGCCGCAGCGCCGATAACACTGGGCACTCCGGAGCCGAACAGACCCTCGTGAGTCGATCTTTGGATGATCAAACGAAAGAAACCGGTCAGATACGAGCGGTTTCAGTATGAATAAACAAGCCATCAATTGCTATCTCCGCGCGTAGACCCCTATGAACCATCGGTTCCGGCCGTGTCCCCACCCCGGGGGGCCGCCCCGACACCACCGTCTAGGCTGGAACCCATGACGAAGTGGACCCCACGGCACGAGGCGCCGGAGCCCTACGAGGGCAATGTCGTCGCCACCATCACCGGCGGCACCATCGCGTGGTTCATCCTCTTCCTCGCCCAGCTCCCCTTCTACGGGTGGTTCCACGACAACGGTCACCTGTGGTGGGTCTGGACTTGTCTGGCGGCGGCGGCGCTGGGGCTGCTGGGCATTTGGTACGTGCGCAAGCGCGACGCCGCCATTCGTCGGCACGGGGCCGGGGCGGCGGAGCCGCGGTCGGAGTCCTAGCTTTCCGGGCTGCGCCCTGGGGCTCGGGGCTGCGCCCCTGAGCCTTTGTCCTCAAGCGCCGGACGGGCTGGATTGCCTGGGCTCGGGGCCGCGTGAGTGCGCGGGTCACAGATGTCCTCAAACGCCGGACGGGCTGAATTGGCTGAGCCCCGGTGTCCTCAAGCGCCGGACCGGCTGGATTGCCTGGGCCCGGCGTGTCCTCGAACGCTGGACCGGCTGGAATTGTCGGTGGACGCGTTCCGTCGGTGGACGGTTGATGAAATGTCTGCCACGCGGCCGAACGCGTATATCCGAGGGGTGAACCTGGCGTGCGGCCCGTACCGTCGTTGGCATGACCGATCCGGCGCAGACCGCAGTCGAAGAGCCCGTACCGCCGTCGGGGAACCCCGGGCTGAGCAGCGCGCAGGTGGCCGAGCGGGTGGCTCGTGGCGAGGTCAACGATGTGCCGGTCCGGTCTTCGCGGTCGACCGGGGAGATCGTTCGCGCCAACGTCTTCACGCGCTTCAACGCGATCATCGGCGTGCTCTTCCTGATCATCCTGGTCGTCGGTCCGATCCAGGACGGCCTCTTCGGGTTCGTGATCGTCGCCAACACGGCGATCGGCATCATCCAGGAGCTGCGCGCCAAGAAGACGCTCGACAGCCTGGCCGTCATAGGGGAGTCCAAGCCGACCGTCCGCCGGGACGGGAGGGCTGCCGCGATTCCCACCGGGGAGATCGTCCTCGGGGACACCATTGAGCTCGGTCCGGGCGACAAGTGCGTCGTCGACGGCGAGATCCTGGAGGCCGACGGGCTGGAGATCGACGAGTCGCTGCTGACGGGCGAGGCCGATCCGGTGCTGAAGAAGCCCGGTGACAAGGTGATGTCCGGGTCGTTCGTGGTCGCGGGCGGCGGGGCGTTCACCGCCACGAAGGTCGGCCGCGAGGCGTACGCGGCGCAGCTCGCCGAGGAGGCGTCGCGCTTCACGCTCGTCCACTCCGAGCTGCGCACCGGCATCAGCCAGATCCTCAAGTACGTGACCTGGATGATGGTGCCGACCGCGATCGGATTGATCGTCAGCCAGCTCGTCGTGCAGAACCACGACTGGCGCGAGGCGGTCCGCCGGGTGATCGGCGGCATCGTGCCGATGGTCCCCGAGGGCCTGGTGCTGCTGACGTCGGTGGCCTTCGCGATCGGCGTCATCCGGCTCGGGCGCAAGCAGTGCCTGGTGCAGGAGCTGCCCGCCATCGAGGGGCTGGCCCGCGTCGACGTCGTGTGCCTCGACAAGACGGGCACGCTGACCGAGGGCGGGATGGACGTCACGGAGCTGCGTCCGCTCGACGGCGCCGACGAGTCGTACGTACGTCAGGTGCTCGGCGCCATCGGCCAGTCCGACCCCCGGCCCAACGCCTCCCTCCAGGCGATCATCGACGCGTATCCGGCCGCCGACGGCTGGCGCTCCACGGAGGCCCTGCCGTTTTCCTCCGCCCGCAAGTACAGCGGCGCGGCCCTCGGCGGCCCGGGCGGCGAGGACAGCGTCTGGCTGCTCGGCGCCCCGGACGTGCTGCTGCCGGACGGCGACGCGTCCCTCGCCGAGATCGACGGCCTCAACGCGCAGGGGCTGCGGGTGCTGCTCCTGGCCCGTACGGAACGGGGGCTGGACGATCCGCGGGTGGCGGAGGGCGTACGGCCGACCGCGCTCGTCATCCTGGAGCAGCGGCTGCGGCCGGACGCCGCCGACACCTTGAGCTACTTCGCGGAGCAGGACGTCGCGGCGAAGGTCATCTCCGGCGACAACGCGGTCTCGGTGGGCGCCGTCGCCGGCAAGCTCGGCATGTCCGGCGCGGAGAACCCCGTCGACGCCCGGCGGCTGCCCGCCGACCGGGACGAGATGGCGGCGGTGCTGGAGGACGGCGCGGTGTTCGGGCGCGTCAGCCCGCAGCAGAAGCGGGACATGGTGGCCGCCCTCCAGTCGCGCGGCCACAACGTGGCGATGACGGGTGACGGCGTCAACGACGTGCTGGCGCTCAAGGACGCCGACATCGGCGTGTCGATGGGCTCCGGCTCCGAGGCGACGCGGGCCGTCGCGCAGATCGTGCTGCTGAACAACAGCTTCTCGACGCTGCCGTCCGTGGTGGCGGAGGGCCGCCGCGTCATCGGCAACATCACCCGCGTCGCCACCCTCTTCCTGACGAAGACCGTCTACTCCGTGCTGCTGGCGATCCTCGTCGTCTGCTCCCAGGTCCCGTACCCCTTCCTCCCCCGCCATCTGACGCTGCTGTCGACGCTGACCATCGGCGTGCCCGCCTTCTTCCTGGCGCTGGCCCCCAACAAGGAACGCGCCAAGCCGCACTTCGTGCGCCGGGTGATGCGCTACTCCGTGCCCGCCGGCGTCATCGCGGGCGCCGCCACGTTCGTCGCGTACCTGCTGGCCCGGCACTGCTACAGCGGGCCCGGCGCCCTCGACGCCGAGACGAGCGTCGCGACGCTGACGCTGTTCATCGTCTCCATGTGGGTCCTCGCGATCATCGCCCGCCCGTACACCTGGTGGCGCGTCGGGCTGGTCCTGGCGATGGCGGCCGGGTTCCTGATCGTGCTCGTGACGCCGTGGCTCCAGACGTTCTTCGCGCTCAAGCTCGTCGGCACGACGATGCCGTGGGCCGCCGTCGGCATCGCGGCCGTCGCCTCGGCGGTCCTGGAGGTCGTCTGGCGCTGGGTGGGCAAGCGGTTCCCGGTCTGATGAATTCATTGATTCATTACTGATTGTCGTCAATGACTCCGGAGGGTGACCAGCGGAGGTCCTCGTCGTTGGGCGTCGTGCGGCCCGGGATTCCGTGGCGCGGTCTGGACAGGGAGCACCGGGGCCGGTGCCCCCGCGACGGAGGGACACCAATCGTGGACATGCGGGCTGCGGGCAGACGGGCCGGGGCAGTGGGCGCGGTGGTCGGCGCGGCGGCGGGGACGGCGCTGCTCCCGGCCGGTACCGCCGAGGCCAACATCATCGGGATCGGGAACCCGGCGTTCGGCAACAGCTGCCTCAACGTGGGCCGCGCAGCGGCCGAGGGCGGCACGGCCGCCGACAGCGGCGCGGCGAGCGGCAACCGCCTCGTCCTGCCCCTGCACCTGTCCCGCAACCACTGCGGGAACAGCGGCTTCGTCTGCACCGTGCTGCTCCTCTCCTCGGAGTGACGGGCCCCTCGCCCGCGCCCGTACGGACAGGTGAGCCGGTGGGCGACGAGGCCGTACAGGAAATGCTGGCCCTCAGCGGGCAGGGCCTGCCCCTGCTGCGGGAGTGGACGGCCGGGCAGCCGCGCTGCGGTCTGGCGCGGGCGCTGCTGATGCTGGCCACCGGGGATTCCCTCGGCGAGGCGGCGCTGAAGGATGAGCTGGTCATCGCGTACGAGGACGCGCAGTCGGCCGGGGCGCGGGAGGCGAGCCTGGTCTACGGCGTGTTCCTGAGCGCCCTGCGCCAGTACCGCCTCGCGGCCGACCACCTGGTGGCGCACTTCGCCCGGTGGCCGGCGGACGAGGTGGCCGGGCTGATGCTGGACGCGTTCCACGCCTGCGGAGACCCCGCCTACCGCGAGCGCGGCGACGCCCTGGTCGAGGAGCAGTACGTACGGGCCGGGCCGGACAGCTGGGTCTGGGCGGGCCGGCTGGCCTGGGCGCGGGTGGAGGCGGGCCGGGTGGAGGAGGCCCACGAGCTCGCCGGGCGGGCCCTGGTCCTGAACCCCCGGGCCGGTGTCGCGGTGCACGCCCGCGCGCACGCCGAGCACGAGCTGGGCGCCGGTCCCGCCGCCACCGACGCCCTCGACCGCTGGCTGGCGGACGACCCGGAGGCCCTGCAGTTCCGCCACCTCAACTGGCACGCGGCCCTCCAGTCGATCGCCTGCGGCGACTTCCCCGACGCCCGTCGGCGCGCGGACGCGGTGCTGGCCGACTCGGACGTCGGGATGCGGGCCGCGACCAACTGGCGGCTGCTGCTCGTCGGGCAGTCCCCCGCCGGCCGCACCGACCTCGCGCGCGTACGGGGGCTGCTGGCCGCGCCCGGCGGCATGGCGGAGGTCTTCCACACCTTCAACCTGGCCCTCGCCCTGGCCGTGGAGGCCGCCACGGACGACCTGCACGCGCTGGCCCGGCGGGCGGCCGGCGACCCGCGCGCCGAGTACCGCGAGGCCCTCGCCCCGGTCGCCGAGGCCCTCGCCCACCTGACGGCGGGCCGCCCCGGCGCGGCGGTCGGCCTGCTCTCCGGCCTCGGTGACGGGGTGGAGCGGATCGGCGGGGTGCGAGTGGAGCGGGAGATCGTCCAGGACACCCTGGCGCGCGCCCTGGCCGACACCGGCGAGCACGCACGGGCGGCGGAGCTGCTGCACCACCGCACGGCGACCCGCCGCCACCACACGTACGAGCGGCTCCTCGCCGAAGCGCCGGCCGTGCCCGTACCCGTACCCGCCCCGGCCCCGGCCCCGTAGAAGCGGACGGTCTCAGGTCCGGGCTCGGGCGGGCGTCAGGCCCACGGCCCGGTAGGCCAGCCACAGGTCGTGGCGCGCGCTCGGAGCGTGCAGCAGGGAGCGCTCCAGCAGCGCTTCCAGGCGGGTCAGCCGCTTGCGCGCGCCGGGGATCGAGATGCCCAGTTCGGCGGCGGTCCGGCTCAGCTGGGCGTCGTGCTCCAGCCAGGTGCGCAGCGTCGACGACGGGTCGGCCGGGCAGCCCTCGGAGGCGAGCGGGCGCAGTTGGATGTGGGCCCACCGCTGGACGGCGGGGCGCGCCAGCAGGTCGTCGAGGGTGTGGGCGGGCGCGGTGTCCGGGTCGCCGGGGCGGTGGTCGGGCGGCGGTACGGGCGCGGCGTGGACGCGCAGGGCGAGGGCGAGCGCGGACTGGTCGGCGAGCCGGTCGAGGTCCATGCCGAGCAGTTGGCCGATCAGCCGCAGCCGGGCGGCGAGGGTGTTGCGGTGGATCTTCAGATGGGCGGTGGCGCGGGAGAAGAACGCGAGCCAGGACGAGGCCGTCGCGATCAGCTCCTGGCCGCTGGGGTCCTGGGGCCGCTTGGGGGCGTGGGAAGTGAGCGGCTCCAGCAGTTCCCGGGCCCAGGGCGTGGCCACGCCGCCCGCCACGAGGGCCAGTTCGGGGGCGGCCCCGAAACTCGCGTACCGGTCGGTGTGGGCGCGGGCGATGGCGAGGGCGTGGAACGCCTGCGCGTAGCCGACGGCCGTCTCCCGCAGCGGCACGTCGTCGCTGACGCCGACGGCGCAGTCGCCCGCCATGGAGGTCAGTGCCCGGTCGAGCGGTCCGGCGGCGCCGGGCGGCGGGGGCGTCAGGGCGATCACGTGGCCGGAGTAGACGGGGCACCGCACCACCCAGGCGCGCCCCTCGGAGGCCTCGGCGCACATCCGCACCACGTCGTCGCGGCGTCCCGGCGGGCACTCGGCCACGTACACCCGCATCAGTTCGGGCAGTCTGGGCCGCAGCGCGCCCGCGATCTGGTGGGCGGTGGCGAGCTGCCCGATCATCAGCAGGTGCAGCACCGCCTCGCGGCTGCGGGACTCCGCGAGGTCCGCCCGCCGCCGCTTGCGCTCGGCGCTCTCCGCCTCCCAGCACAGGGCCAGCGGCAGCGTGACGTCGGCGAGCAGCGCGGACAGCCGGTCGGGCAGCGGGCCGGCCACCACGACGCCGAGGGCGAGGCCCTGCCGGTGCCGGGGCCCGCCGAGTGCTAAGAGGACGGCCGTCTCGGCGTCCCCGTCCAGGGTCACCGAGCGCAGCCCGCGGTCGGTGAGCTTGCGCGCCGCCCCGGCGGCCAGCGCGGTCGCCTGCCCCCCGGACGCGCCGTGCCCGTCGTGCGCCCGTATCGCGGGGCGGTGGTGCATGGCGGCGCACAGCACGGTGCCGGAGGCGTCGAGCAGCCCCGCCCAGCC
The DNA here is from genome assembly GCF_040654875.1 of Streptomyces sp. NPDC050610. Classification (NCBI taxonomy): domain Bacteria; kingdom Bacillati; phylum Actinomycetota; class Actinomycetes; order Kitasatosporales; family Streptomycetaceae; genus Streptomyces; species Streptomyces sp. NPDC050610. Next base: position 27,160 of record NZ_JBFAIV010000012.1, on the reverse strand, counting down.
GCCGGCCCGCGCGGCGAGCCAGCGCAGCAGCGCCCGGGTCCCGCCGGAGCGGGCGAGACTCTGCATCCGCAGCACGTCCTCGGCCCGCTCGATGCTCCACCGCGCTCCGATGGCGCCGCCGGTCTCCGAACTCTCCCGCGTCTGCACCCGACCTCCCGATGTTGGTGAATGTGGTTTCTGAAACCCGTGACCCGCCCCGCAGTGCAAGGTGAACCTCGTCGCCGCGCCCGCGCCGCCCTAGGGTCGTGGACCAGGTGATCCGGCCGCCGGAGCCGGCCCACAGTGGCTTACGGGGGTGGCCACTGCGGCCCGAGGCCCACGGCGCTGGATCACCTTGGGCAGGGGGGTGCTGGGGGGACCGGGCACCTGGGGCGTGTGGTGAACAGGGAACACCACACGCTCACAGGCATGTTCGTTTTCCGTACAGACGTACACGGGTGCGCCGGGACACGCAACGGCCGCGCGCCGGGACGCCGGGCGCGCGGCGCGAAGGGGTGGAAGGGCGGAAGAGTGGAAGGGCGGAGGGGCGGAGGCCGGAGCCGCCGCCCCTGGGACAGAGCCCTGGCCGAATCAGCGGGCCGGCAGTACCAGCGGGCCGGTCGAACCAGCGGGCCGGTCGGACCAGCAGGCCCGTATAACCAGCAGACCAGCGGGCTCGTATAGCCGGCGGACCAGCCGGCTCGTATAACCGGCGGACCAGCGGGCCTAGTCGAACCAGCGGGCCTCGGCCAGCTCCTCCGTCCGGGACGGGTCCTCCAGCAGCGCCGCCGCCTCGAAGCGCCGCTGCCACTGACCGGCCGCCCACGCCAGGCCCGCCGCGACGCCCTCCAGCGTCGAGGCGTGCAGCACCTCGTCCGGGCCGTAGCGCCAATCCAGTTCGACGCCCTCGACCATCAGCTCCTCGTGCTCGACGTACGAGTCCGGCGCGCCCGGCAGCAGCACCCGCACGCCTTCCGGCACCTCGCGCCGCTCGCCGCCGCCCGGCACGGGCGCCGTGAACTCCTCGCTCAGCCTGCGCACTTGCAGCAGCTCCGCGAGGTCCGCCGCCAGCGCGGGGCGTACGGGCAGCAGTGCCCGGCCCTCCGTCAGGGGCAGCAGATCCGGGGCGTCGGCGACCAGCGCGTCGGCCGCGTCCACGACCCGCACCTCGCCGTCGACGACGGCCCGCAGCTCGTCGGGGAGCGTGACCTGCTCGGGGTCGAGGGCGGACAGCGCGCCGTAGAGGCCGTGCAGCTGGGCCGCGCCGACCGGCAGCCGGTCGTCCGCCAGCCGGGCCAGCAGCTCGGCCGCGCCGCCGGGCTCGTCCAGGAGGGAGGCCACGGAGGTCCGTACGCCCAGGGCCCGCAGCACCTGCTCGTCGCCGCTCTCGCCGAGGAGGTCGGCCGCGTCGGCGGCCTCGTACAGCCCCGCCAGCAGCGGGTCGCCGCCCGCGGCCCGCAGGCCGGCCGGACGGCGCCCGCCCAGCACGGGGTGGCCGCGCAGCCACCACGCCGCGTACGGCCGCACCGACTCCGTCGTGCCGTCGGGCAGCAGGACCCGTACGGGCGCGGTCAGCGCGTCCCGCAGCGGCGGCCGGGCGAGCATCCGCAGCGCCAGCGGCCACGCGTCGTCGTCGACCAGGTCCAGGTCGCGTACGGCCACGATCTCGGTGGCCACCGGGGGCACCGCCGTCTGCGGCAGCCCGTCGAGCACGTCCTCGCACCACACGTCGACGGCGTCCAGCAGCCCGGCGTCGTCCGGCTCCGCGAAATCGCCGTCGCGGGGCTCCAGTTCGTCGGGGTCCAGGACGACGTCGGCGGCCCGTACGAGGGCGAAGGTGGCGAGCACCCCCACTGCGGTGAGCGGCTGCTCGCCCCACCGCTCGGCCAGCTCCGCGTCGCAGGCGGCGAGCTCCCCGGCCCGTACGACCTGCTCGAACGGGCTGCCCGGCAGCACGAGTTCGCCCGCCGGGGCCAGCTCCCCGTCCTCGTCGGGCAGCGCCAGCGCCGCCAGCCACGGCTCGTCGCCGGGGGCCAGGTGCGCGTCGCGTACGAGCGCCAGCACGGTCTCCGCCAGCTCATCGCTGCCCGGCGCGTCGCCTTCGAGGAGGCCGTACGCGTCGTCGTCCGCGTCCAACGAGTTCGCGACCGCCGCCCGCACCTGAGGCGTCGTCAGCACGGCGCGCGGGGACGCGGGGACCGCGCCCAGCTTCTCCAGCAGCGGATGCGCGGCGTCGGGGTGCGCGACCTTCAGCCCGAGCCGGGCGAGCGCGTCGTGCCGCGCCCCGTCGTCGGGGCCCGGCAGCAGCACCTGGCGGGGGCCGATGGCCGTACGGCCGTCCGCGAGCGGCACCGGCAGCCCCGACAGCCGGTCCGGGTCGACCCCGGCCAGCGAGTCGTACAGCCGCCGCCACCACGCCGGGTCCCGCTCGACCCCGGCCAGCCGGTCGACCATCTCCCCCAGCGGCACCCGCTCCACTTCGAGGACCCGCAGCTCCACCCGGCGCTCCAGCCCGGCGGGCAGCAGGCTGGGGAACAGCTCGGCCAGCACGGAGACGGTCGCGGCCCCGGCGCCCTCCACGATCTCCGCGTCGGCGGGGCGCAGGGCGTACGTGCTCTCGGCGGCCGGTCCGGTGAGCGCGGTGGGATCGTCCCAGGCGGCGTCCTGGCCGTCCGCGTCCGGATCGTCCTCCCGCGCCGCGGCGGCGCTCGGCAGGAACGGCACCCTCGGCAGGCGCTCCAGCAGCAGGCGGCGCAGTTCGCCGTCGAGTTCGCCCTTGCCCAGCGGGCCCGGCACCAGGTCGACGATGCCGGAGCCGACCGGCCGCCAGTCGCCCAGCAGCGCCGCGTACCCCTCGGCCGCCCGCGCCACCAGGAAGTCCGTCAGCGCGCCGGGCGCGGTGTGGCGGCGGGTGGGCTCCAGCGGGAACGAGGCGATGAGCAGGGCGGGCAGGCCCAGCGGCTCGTCCGTCGGGGTCGGCGCGTGCAGCACCGGCGCGGTCTTCGGCCGTACGGGCGCGCCGTCGGCGTCCACCGGCACCGCCCACGTCACCGACCAGACCGGGCGCAGCCGCTCCTCCACCGGCCGGTCGGCGAGCACCGACGCGTCCAGCGGGCCGCCGGTGCGCGCGACGCGCCAGCGGGCGGGGGCGGTACGGGCGCTGTCGTCGATGACCGTGTACGGGCCGTCGGTGCGGCGCGTCACCGTCCGTACGCCGTCCGCCGTCTCCACGACGACCTCGGACAGCCCCGGCAGGGTCAGCAGCAGCGCGTCGTCGAGGCCCGCCAGGAGACGCCCCGTCAGATCCTCGGCCGCGCCGTCGCGCAGCGGCAGGACGACGACGGTGTCGTACCCCTCGGGCGCACTGCCCTCGGCCGGCAGGGGCAGCCGCAGCAGCGGCACATGGCCGTCGCGGCGGCGGATCTCCGCACCGAGCCCGGGGGCCGCCGCGGCGGCGTCCGCCGCGATCAGCCGCGCCTCCGCGAGCGAGAACCGGACACCGCCGGAGCGGCCCACCACGGCGGGCTCGTCGCTGACGGCGAGGACGGCGGAGAACCCGACGCCGAAGCGCCCGACGGCGCTGCTCTCCCCCTCTTCGGCGTCCCGCTTGGCGGAGGCCCGAAGGGTGGACAGCGACTCCACGCCGGCTGCGTCGAGCGGAGCGCCGGTGTTGGCGGCGGCCAGCACGGCGGGCTCGCCGTCCCGGCCGGGGTGCAGCGTCAGCCGCAGCCGGCCGGGCACGCCGGCCCGGGCGGCGGCGTCGGCGGCGTTCTGCGCCAGTTCGACGACGAGCCGGTCGCGGTACCCGCCGAGCGACAGGTCCTCCTCGGCGTTGGCGTCCTCCCGGAACCGCGCGGGCGACGCGGCCCACGCGTCCAGCACCCCGCGCCGCAGCCGCCCGGTCCCGAACGGATCCGCGTCCTCGCCAACTCCTCGCACCATCGCCGCGCCGCTCACGTGTCGTCTCCCCTGCTAGCCCCGCACCAATTTCCCGCCGCACTGCCTGCCGCGAAACGTACAGCGCTTCCGCCCCTAGCTGCTCTCCACCTCCCCGCTCCGCAAACGACGGAGGTCCGCACGGCGCCCGTACGACCCGACGAAGCCGTCATAAGGGCCCAGAACCGCCCCGCTCCGGAAGGGGCGCGAGGAACGGCGCGACGAGCCTCAGCGAGCCTGCGGCCGACGACCCACACCAGCGGCCCCCAGGGGCGCGGGGAACTGCGCGACCAGCCACAGCGCACCCGCAGCCAAAAACCCACACCAGCACCCCCAAGGGGCGCGAGGAACGGCGCGACCAGCCACAGCGAGCCCGCAGCCAAAAACCACACCAGCAACCCCAAGGGGCGCGAGGAACCGCGCGATCAACCACAGCGCACCCGCAGCCAAAAACCACACCAGCAACCCCAAGGGGCGCGAGGAACCGCGCGACCAGCCACAACCAGCCCGCAGCCGAAATCCGCCCCTACAGGAAAGCCAACGCCCGAAACGCCGTCAGGAGTGGCCCAGCTCCTCCGCCGGAGCGTCCGGCTCGACCGACCCGCCCGTGCGGTCCGGCCGCAGCGGCAGCGGGTCGACCAGCGTCTCGTCGATGACCGGAGCCGCCGGCCGCGAAGGCTTCGGCATGACGGCCGCCTCCGAGTGCCCCCCGCATCCGAAGCCGAGCGAGACGACGTGCCCATCCGCCGGCCCGAATTCGTTGGCGCACACGCCGAAGGCCTGCCGCAGCGATCCCGCCAGCGGCACCAGGAACCCGCAGCTCTCGCAGGATGCCGGGGCGGCCTGCGCCATCGGCGTCTTGGCTCCGAACTGCTCGTCCCAGCGGTCGGCCGCGGCGTGCAGCCCGTACCGGGACAGGACGCGCGCCCGGCGCATGCCGAGTTCCTCGGCGACGGCGGCGATGCTGCCGCGGTCCGTCGTGCCCGCCGACATGCCGGCCACCGGCCCGCCGCCTGCCGGCGGCTCGGCGGACGAGCCCGCCGCAGGCTCTGGCGTGCGCTCCACAGCACGCGCCGAAGCACGCTCCGAATCGCGCTCCGAATCGCGCTCCGACGTGAGCTCGGCGTCCTCGACGTCCGCCAGGTCCGTCAGGCTCCGCCCCGCCGTGGCCTCGTCCGCCAGGACGGAGCTCGGCGGCGGCGCGTCCTCGCCGGAGAACCCCGGCTCCAGCCGCAGGTCGTCCGCCTCGGTCGGCAGCAGGTCGCCCGGGCCCATGTCGCCGGGGCGCAGCCGCTCGCTCCACGGCACCCATTCGGGGGCGAGCAGCGCGTCGGGGCCGGGCAGCAGGACGGCTTCGTCCAGGGTGACGAGCTTGGCGCGCGACGCGCGGGCGACGGTCACCGCCCAGCGCCAGCCCCGGTAGCCGGGTTCCTGGCAGGCGAAGAAGTGGGTGACGACGCGGTCGCCCTCGGCGGCGACCTCGACGTGCTCGCCGACCATTCCGGGGAGCGCCGTCTCCTCGGCCGCCGCACGGGCCAATTCGACCGCCTCGGCGCACAGGCGGTCAGGGGTCCGGCTTCGCATCGCAGCACTCACAGGATCGATTCTCTCTTCCACGCCGTCTCACGAGTGCGCCGGCCGTACGGCCGGGTCGGCGGACGGAGCGGACCTGGGGACCGCGTCGACGTCCGCGCCCGAACGGTCAGGGGCGCACCTTGTATGACCCATTCTGCGGGATCGAGACTCGGCGCGCGGCCAAGAACGACCGCCGGTGGCGCGCTACGCACGCTACCCCGCTCGACCATGCCGGGGATACCCGGGCCGCGGCGAGCCTCACATCCGTATGCGGCCGGGCCCGTGCCCGTACCGCCGGGCCGCGCCGGGTCCGCGCGGCGCGGGCGGCGGGCCGGGTGGAGATCTCCCTGTGCCCGACCCGATATGGAAAGGACACCCGCGAAGGGGACGCCCGGCGGAGTCCGCGCGCGTCTCCGGGAGACCGCCGGGCGACCGTCGGCAGATCTCCGGCAGATCCCCGGCGGCCGCCCGGTGTCGGCGCGGCGAATGATCGCGCTCCGACCGACAGATAGCGGGAACGCGCCATCTTCCGCACGACTTGGGGCAGTATGGCGTGGTGGGAGCCATCCGGTCCGCTCATGGCAGCCCGCTCCGCCGGGCGGGACGGGCAGCCGGTCACGCCCTGCGCGCCCCGTTCACCGGCGCTGCCCGTCTCATCAGGCGGGCGACGCACGCGCACGGCGCGGGCGAGTCCGGTCTCGGCAAGCTGATCGAGCTGCACGCGGTGCACTCGGCCGGCGACATGCTGATCACCGTCGCGCTGGCCTCCACCGTCTTCTTCTCCGTCCCCACCGACCAGGCCCGCGGCCGGGTGGCCCTGTACCTGGCCGTCACGATGGCGCCCTTCGTCCTGCTGGCCCCCGTGATCGGGCCGCTCCTGGACCGTCTCCCGCACGGCCGCCGGGCCGCGATGGCGAGCGCGATGCTGACCCGCGCGCTGCTCGCGCTGACCATGACGGGCGCGGTGGTGAGCGGCAGCCTGGAGCTGTATCCGGCGGCGCTGGGCGTGCTGGTGGCCTCCAAGGCGTACGGCGTCGTCCGGTCCGCCGTCGTGCCGCGCCTCATGCCGCCGGGGATCTCGCTGGTCAAGGCGAACTCGCGGGTGACGCTCGGCGGGCTGCTGGCCACGGGGGCCGCCGCGCCGATCGGCGCGGGGCTGCATCAGATCGGGGCGGCCTGGCCGCTGTACGGGGCCTGTGTGCTCTTCGTCGTCGGCATGGTCCTGTCGTTCTCGCTGCCCCACAAGGTCGACTCGGCGAAGGGCGAGGCGCGGGCCCGCCTCACCACCCGCGAGCACCGGCCCGTACGCGCCCCCTCGCTGACCAAGCGGGGGCGGCGGGGGCAGGCGCGGCAGCAGCGGCGGCCGCGGCCGCTCGGGCTGCGTACGGTCGGCTCGTCCGTACTGCACGGCTTGCAGGCCAACAGCGCGCTGCGGATGCTCTCCGGCTTTCTGACCTTCTTTCTGGCGTTCATGCTGCGCGAGCATCCGATGAGCGGACTGAGCCCGGCGGTCTCGCTGGGCGTCGTCGCCGTCGCGGCGGGCGGCGGGAACGCGCTCGGCACGGCCATCGGCGCGCTGCTGCGCTCGCGCGCGCCGGAGTCGATGATCGCGCTGGTGCTGACGGCGGCGCTGACCGCGACCGTCGTCGCGGCCGTCCTCTTCAGCCCGGTGGCGCTCGCCGTCGTCGCGGCGACGGCGGGCATCTCGCAGGCGCTCGCGAAGCAGTCGCTGGACTCGATGATCCAGCGCGATGTGCCGGAGGAGGTCCGTACGTCCGCGTTCGCGCGTTCGGAGACGCTGTTGCAGATGTCGTGGGTGGTGGGCGGGGGAATCGGCATCCTGCTGCCGCTCAACGGGGTGCTCGGCATGTCGGTCGCCGCGGCGGTCGTGGCGCTGGGCGTGGGCGCTTCCGTACGGGGCCTGCTGACCGCCGCCCGGCGCGGCACGCCGCACCCCCGCGTGGCGTGAGCGGGGGCGACCGATAACCTGCCCGCATGACCGCTCTGTTTTCCCGGGGTAAGGGCCGCCGCGCCGCTGCCGCCGTCGGTGCCGTGACCTTGGGGCTTGTCGCCCTTACCGCCTGCGACAAGCCGACTCCGCTGGCCACGGTGACCGTCGGCTCGAACACCGTCACCTCCGAGGCCACCGCCGGCTGCTTCGGCGACGGCAAGGCGCTCGCCAAGTCCGTGATGGAGAAGTGCCTGTCGAAGAAGGACGGCAAGACCGTCAAGGTCGACGCGGGCGCGAAGGTGCGCATCGGCGTCGAGCCGAAGATCGCCGACACCGGCTGGGTCGTCGTCGCGGGCGGGCCGGTCATGCCGGAGCCGACGAAGAACACGTACCGCACCTTCGACGCGGACACCCTCTTCACGCAGAAGAACCAGATGGGCCAGGCCACCCTGATGGACAAGGTCACCGTCACGGTCATCGAGCTGGGCAAGGGCGAGGCCAAGGGCATGTGGCACTTCAACCTGGAGCGCAAGGGCTCCTGATCCGAGCCGAGCCGAGGGTTTCCCGACTGATGCGCGTACTCGTCGTCACCGCCGTTCCCGCCGAGCGCGACGCGGTCGTGCGCGGCGCGTCGCCCGCCGGGGAGCCTGAGGAGACCGCTGTGCCGGGCGGGGTACTGCACCGGGTGCGCCACCCCGCCGGGCCCGTTCTCGACGTGCTCGCGGCAGGCGTGGGCCCGGGCGCCGCCGGAGCCGGCGCGTCCGCCGCGCTCGCCGCCGCCGCGCTCCGCTCCCAGCCGTACGGGCTCGTGCTGTCCGCCGGGATCGGCGGCGGCTTCCAGCCCGCCGCGCCCGTCGGCTCGCTGGTGGTCTCGGACGCGATCGTCGCCGCCGACCTGGGCGCCGAGACGCCCGAAGGATTCCGCTCCACGGCCGAACTGGGCTTCGGGACCGTGGCGCACCGGGCGCCGGAACATCTTGTACGGGCCGTGGCCGAGGCGACGGGCGCCGCGGCCGGCACCGTGCTCACCGTGTCCACCGCGACCGGTTCCGCCGAGCGCGCCGCCGAACTGGCGGACCGTCATCCGGGGGCGCTCGCCGAGGCGATGGAGGGGTTCGGCGTCGCCGAGGCCGCCGCCGCGCACGGCGTGCCCGCGCTGGAGATCCGCGCCGTCTCCAACCCGGTGGGCCCCCGCGACCGGGCGGCCTGGCGGATCGGCGAGGCCCTGGCCGCGCTGGGACACGCCTTCGACCGGTGGGCGGACCTGGCGCACGTACAGGACCCGGCGGACGTGGGGGACCTGGCGGACTCGCGGGACTTGGCAGACGTGCGGAACCCGGCAGACGTGCGGAACCTGGCAGACGTGCGGGACCCGGCCGATGTACAGATCCCGGCGGACCGACTCGGAACCGAAGAGGAGAGAACCCCATGAACGAGCCTCTGAAGCCTTCGCGGGACGAGCCGCTGAAGATCGCGTACTCGCCGTGCCCCAACGACACCTTCGTCTTCGACGCGTGGGCGCACGGCCGCGTCCCCGGCGCGCCCGCCCTCGACGTCACCTTCGCCGACATCGACATCACCAACGGCATGGCGGAGCGCGGCGAGTTCGACGTGCTCAAGGTGTCGTACGCGGTGCTGCCCTGGGTGCTCGACGACTACGCCCTGCTGCCCTGCGGCGGCGCGCTGGGGCGCGGCTGCGGCCCGCTCGTCCTGACCCGGGAGTCCGCCGACGCCGGGGACCCGGCGAGCCTGCGCGGGAAGACCGTCGCGGTGCCCAGCGAACGCTCGACGGCGTATCTGCTCTTCCGGCTCTGGGCGGCGGACCAGGTGCCGGGCGGGGTCGGCGACGTGGTCGTGCTGCCGTTCCACGAGATCATGCCCGCCGTCCGGGACGGCAAGGTCGACGCGGGCCTGGTCATCCACGAGGCGCGGTTCACCTATCAGGATTACGGGCTGCACCGCCTCGCCGACATGGGCGAGCACTGGGAGGCCACCACCGGCCTGCCCATCCCGCTCGGCGCGATCATCGCGAAGCGCTCGCTCGGCGCGGAGCGGCTGCGCGAGCTGGCCGAGGCCGCCCGGACGTCCGTACGGATGGCGTGGGACGACCCGGAGGTCTCCCGCCCGTACGTGCTGGAGCACGCGCAGGAGATGGACCCGGCCGTCGCGGACCGGCACATCGGGCTGTACGTCAACGAGTTCACCGCCGACCTCGGCGAGGACGGCTACGCGGCGGTGCGCGGGCTGCTCACGCGCGCCGCGGCCGAGGGGCTCGTACCGCCCCTCGGCCCGGACGCGCTCGCCTTCGCATAGGCGAGGGGGAGCCGGGGATTCTAGACGTCCAGCTGGTCCGCGACCGCCCGCAGCATGCCCGCGATCTTCGCGCCGTGCGTCTTGTCGGGGTAGCGGCCGCGCTCCAGCTGCTGGGTGACGTTCTCCAGGAGCGTGGTGAGGTCCTGCACGATCGAGGCGAGTTCGTCGGGCTTGCGGCGCTGCGCCGCCGCGACCGACGGCGCGGGGTCGAGGAGCGTCACCGTGAGCGCCTGGTCGCCGCGCTGGCCCGCCACGACACCGAATTCGACGCGCTGGCCGGGCTTGAGCGCCTCGACTCCGTCGGGGAGTACTGAGGAGTGCACGAAGACGTCGCCGCCGTCGTCGCGGGAGAGAAAGCCGAAGCCCTTCTCGCTGTTGAACCACTTGACCTTGCCGGTAGGCACGTCTGTCCTCGTCCTCGTACTCGTCGGGAAGCAGCTGAAAACGGCTCTGGATAGCACTACAGCGGGCCGCAGGACCCGCCAGTGCCAAGGCTAATGGTCCCGGGCCCGGTGACAAGACGTCCTCGGGTGGTTCCGCTGTGCTTTGGCCCATGAGGACAAACGCCCCGGGGCTAGGGGACCTACCCTGTTGGGGTGAGTGATACTCCTTCCGCCGGGGGCCGGGCCCCCGCCCCCTCCAGCCCCACGCGCGCCGGTGACCTGCTGGTACGGATCGGTGCCATCGTCTTCCTCGTCGGCGCGGTGGCCACGCTGGCCACCGTCGCCCCGCTCTTCCTCGGCCTGCACCCGCTGCCGTCGGGCGCCTATGTCGTCTGCATGCTCATGGGCGTCGGCTTCGTGATCGCCGCGGCGGGCGTGCTGCGGTCGATCGCACAGGAGCGGCGTCAGGCCCGTTCCCTGACGTAGCCGCGCACCCACTCGGGGAACCCCGTCAGGTCGGCGAGCACCACGTCCGCGCCGGCCGAGCGCAGTTCGTCCGCGCCGCACGGCCCGGTCGCCACCGCCACGGACAGCGCATCGGCCGTACGCGCCCCGCGTACGTCCCCGGTGTGGTCGCCGACGTAGACGGCCGCCCCGTACTCGCGCAGCGCCTCGGCCTTGGCCTCCGCCCACAGCGAGCCGACCACGGCGTCGGCGTCGATGCCGAGCCACTCCAGGTGCAGCTTGGCGTTGGGCTCGTGCTTGGCGGTGACGACGATGGTGCGCCCGCCCAGTTCACGCACGGCGGCCACCGCCTCGCGGGCCCCCGGCATGGCGAGCGTCGGCTCGATGGCGTGCTCGGGGTACATCGCGCGGTAGCGGTCGGCGATCGGCTCGATCCGGTCGGCGGGGAACCAGTGCGCGAGCTCCAGTTCCAGCGGCGGGCCGAGCCGGGTGGTGGTGAGGTCGACGTCGATGTACACGCCGGTCTCGGCGGACAGCGCCGAGAACGCGGCCCGGATGCCGGGCCGGGAGTCGATCAGGGTCATGTCGAGGTCGAAGCCGACGGTGAAGGCGGGCTCACCGGCTACAAGCTCGCTGTAGGGAGCCGTGGGGCGGGCGGTGGTCTCGTGGTTCGGGGTATGCGGGGACATGCCGATATTGTGCCGCGCCCCTGCCCGTACACTTAGCGTCGCCTAACCACAACTCCGCACCGTGCCGACCGGCGCGAATCAGCCGACCGGCGCGGAATGGCCCGGGCCGGCCCGTAAAGCGCCGGCCGACGCCAGGCAGCAGTACCGAACCCGCGAAGTGGAAGCGATGCCAGCCGTCCCGATCAGCACCCCCAGATCGCATCTGGTGCGGCGCCGCGTCGGCTGGACGGCGGCCGCTGTCGCCGCCCTGCTGGTCGCGGTCCTGCTCAGCCTCTCCATCGGCAGCAGCCAGATCGCGCCGTCCAAGGTCGTCGACGCGCTGCTGCACGGCGGTACGAGCAACAGCGCCGAGATCGTACGGTCCATGCGGCTGCCCCGCACCGTCGTCGGCCTGATGGTCGGCGCGGCCCTCGCCATGGCCGGCACGGTCCTCCAGGGCATCACCCGCAACCCCATCGCCGACCCCGGCGTCCTCGGCATCAGCCAGGGCGCCTCGGTGGGCGTGGTGCTGGCCATCGCCTTCGCCGGGGTGCACACGCTCACCGGCTACGTCTGGTTCGCCTTCGCGGGCGCGGGCCTCGCGTCCGTAGCGGTCTACGCGGTGGCCACCAGCGGGCGCGGCGGGGCGACGCCGGTGAAGCTGGCGCTCGCGGGCGCCGCGATCAACGCGCTGCTGGCCTCGGTGTCGCACGCCGTCCTCACCACACGGGCGGCGGCCCTGGACGAGTTCCGCTTCTGGCAGGTCGGCTCGCTGGCCGGGCGCGACGCCGGGCTGGTCGGGCAGGTCTGGCCGTTCCTGCTGGTGGGCCTGGTGCTGGTGTTCTCCGTGGCACGCGGCCTGGACGCGCTGGCGCTGGGCGAGGACGTCGCCAAGGGGCTCGGCCAGAACGTCGCCGTCGTACGGATCGTGGGCGGCCTCGGCGCCACGGTCCTCACCGGCGTGGGCGTCGCGGCGGCCGGCCCGATCGCCTTCGTCGGCCTGGCGGTGCCGCACATCGCCCGCGCGATCGTCGGCACCGACCACCGGTGGGTGCTGCCGATGGCGGCCCTCGTCGGCCCGGTCATGCTGCTCGTCTCCGACGTCATCGGCCGCGTCCTCTTCCCGCCGAGCGAGGTGCCGGCCGGGGTGATGACCGCGCTGATCGGGGTGCCGTTCCTGGTGACCCTGGTCCGCAGGAAGGCGGTGGCCTCGTGACCGCCCTGTCCCCTGCCCCTGTCCGCCCCGCCGGGTACACGCTCGTACGGGCCGGGCGCGGCTCCTTCCTCCTGCACCGGCGGGCCGCGCTCGTCGCCGTGGCGCTGGCCGCGCTGCTGGCCGCGGCGTGCGTGGCGTACCTGTGCGTCGGCGAGTCCTTCGTGGCCCCCGGCGAAGTCGTCAAGGTCCTCTTCGACCGGCCCTCGCCCGACGAACTGGTCGTCGGAACGCTGCGGCTGCCGCGCATGACGGTCGGCCTGCTCGTCGGCGCCGCCTTCGGGATCGCCGGGGCGCTCATCCAGACCGTGGCGCGCAACCCGCTCGCCAGCCCCGACATCATCGGCGTCACCCAGGGCGCGAGCGCGCTGACGGTGGGCGCGATGACGCTCGGCGTCACCTCGTACGCGGCGCTCCCCTACCTCTCCGTGGCGGGCGGGCTGGTGGCCGCCGCGCTCGTCTACGTCTTCGCGTGGCGCGGCGGGCTGCACGCCGCGCGGTTCGTCCTCATCGGCATCGGCTTCGCGGTCGCGCTGCGCTCCGTCACCCAGCTGTTCCTGACCAAAGGCGACTACCTCGTCGCCCAGCAGGCCCAGGTGTGGATGACCGGCTCGCTCAACGGGCGCGGCTGGGACGAGGCGGCGCCGCTCGCCTGGGCGCTGCTGCTGCTCAGCCCGTTCGTGCTGTGGGCGGCCAGGGCGCAGCGCACGGTCTCGATGGACGACGACACCGCCACGGCGCTGGGCGTCCGGCTGGGCCGGGTGCGGCTCGGGCTGGTGGCGCTCGGCGTCGTGCTCGCGTCGATGGCCACGGGCGCGGCGGGCCCGGTGGACTTCGTGGCGCTGCTCGCCCCGCAGATCGCGCGCCGGGTGACGCGTACGGCGCAGATCCCGCTGCTGTGCTCGGCCCTGCTGGGCGCCTTCATCGTGGTCGTCGCCGATCTGCTGGCCCGCAAGCTGTTCGCGCCGACGGAACTGCCGGTGGGCGTGCTGACGGCCGTCATCGGGGCCCCGTATCTGATCTGGCTCATCATCCGCAGCCGTACCGGAGGAAAAGCGTGACCGAGAGGGCGAACGGGGCGGCGGAGACTCCGGATGGGGCGGCGGAGGCCCCGGGCGGGGCTGCGGCGGCTCCGGGCGCGGCTGCGGAGGCTACGGGCAAGGCGGCGGAGGCTCCAGGCGGGACGGCGGAGACCCCGGGCGGGGCGGCCGACGCGGGCGGGGCGGCGCGTGTGAACGGGCCGACGGACCGGAGCGCGGACGGAGGCGCGCGCGTGGACGGGCCGGAAGACGAGGCCGCGGGCGCAAACCCGAGCCTGAACGGGCCGGAAGACAAGGCCGCGGGCGCAAGCCCGAGCCTGAACGGGCCAGAAGACAAGGCCGCGGGCGCAAACCCGAGCCTGAACGGGCCAGAGGACGAGACCACAGGCGCAAACCCGAGCCTGAACGGGCCGACGGACAAGCCCCCGTACGACGGCGCCGGGACCGGGAGCAGCGAGGCCGGAGCCGTGGACACCGCCGCCACCGCCACCGCCGCCGTCGGCAAGACCCCGGACGAGCCCCCGTACAGCGGCGCCGGGCCCGCCAGCAGGCTCACCGCCCGGGACCTGACCCTCGCCTACGAGGACCGTACGGTCGTCGACGGCCTCGACCTGGATGTGCCGCACGGCGAGGTCACCGTCATCGTCGGCCCCAACGCCTGCGGCAAGTCGACGCTGCTGCGGGCGCTCGGCCGGCTGCTCAAGCCGCGCCGCGGCGCGGTGCTGCTGGACGGCGCCGAGCTGAGCCGCATCCCCACCCGCAAGATCGCGCAGGCCGTCGGCCTGCTGCCGCAGACGCCGGTGGCGCCCGACGCGATCACCGTCGCCGACCTGGTGGCCCGTGGCCGCCAGCCGCACCAGCACTGGTGGCGGCAGTGGTCGGACGAGGACGAGCGCGCGGTGACGGACGCCATGGAGCGTACGGACACCACGGCGCTCGCCGCCCGGTCCGTGGACGAACTGTCGGGCGGCCAGCGGCAGCGCGTGTGGATCGCGATGGCCCTGGCCCAGGAGACGGACCTGCTGCTCCTCGACGAGCCGACGACCTACCTCGACATCTCGCACCAGGTGGAGGTCCTGGACCTGGTGCGCCAGCTCAACCACGAGCGCGGCCGTACGGTCGTCGCGGTCCTGCACGACCTCAACCAGGCGGCCCGCTACGCCGACCATCTCGTCGCCATGAAGAACGGCCGGATCGTGGCGCGGGGCCGCCCCTCGGAGGTCGTCACGGCCCGGCTGGTGCGCGAGGTCTTCGGCCTGGAGTCGGTCGTGGTCCCCGACCCGGTGACGGGCAGCCCGCTGGTGGTGCCGGGCGCGCCGTGGCAGGCGGGGGCGGGCGCCGGTACGGCCGTACGAGACGCGTCGAGCGGTCAGGACGGCGCGTAGAACGTACGGGGGGACGTACGGCGGGACGTACGGAGGGACGTACGGGACGGCGCGCGGGGCGCGCAGTGCGCCGCGGCGGAGCCGAATGGCCCGGCGCCGACCGGGGCATCCTCAGCTCGCGGCGCACAGCCCGCCGGGACCGACGGGAAGGACGGGAAACCCGAGACACAGCCGCCGACGGGCCCGCCCCCACCGACGAGAGGTCCTGACATGCATCGCACTCTCCGCCGCCGCGGCGCGGTCGCGGGCCTGCCGGCCCTGGCCGCCGCCCTCACCCTGTCGGCCTGCGGTTCGGGCTCGGGGGCAGGGTCGGGATCGGACAACGGATCCGCCTCGGGCTCCGGCACCCACACCGTGCGGACGGCCATGGGGAACGTCACGGTCAAGGACCACCCCCAGCGCGTCGTCGTCCTCGACACCGCCGAACTCGACTCCGCCGTCACCCTCGGCGTACGGCCGGTCGGCGCGACGCACGCCGACGTCGCGACCGGGTTCCTCGACTACCTGCCCAAGGACAAGGTCTCCGGCATCAAGGACGTGGGCGGGATCGCCGCGCCCAGCCTGGAGGCCATCGCCGGGCTCAAGCCGGATCTGATCCTCACCAACAAGGACCGGGACGCGGCGCGCTACAAGGAGTTGTCGAAGATCGCCCCGACCGTGATGACCGGCACCACGGGCTTCCCATGGAAGGCCAACTTCACCACGCACGCGGCGGCGCTCGGCAGGACGGACGAGGCGAAGAAGGTCGTCTCCGACTACCTCGCGCACGCGAAGCGGGTCACCGCCGCGCTGGGCGGCCCGGAGAAGGCGGGGGCCACGGACGTCAACGTCGTGCGGTTCGTGGAGGGCGCGGACATCCGCATCTACGGCAGGCAGAACTACATCGGCACCCTCCTCGCCGACGTCGGCCTCGGCCGGCCCGCCGTCGTGGACAAGGCGAAGGACGGGTTCTCGTACGACGTCAGCCCCGAGCAGATCGGCCGGGCCGACGCCGACGCCGTCTTCACGTCCACCTACGGCGACCCGCGGAAGTCGAAGGAGACGCAGGCCACGGGGAGCGCGCTCTGGAAGAACATGAAGGCCGCCAAGAACGGCCGGGTGTTCAAGGTCGACGACCAGCTGTGGATCCAGGGCATCGGCTATACGGCGGCGCACAAGATCCTCGACGAGCTACGGGCGGACCTGTCGAAGGGCCGGCCCTGAGGACGGGACGGTCCTGAGGACGGGACGGCCCGGCGGAAGGGACGGCCCTGAGGAAGGGACGGCCCGGCGGGACAGTGCTGCCGGGCCGTCAGTCATGGGTCGATGGCGCCGCGGCCGGGTCCATGGCCCGGGCGATGTGCCGCGGTGCCCGGGGCCGAGGCCGCCCAACTGGCGAGCAGGTCCATGGCGCTCCGGGACGGCGACCCGGCCTGCGTGGTGTAGACGAACAGCGTGGTGTCCGGATCGCCCGGCAGGGCGAGGGTCTCGTATTCGACGGTCAGCTCCCCGACGAGGGGGTGGCGCAGCCGTTTCGAGCCGTGCGTGCGCTGGTGGACCCGGTGCTGCTCCCACCAGTGGGCGAATTCGCGGCTGCGCTCGCAGAGCTCGGCGACCAGGTCGGCGGTGGCCCGGTCGTCGGGGTCGCGCCCGACCTCGAACCGCAGGCTCTCGACGGCGGCCCTGGCCTGGTCCTGCCAGTCCGCGAACAGCGACCGGGCGTCCTCGTCGAGGAACATCCAGCGGGCGTAGTTGCGCCGGGCCGCCGGCATCCGGTCGAAGTCGGCGAACAGCGCCTTGGCCATCCGGTTGGCGGCCAGGATGTCGGTGCGGCGGCCGAGTACGAGCGCGGGCTCGCCGTCGAGGGCGTCGAGCAGCTGGTGGAGGCCGGGACGTACGCGCTGCGCGTCGCGGGCCGGCCGGCGAGCCGGCCCCGCGGTCAGCCCGATGAGGTCTTCGAGGTGGGCGCGGCCGGCGGCGTCGAGTTCGAGCGCGCGGCCGATCGCCGCCACGACGGCCGCCGAGGGCACGATGCGACGCCCCTGTTCGAGGCGGGCGTAGTAGTCGGTCGACACCCCGGCCAGCCGCGCGACCTCCTCGCGACGCAGTCCGGGCACGCGGCGCACGCGCCCGTCCGGCGGCAGGCCCGCCCGTGACGGGTCGACCTGGGCGCGGGCGCGCCGCAGGAAATCGGCGAGTTCGCGATGCGTATCGGCCACGCGTCCCATTGTCCCCGACGTGTCCCCGACGCGGCTCGTGCCCGCCTGGACCTGTGCGTCCTAGGCAGCCGGGTCCGAGGTCCGGCAGGGCTCGGGATGAGGGCCTGCGGCGGGTTCCGCCCCGGCACGCTTGAGTCATGTCCGAAACGGGCGCGGCCGAAAGGCGCGGCCCGTGGCTCGTCACCGCAGGAGGCCCTCCATGAGCAAGATCCTGATCGTCATGTCCGCCGCCGACACGTGGGAGCGCGCCGACGGCTCCTCCTACCCGACCGGCTACTGGGCCGAGGAGCTCGCGGCGCCGCACGAGAAGTTCGTCGAGGCCGGGTACGCGGTCGACTTCGCGTCCCCCGGCGGGGTGCTCCAGCCGCTCGACCGGCACAGCGCCGACCCGGCGCTCGCCGGCCCGGACTGTGCCCGTTACGTGGCGCACGCCGAGCGGGCACTGCGGGAGTTCGGTCCGTTGCTGAAGCTCGGCGAGGTGGACATGGCCGACTACGTCGCGGTGGTGCTGCCCGGCGGGCACGGCCCGGTGGTCGACCTCTACCAGGACGCCGACCTCGGCCGCCTGCTCACCGAGGCGGACGCCGCCGGGAAGGTCATCGGCGCGGTCTGCCACGGCCCGGCGGCCCTGCTGTCCGCGGTGGGCGAGGACGGCGAGTGGCTGTTCGCCGGGCGTGAGATGACGGCGTTCACCGATGAGGAGGAGGAACTGTTCGGCACGGCCGAGGGAGCCCCGTGGCTGCTCGCCGGCCGCCTCCGTGAGCTGGGCGCGAAGCACACCGGCGGCCCCGCCTACCAGCCGTTCACCGTTCGCGACCGGAACCTGTTCACCGGCCAGAACCCGGCGTCGAGCGCCCCGATGGCCGCCGCCATCACCGCGGCCTTGCGCGGGTGACCTCGGTGGGCGGCTGCCCGCGCGCTGGTCACCGGGCGGCCGGGCGGCCGGCCCGGACTGTTGATCACGCGTGGGGCGCGCCGCTCGCCATCCGGCCCGCCGGATCGGGCCGGCCGCACCCTGACCGTCGAAGCGGCGCCCAAGGCGCCCAAGGCGCGTGCCCAGGGGCGACCCTGGCAGCCCCGCCAACGGCCGCACCGGCCGGCACGGGTGTCAGACCTGCCGCCGGGCCCGCCAGATGAGGAAGGCCGCCGAGGCGACGGCGGCGACGCGGACGACCACGGGCCAGGTCTCGGAGAGCGCCGGCCCCATCTGCCCCTGGGGTATCGGGTCGCCCCAGTGCTCGGCGGAACGGCCCCACAGCCATACGATCCCGCCCGCCGCCGTGAGCCCCGGCACGACCATCACGGCCCACTGCGACTCCGTACGGGAGAGCCGGCGCGTGGTGTAGGCGAGCGCCCAGCCCAGGCCGAGGACGATCCAGTTGCCGAGCACGGCGCCCACCACGAGGAGGACGGCGGCGAGGAGGATCAGCGGGCTCATCCGGACGCCGGAGCCCTCGCGCGGACCGCGGCGCGGCAGGATGCGCAGCCGCCGCCGGGCGGCCGCGCCCTCGACGGCCCCGTCCTCCTCCGCCTCTTCGTCCTCGTCGTCCCCGGCCGCCGCCTGCTCGACGGGCCCGCGGCCGGCCGACTTGGGCTTCGGCTCGGATTCCGATTCCGGCTCGGACTCCGGTTTCGGCTTCGGCGGGGGTTTGAGTATCTCGGGTATCTCGATGCCGCCGACGAAGCCGTGCACGGTCTCGCCCTCGGTGAACGGCCCCGGCTCGATCCGCCACCAGTCCGGGGCGTCGATGCCCGGCCCCAGTTCGTCCTCGCCCGCGAGGTGGGGCGGCAGCGCGGCCGTGGGAGAACGCTCGGGCTCGCCCTCGACGCGCGGCGCGGGCACCTTGGCGGCGGGCCCGCCCCGGCCGCCGCGCCCCGCGAGGCCGGTGAGCCCCGAGAGCTTCTCGCGCGCGGAGGTGCGCGGCCGTCCCGTGACGGGCGAGTGGACGGGCGCGGCAGCGGCCCCGTCCGTACCGCCGGTGGCCGGGCCGGCGCCCTCCACGATCTTCTCGGGCGTGCCCATCTTGGTCAGGATGCGCTTCACGGCGCTGGGGTTCTCGGCCATGCCGAGCGCGGCGCGCTGCTGGTCGATGTCGGTACGCACCTTCGCGACCAGGCGCATCCGGTCGCCGGACGGCAGCCCGCGCTGCTGGGCCAGGTCGCCGACCCGGCTCAAATAGTCATAAACGAGCTGATCGCTCTCGATCCCCACCAAAACCCCTATGGGCCCGTCCGGTTGCCGCCCACGACGGTATCGCGCCCGCCTCGCCCGCGCAGTCCCCACCACGCCCACTGGAACGCACCGGCCGAACCGGGCCCCGGTGAGCGGCGCGTGGCGGCACCGGGGCACGGTCGGCCGTCAGACCGGCAGGCCATCAGCACGTCAAGCCCTCAGCCCGCCCCTCTGACCCTGACGCCTTGACGGGTCGTCAGGGTGTCAGTCCCAGACGATGGAGTAGTGGGTGAGCGGCTCACCGTTCTCGAAGAAGCTGACGACGCAGTTCACGCCGCGCGCGGTCGGCAGCACATCGGCGTCGTTCCAGGCGGCCCCGGCGGCCACCGCCTGCTCCTTGCTCACCGTCCTGCCGTCCATGTACTCGATCTCGACCCGCACCGTGCGGTCCTCGGTACAGCTCACGTTCCACGCGGTGACCGCGCGCCAGCCGTCGGCGGTCTTGACCTCGTTGCCCTCCGCGACGGCTTCGCACACGGTCGCCGCCTTCGCAGCCTTCACCGCCTTCGCCGTCGAGGCGGCAGCGTGGGCGTGGGCGGCGGCGGGGTATGCCGCGAAGGCGGGGGAAGCGCTCAGCACGGCGGCGCCCGCCAGCGCGAGGGCGGCAGCCGGGGCGGCGACTGACGACGTGATTCTCCGCATGATCGTCAACTCCTCAGTGACAGGGCCGGGCTTCGGGTTTTCGCCCGGCCGTCACCGCCACCCTCACAGGAGCGGATCAAGGAAAGATCTCGGCGCCCCCGGCGAAGCCGCCGGGGCGGGAGCCGCCGTCCTTCACTCCCCCTCCTTGCACAGCAACAGCAGGTAGTAGTCGACGTTGTCGCGGCAGAAGTCGCGGAAGGGCCCGATCAGCGGGTCGGTGTGGGCCGTCGTCTCCTTGCCGTACCGCTCCTCGATCTCGTCCCGCCGCTGCTGGTAGAGCGCGTTCATCAACTCGGCGGACAGCACCACGTTGGACGTCATGCTCTGGATCTTCGCGACGCGGAACCCGGCCGCCGCCACCTCGGTGAGCAGTTCGGGGAGCGGCCGGGGCGGCGGACAGGTCCACAGCTGGGTGTAGGCGGCGAGCCCCGTCGCGTCCGGGACGCCGCGCAGCGTGAACTCCGTCATCAGGAGCCGCCCGCCGGGCCGCAGCACACGGTGCGCCTCGCGCAGTCCGGCGAGGCGGTCGGAGAGGTGCGGGATGCAGTCGATGGACCAGGCGGCGTCGAAGGAGGCGTCCGCGTAGCCGAGGTTCATGGCGTTCTCCCGGGCGAACTCCACCCGCCCGGCCGCCGGCGACGCCCGCAGCCGCTCCTCGCAGTGGGCGAGCTGCCCCCGGCTGACGGTGATCCCGGTGACCCGTCCCCCGCTGCGCTCCGCCAGCCGGATGGCGGGTCCTCCGGTGCCGCATCCGATGTCGAGCAGATGGGCGTCCGGCTTCAGGCCGATGGTGTCGATGAGGAACTCGGTCTGCTTGTCCTGCCCGGCGTCGGCGAGGCCGACCAGGGAGGTGACGGGGGGCTGTTCGTCGTGCGGTACGTACATGCCGATGTGGACGGCGGTGCCGCCGAGCAGCATGCCGAGCATGTCGCCGAACTCGTCGTACATCTCCCCGACCTGGTCGGGGGTGGGGCCGGAACCGGTGCCTGCCCCGGATGCGCCGGATGCTGTCGCTGCCATGGCGGTTCTCCTCAACTCGACGTCGAGACGCGGTCTGAACCAGGGAGTGCGAAGGTGCGCGCGTACCACTGGCGACGCTAGCCGAGCCCCATCCCCGCGAACACCCCGCGCGGGCCGTACGAGGAGGCTCGCCGCCACCGAGGCGCGGCGGAAACCGAGGCGGGGCGGAAACGGAGGGCCCGCCGCCAGGCCGCACCCGCGCCCGTCGCCCGAACCGCCCGGCCCCGCCCAATCCGCCACCGGCCCCGCCCGAACCGCCCGGCCCCGACCGATCCGCCACCGGCCCCGCCCGATCCCCCCGGCCGCCCCGTCCAGCCAGCTCCGTTCAGTCCGCCCGACCCGCCCGGTACGCCCGGTCCGTGTGCGGGACTCCCCCACCGGACCGCGCCCAAACCCCCACAAGCCCAGCGGGGCGCTCCGGTACCGTAGGCAGAATGACCACCGCGCGGCATCGGGACCCCGCCCACAGCGACACATCTCCAGGAGCGCCCCGCACGCTCGCCGAAGAGCTGCGCACCCGCCCCGACGACGGCCTCGCCGACCTGCTGCGCGCCCGCCCGGACCTGCTCAGTCCCGTGCCCGGCGACCTCACACAACTGGCCACCCGCGCCGGTACCCGCGCCTCCGTCGTACGGGCGCTTGAGCGCCTGGACCGGTTCGCCCTCCAGACGGCCGAGGCGCTCGCGGTGGCCCCGGACCCCTGCTCGTACGAACGCCTCGGCGCGCTCATGACGGGCGAGCCCGCGCAGGCGGACGCGAAGGCGGGCACGAAGGCGGACGCGAAGGCCACCGCCCAGCGGCTGCCGCACGCCGTGGCGGCCCTCCGCGCGCAGGCCCTCGTCTGGGGCCCGGACGACCGCCTCCGCCTCGTCCGTACGGCCCGCGAACTGCTGTCGCCGTCCCCCTCGAACCCGTCGCCGACGGGGCTGGGCCCCACCGTGGCCGAGGCGACGTCCGGGATGTCGCCGGGCCGGCTCCAGGAGATCATCGCCGCGGCGGGGCTGCCCCCGACGCACGATCCGGTCTCGGCCGTGACGGCGCTGGCGGAGCTGTTCACCGACCGTACGCGCATGGCGGCGCTGCTCGGGCAGGCGCCGCCGCGGGCCGCGGAGGTGCTGGAGCGGCTGGTGTGGGGCCCGCCGTACGGTTCCGTGACCGCGCACCCGGCCCCGCACCTCCAGTGGCTGCTCGACCGCGGCCTCCTGCTGCCCGCCGCGCCGGGCAACGTGGTGCTGCCGCGGGAGGCGGCGCTGCACCTGCGCGCCGGGCTGGCGCACCGTACGCCGGAGCCGACGCCGCCCGAACTCGTACCGGCGGCCGAGTACGGGGCGCGGGCGGTGGACGCGTCGGCGGCGGGCCAGGCGTTCACGGCGCTGGCCACGGTCGAGGAGCTGCTCAAGGAGTGGGAGACGGGCGCGGGCCCGCTCGTGCTGCGGGCCGGCGGGCTGAGCGTGCGCGACCTGAAGCGGACGGCGGCGGCGCTGGACGTGACGGAGCCGGTGGCGGCGTTCTGGGCCGAGCTGGCGTACGGGGCCGGGCTGCTGGCCTCGGACGGCGAGGCCGACGAGCGGTACGCGCCGACGCCCGCGTACGACGACTGGCTGGCGCTGCCCGCCGCGGACCGCTGGCTCCGGCTGGCGACGGCGTGGCTGGCGGGGACCCGTACCGCGGGGCTGGTGGGGACGCGCGACGCGAAGGCCCGTACGCTCGCGGCGCTCGGCCCGGACCTGGACCGCTCGCCCGCGCCGGAGGTACGGGCCCGCGCGCTGCGGCTGCTGGCGGAGGCGCCGGAGGGCACGGCGGTGACCCCGGACTCGCTCCTGGCGCGGCTCCGCTGGGAGCGCCCGCCGCGCGCCGGGGCCGCCTCCGAGACGACGGACCTCCGCTCGCGCATCGCGCGCTGGACGCTGGCGGAGGCGGAGCTGCTGGGCGTCACGGGCCGGGGCGCGGCGACGGCGCACGGCCGGGCGCTGCTGGGGCCGGACCCCGAGGAAGCCGCCGGGCTGCTGGCCCCGCTCCTCCCCACCCCCCTCGACCACGTCCTCCTCCAGGCGGACCTGACGGCGGTGGCGCCGGGCCCGCTGGAGCGCCCGTTGGCGGCCATGCTCGGCGTGCTGGCCGACGTGGAGTCGAAGGGCGGCGCGACGGTCTACCGCTTCACGCCCGGTTCGGTGCGGCGGGCGCTGGACGCGGGCCGGTCGGCGTCGGACCTCCAGGCGTTCCTGACGGAGCACTCGCGGACGCCCGTGCCGCAGCCCCTGGCGTATCTGATCGACGACGTGGCCCGTAAACACGGCCGGCTGCGGGTGGGCGCGGCCTCGGCCTACCTGCGCTGCGACGACGACGCGCTGCTGGCCGAGATCCTCGCCGACCGACGCTCGGCCAACCTGCGGCTGCGCCGCCTGGCCCCCACGGTCCTGGCCGCGCAGACCGCCCCCGACGCGCTCCTGGAGGGGCTGCGCGCGATGGGGTACGCACCGGCCGCCGAGTCCGCGGAGGGCGATGTCGTGGTGGCCCGCGCCGACGCCCACCGCACCCCGGCCCGTACCGCCCCCGCGCCCGTACCGGACGGCCCGCCGGTCCCGGACGAGACGCTGCTGGGCGCGGCGGTACGAGCCATCAGGGCCGGCGACCTGGCCGCCACCGCCGAACGCAAGCCGGCCGAGACCCCCGCGGCCTCCCCGCCCCCGTCGAACGGCCGGCTCCCCCGCACGACGTCCGCCGAGACCCTCGCCACCATGCAGGCGGCAGCCCTCACCGGCTCCGCCGTCTGGATCGGCTACGTCAACGCGGACGGCGCCGCCAGCCAGCGCGTCATCGCGCCGGTGCGGGTGGAGGGCGGCTTCGTGACGGCGTACGACCACACGGCCGACGAGGTCCGTACGTACCCGCTGCACCGCATCACGGGCGTGGCGGAACTGGCGGACGACCCGGCCTGAACCGTGAATTGCCGTTTTCGCAACGCTCTTTGCGGCCCATAGTCACGTGCGCGCAGTCTGCCTCCGAAAAGCCCCGGCTCTCACAGAGCCGCGCTTCGGAGGAGGCAGCAAATGGCAAACCGCCATAGGGAAAACCGCCATGTCGTGATCATTCCGATCGAGATCGACGAGGAGCAGGAGAACTCGTATCTCGACATCTGGCAGCCCGCCGCTGAAATCATGGCCGCTCAACCCGGTTTCATTCGGACGTACATGTTCCGCACGGTCATTCCGGGGAGCGCGTTCCGTCTCGTCAACGTGGCGGAATGGGAGTCCGCTTCGCACTGGGAAGAGGCGATGAACGTCTGCCCGATGATGGGGCAGCGGATAGCCGTCGCCCACGCCTCGAACTACGAGGCGATCCGGACCGTCCTGCCCGCCCACCTGACCTCCGGCGATCTATCCCCCGCCGAGGCGCACCGCCGCGCCTTGGACGGGGAACTCACGCTGGTCGACGTCCGGGAGGACGACGAATGGGCGGCGGGCCGCCCGGCCGGCGCCGTCCACGCCGCGCTCGGCACCTTGCCGGACTCGCTGCCGGAACTGCCCGACGGCCCGCTTGCCTTCATCTGCCGTACGGGCGCCCGCAGCGTGCGGGGCGGCGCGCAGGCGATCCGCGGGGGCCGGTCCGCCGTCTACAGCGTCGCGGGCGGCCTTGAGGCATGGGAAGCGGCCGGACTGCCGGTCGCCCTCGCATAGCGGTCGCCCTCCCCTCCCCCTAGCCCGGCAATTTCCGGGTACACCAACTTTGAAAGGAGCCGCACCGTGTATTTCGTCGACACCCTGGAATTCGAGGGTCTGGGCAACCGCAGTTACCTGGCCGGAGGTTCGAGGACGGCGGTCGTGATCGATCCGCCGCGGGACATCGCCCAGGTGATCGCCAGCGCCGCACGGCGCGGGGTGCGCATCGCCTACGTGGCGGAGACGCACGTGCACAACGACTTCGTCTCCGGCGGCCGGGAGCCGGCCCGCATCACCGGAGCCCGCTACCTGGTCCCGGCCGGCGCCGACGCGACCACGATCGGCAAGGGCACCCGCGCGCCGTCGGGACCAGCGGGAACAGTGACAGGGGGCGAATAACGTGACGGCCCTGGCCCTGGCCCTGGTAGCGGGAGCCGTCGTCGGCCTGGCGCTCGGCGCACTGGGCGGCGGCGGCAGCGTCCTGGCGGTACCCGCGCTGATCTACCTGCTCGGCTTCACCCCCGCCGCGGCCACCACCGGCAGCCTGATCATCGTCACCGCCACATCCCTGACCGCCCTGTACGCGCACGCCCGCGCCGGGCACGTGCGGTGGAAGGCGGGAGCGGCGTTCGCGGCCGCCGGAATCGTTCCGGCGGCCGCCGTCGGAGCCGCCGCCGCCCACCTGCCGCAAGCCGTCCTCACCGTGGCCTTCGCCGCCATCGCCGCCCTGGCCGCCGTCAAAATGCTCCGGCCCGCCGCCGACGCCGATGCCGCCCGCTCCGGAAGCGGCGACGTACACCCGGCCAAGGCAGCCGGCGCCGGCGCCGGGCTAGGCACGCTGACCGGACTCCTCGGCGTCGGCGGCGGCTTCCTCGCCGTCCCCGCCCTGGTCACCGTCCTCGGCTTCGAGATGGAAGCCGCCGTAGGCACCAGCCTGCTGGTCATCTCGGCCAACTCCCTGGCCTCCCTCACCACCCGCGCCGGCGCCGCCGCCACGCTCGACTGGGCCGTGATCGGCCCCTTCATCGGCGCCGCGATCCTGGGCGCCTGGGACGGCAAACACCTGTCCACCAAGATCTCCGGCCCCCGCCTCCAACGCGTTTTCGCGGTGGTACTGCTGGCCGTGGCGGCTTTCATGCTGGTCGACGCCGTGAGGTGACGGCAGCCAGGAGCGAGCCCAACCCAACGCACCTGGCTGCGGCGCCGCGTTGGAGAGCCCGCTATACGTCGCCGAACTCGCCACGCTTCACGGCACCGATGAACTCCGTCCAGACCGCCCGAGGGAAAACGAACGCGCCGAGGGCGCGTTCCTTGCTGTCTCCCACGGCTATCAGCCCATCGGCGGTGCACTGCGTCTCGACACAATCGGCCTGCTGCGCGCCGCAGTAGGCCGACTTCGTCCAGTTCTGCTCGGGGAGATTGTGCCGCAACACGAAGGAACCCTCTCTGTCTACGGGTCAAGTTCTTGTGCGATCGAGGAAATCAACTTCATTGACTGTGCCGACGGCAGTGCCGCCGACCTCAGCACCTCGGTTGCCCTGCGGTACTTCGAGATCGTGGCGTCCTCTTGCAAGTAGAACGTGCCATCCAGGTGCTCGACATAGACGATGTCGAGGTCCATGGGGTCGGGATATGAGAAGAGCGTGAAGGCTCCCCCAACGCTGACGTACGGGCCTCGGAAGGGGATGACCTGAATGGTGATCCCGAAGATATCGTGCATGTGCAGAAGATGGCGGAGCTGGTCGGCCATCACCCTGGGGGTGTCGACAACCTGGCGCACTACGCTTTCGGTCACGTAGCACACGTATTGGGGCGGTTCTTTCCGCTGGAAGACCTGCTGCCGTTCGAAGCGCAAGGAGACGTAGAAATCGATCTGCTCCGGCGACAGTGGTTCACCTGATCCCGTAATGACCGCGGCAGCGTACTCCCTGGTCTGAAGTAGTCCGGGGATGACCAGCGGCTGGAAAGCCGCGATCCTCACGGTGTCGGATTCCAGCATCAGCAGTTCCTTGAACCCTGGCCCCAGAACATCACCGTGCTGTCGCCACCAGCTGCGCTGCCGACCCTGAGTCGACAGGGCGATCAGCCGATCCCGCAGCTTGTCCTTCTCCGGGACGCCGTAGAGGTCCAGCAGGGTCTCCAGCTCAAGCCGCGAGCCGCGGTAGCTGCCCGTCTCGATTCTGCTGATCTTGGAACCATCGCCGTGAAGCCTCCGCGCCGCGGCCTCCACGGACACCTGAGCGGCCTCCCTGAGTGTCCTCAGTTCCGCTCCCAACCTGCGGCGTCGTGCCGTCCGGAGCGTCTGCTGACCCACGGTGATCCCCCCTTGCTGGTCAGTGAATGCC
Organism: Streptomyces sp. NPDC050610; assembly: GCF_040654875.1. Taxonomy (NCBI): domain Bacteria; kingdom Bacillati; phylum Actinomycetota; class Actinomycetes; order Kitasatosporales; family Streptomycetaceae; genus Streptomyces; species Streptomyces sp. NPDC050610. The sequence continues at coordinate 155 of NZ_JBFAIV010000012.1, read as the reverse complement.
CGCCGCACAGTACGGCACCACCCAGCATCCTCCCGGATCGCCGATGGCGAATCACCCCTAAGGAGTCCTTTCAGAATGCTGGGAGTCTGCGGGTGAGGATCATGCAGTGGGCGAGTTGGAGGAAGGCGTCGTGGATGTCGTCCCGTGTCTCCCAG